>JBHAFL010000032.1:0-4066 GCA_041856085.1 Anaerovoracaceae bacterium | reverse complement strand
GTATGACCCGGACAAGGCGGAGGGAATACAGACGCTAAGGGAGAAAAAACTTGATGTGTGGTATGATGGCAAGCTCGCAGCGCCGCGCGGCTACACTTCTATGGGCAGTACGGTAGAAGCGGCGCTTACGGCGGCAGGCATTACCGCCGAGTTTTCAGGCGACGGGGCGACGCTTAATGGAGTTACTTGGGATAGAGGGACTCAGGATACGACGGACGATATAAGTCTTAAGAACGGCGGGAAGACGCCGAGAGCGATGTGGGCGGTCGTATACAATGGACAGTTTCAGGAAACTCTCGCAAAAAATATAGAAAACAATGAAGAAGACCGCTGGCTAATATATTATACAGATGATTTAGCCAAGGAATTGGATTTTCAATTCGATTCGATAACAGCTCAAGCGGAATCAACGAAAAAAGAGGGTGAACTCACATGTATAGAGCCGGAGTTTACTCCTGAAGTCAAAGAATACACAATACTTTATCCTGAAAAATCGGATAGGCTTACTATGGTCACCGTGTCCGAAAACAATGAGAATAATGTATTCAGACAGATTTTTTTCAGAGATAAAAAGGGGGAATATACCACAAAAGGACGCTTGCTTCCTGCTGATGCCGTAGATGACCTCAGAAGCATATCTCAATATATTACCGCAAACGGATATACGGATTTTAAGCTTGTAACTTGCCTCAGGGATTTGGCAGGAATAACTTTTGATGAGTATAGATTTGATACTAAAAAGCTTCCGCTTCTAAATGCATTAACTGTAGAGGGGAATCCTATTAAGCAGTTCGACTCATTGAATCGGCTAAGCGAATTCTATATATCCAATCAGGCGAAAACCATCGATATTAGGCCTGAGGCGGTTAGAAGAGACCATATTGTGACAATAGACGGCAAAGCCGCAGATAACGGGGAAGTTTTTAAGCTTAACCTCAGCAAACTCACTTTCGAAGACGACAAGGCTGACATAAGGATTACGGTAAAAAACAATGATACAAGCGTTTACGGAGGTGAAACGGAGTATATTGTTACGCTAAAAAGAGAGCCCGCCACCGACGTGCCGACTATAATGAGCAAGAGCTTAAGAAGTGAGGGTTATGCGCTTTTTGAAAAACCGTTTAAGTTAAAAGTTCACGCTTCTGCAAGCGGCAAGGTGAGTTATCAGTGGTATAAGGGCGCGAGCGAGGATAAGAGCGAAGCTCTGCCAATCATCGGTGAAATCGGAGAGGAATTATCACCCGATACCGATAAGCTGGGCGAACTTTACTATTTTTGCAGGATAACGAACGAGGGCGCTACAGAAAACAATGTTATAGATACGGAAACTGCGAAGATAGAAATATATCCCGACCCTACGCCTGAGAATACCAAGTGGACTATGGAGATTCCTAAGCTCCCGGAGGAAAACGCCGAAATGTTCGGTGAACATGAATACGGATATTATTATAAACAAAGAGATACGAATACAGACACATTATCTGTGTCTGCCGAATGGCCTGTCGAAGAAGGTGTTACCAAGGCGTATTCATGGCATAAATTCAGTAACACAAGCACAGGAGTTATCGGAGGCGCAAACGGCAGCAGCTACAAGATAAATGCGAGTACGGCTAACTTAGGAGAAATTTATAGATGCATTCCTATCGCCAGATATAGAGGCAAGGCGTATAAAGGCGAGCCTGTAGATGTATATGTGTATATAGAGGAACAAGAAGCGGATTTGAGTGCAGTCGGGAATGCTCTGTGGAATGGCAAGGGGACAGCTGAAGAACCGTGGGAAATCAGTTCTCGAGAAGACTTGGAAAAGCTGAGAGACAGTGTAGACAAAAAGAAATACTATGCAGGACATTTTTTCCGACTGAAAAACGACATTGATTTAACAAAAAACTGGAAACCTATCGGCTACGGAGATACAAAATCAAACGGCAGGAATTGTAAGCCGTTTTCGGGAACATTCGACGGGGCGGGGCACACGATCAGGTTCGAGGAGGGGAGCCTGCCGCTGTTCGGTTTCGTGAGAGAGGCGACCGTTAAGAATCTGAACATATATGCTCCGTATATGGCAGGCTATGCCCTTGTAGAGAACTACGTGGTTGACTATGGTGAAGACGGTAGATATAATTTGGGGACATCAGGAAGCTATGCACCGGGAACCCCTGACACAATCACAGCAATCAATGTCACGTTAAAAAGCGGCTCAGTGATTTTAAAGGGAGGCTTCATGGGCGGCTATGCCTCGGGAGGAAACACCTGTGTTTTCTCAAGCTGTAAGGTTGAAGATAATGTTAAAATTGGCTGGAATAAGACGGAGAACAAACCTGAGGAAGTGCATTCTTCCGGTTCGTTCGGAAGCGAGATTTCAGGGAAATTTATAAACTGTGAGAGTGCAGCGACAGTATACGGCGAGGATTATGTAGGCGGCATAGTCGGTTCAAAGGGGCAGACTATGGGATTCTTTGAGATTAAAAACTGCCGTTTCACAGGCGAGGTAATTGCTACAGGGGAATATGCGGGAGGAATAGTAGGTGCAGGATATTACCATGAGTCCGCTCCTAACACGCCATGTTCGACTATAGAAAACTGTTATTCGAATGCTAAAATTACCGCTTCTGATTATATAGGTGGAATATTGGGCGGTGAGAGAGCATGCACGCAGGCATGGAATCTGTGCTATGTGAGAAACAATCTTTTCAATGGAGAAATTGTAGCTACCACACCAAATGCGATAAAAGGCGGAATTATAGGACACTATAATTCGCTTAACAAATGCAATACGATTTTGAACAATTATTATCTGACTTCTGTAGCAGAAAACGGAATAGGTTTCATAAAAATTGTAGACACTAACGCTGACGTCAAGGACAAGAATAATGCTATTTATTGTAATACGTCAGAGCGATTGCCGGGAATAGTCGGTTTTGATAAGAGAGACTACAACCGAAGTGACGACCCTCTGGGAAAAGATGCGGACAAACTCACAAAATCGGTAACTGCTCAGGAGCTCAACGGAAACGGCATAATAAAGAAACTCAATGATGGAGAAGGAAGCCTCAAAAATTGGATAAAGTCGGACGGTAAAATTTCTCATGGAGAAGAGCCTGTAGCTTGTGAGCTGGCGGTAAAGGGCAGATACAAGAAAAAATATATAATGGGAGAACCGATAGACATAAGTAAGGCTATATTCATAGTGTCATGGAGCGACGGAAGCGAAACCAGACCTGCTTATTCCGAAATCGAGATAAACGGATATAATACCAATGTTCGCGGAGTTCAGACTGTCGAGCTCAGCTATAGGGGGGCGAAAACTGAAATCAAGGCGACGGTGCTAAAGCCCGAACAGCCTGATCAGCCTAATACCATAAAGGTATACTTCACATTGCTCGGCGATGAGATTCATGAGGTCACGGATGATAACAAGCACACGCTTAAAGCGGGGAACCTCGAAACATGGATAACTGAGACGGAAGTTGAGGTGAATCTTAACGCTACCGTTAAGACGGTGTTCGAGAAAGTGCTGAGAGAAAATAGATTTTCTTGGCAAAACAGCAGCGGTAATTATGTTTCGCATATAACCACGCCGAAAGGATTAACTCTCGGCGAGTTCACAAACGGCAAACTATCGGGGTGGATGTACACCCTTAACGGTACGCATCCTATGCTCGGCTTGGCAGAGCAGTTCTTAGAAAACGGAGACAGAATCGTATGGCATTATACGGACGACTATACTAAGGAAGAGGGCTCGGAAAAATGGAACACCGGAGCTGACGCCGGAGCGGAAGTTATCACAGCCAAGGACGGCAATAACGAAGTGACAACCGTCAAGACGGAAGTAAAAAAAGGAAGTGAAACCGCCTCGGGCGGAGCTGTCATAAGCACCGCGACCGTAACCGTCAAGGACGCTAACGCAGCCGAAATGATTAAGCAGGCTAAGGAGATGAAGTCATCGGAAATAGTCCTAAATGCAGACAGCTCGGAAGCTGACGCCGACAAGGTAAAGGTCGAGCTTACTAAGAGTGTTGCGGCGAATATCATAGCCGACACTAAGGCTGACCTGAGAGTTAAGCTT
>JBHAFL010000031.1:0-2780 GCA_041856085.1 Anaerovoracaceae bacterium | reverse complement strand
CCAATAATTTTCCCGCAATAATAAACAATATATTCACCCATCATTGCTTTATATGTTATTTCTTCCAACTCAGATAGTTGTTCTAAAATAAAATCCAAATATTCTTTACTTGAAGCCATACCTTGCACCTCCACAACTTCCAATTTGTCACCCACTATTTCCACAAAAGCCTCCCACCAAAATGATGGAAGGCTTTCTACAAATTTACTTTAATTCAACAACTCCCTTTTTAACCTACTATTTCAGCTTTTTAGTATCAAAACAGTATCACCAAAGAGTTTTTTGCACCGTTCATTCGCTAAAACCCACTGTTTTCAACGCTTTCGCAACAGTAACATATTTGCTTCTGTTATTCCCACTCAATCGTCGCTACCGGCTTGTCGGAGATGTCCCAGAGCACACGGTTTACGCCGGGAACTTCTGCGATGATGCGGTCTCTGACAGTCTTAAGGGTTTCCCATGGGATCTCGACTGCTTCTGCCGTAACTGCATCCACGGTGTTTACGGCGCGTATGATTACCGCCCATCCCATGTAGCGCTTGTCGTCTTTAATACCTGTCGATATCATATCGGGTATTGCTGTGAAATACTGCCATGGGGCGGGATTCATACCGTCTAATTCTTCTCTTAAGATAGCGTCGGACTCTCTTACCGCTTCTAATCTGTCGCGAGTTATAGCGCCCGTACATCTTACTCCGAGTCCCGGCCCCGGGAATGGCTGGCGATATACCATATTGTCGGGAAGTCCCAATTCCTTACCTACTACTCTCACTTCGTCCTTATAGAGGAACTTAACCGGCTCTACAAGCTTGAAGCTGAGGTCTTCAGGAAGCCCTCCAACGTTGTGGTGAGCCTTTACCCCGTCGGATTCGAGGATATCAGGGTAGATTGTACCCTGACCGAGGAATTCGACCCCTGACAGTTTTTTAGCCTCTTCAGCGAACACCTCGATGAACTCGGCTCCGATGATTTTTCTCTTCTGTTCAGGTTCGGTAACCCCTGCCAATTTGTCTAAGAATCTGTCCACAGCGTCTACATATATGAGCTCCGCGTCTATCTCTTTACCGAATACGTTGCAAACCTGCTCCGGCTCGCCTTTTCTGAGAAGTCCGTGGTTTACGTGTACGCAGATCAGGTTCTTTCCGATTGCTTTCGAAATGAGTGCTGCGCATACAGATGAATCTACTCCGCCCGAAAGCGCTAAGAGTACCTTACCGTCACCCACGGTCGCCCTGATTTCCTTGAGCTGCTCTTCGATGAACGCTTTTGCCAATTCCGACGTGGTTATCCTCTGCATATCGGCCGGTCTGGTGTTTTCCTTTGAAATTGCCATTATTTTTTCCTCCTAATTTATAGCCGGCATGCCGGCATGTATATCAACCAAAATCGGCGGCTTCTTCGTCTGCTTCCTATACCCCGCCTCGCCTCGCGGTTAACCCCGCGACTCGGCAAGTGAAATATCCAAAGCAAAAAAGAACCGCCTTTCCAGGTGACTTTTCTTATTTTATAGCGTTGTCCGACGCGTTCCTTAGGATTACATCGTGCGCTCCGCCCTCTACAATCGACGTGGCTGACACGAGCGTCAGCTTCGCATTCTTCTGAAGTTCCTTGATTGTCAACGTACCGCAGTTACACATCGTCGATTTTACCTTGGTGAGTGAAACCATCACGTTGTCGTGAAGCGAGCCTGCGTACGGTACGTATGAATCGACTCCCTCTTCAAATTTCATTCTCGGATCTCCGCCAAGATCATATCTCTGCCAGTTTCTGGCGCGGTTCGAGCCCTCTCCCCAATATTCCTTAACGTAGTTACCGTTTATATTCAGCTTGTTTGTCGGCGATTCGTCGAATCTCGCAAAATATCTTCCGAGCATAAGGAAGTCCGCACCCATAGCGAGCGCAAGCGTCATATGGTAGTCGTAAACGATTCCGCCGTCCGAGCATATAGGGACGTATATACCCGTCTCTTCGAAATACCTGTCTCTCGCCTCGGCTACGTCCTGAACCGCCGACGCCTGTCCGCGGCCTATGCCTTTCTGCTCACGGGTGATGCAGATGGAGCCGCCGCCTATGCCTACCTTAACGAAATCTGCACCTGCCTCTGCGAGATATCTGAAGCCCTCGCCGTCAACCACGTTTCCGGCTCCGATTTTAACCTTGTCTCCATAACGCTCTCTCACCCATGCGATAGTCTCTCCCTGCCACTCCGAGTAGCCCTCCGAGGAGTCTATGCAAAGAATGTCCGCCCCCGCCTCTACAAGAGCAGGAATTCTGTCTTCATAGTCGCGGGTGTTCACACCTGCTCCTACAATATATCTCTTCTGCTCGTCAAGAAGCTCGTTAGGGTTTGACTTATGCTGATCGTAGTCTTTTCTGAATACGAAACCTACGAGTCTCTGTTTTTTGTCTATTATCGGAAGCGCGTTAAGCTTATTATCCCAGATGATGTCGTTCGCCTCGGACAGGGATAGTCCCTCTTCGCCTACGATGAGCTTTTCGAACGGAGTCATAAACTCGTTGATTTTAGTGTCTGCGTCCATTCTTGACACTCTGTAATCGCGTGAGGTCACAAGCCCCACCATCTTTCCCTCCGGCGTCCCGTCCTCGGTAATCGCTATGGTGGAGTGACCCTTGAGCTCTTTCAGTACGAGTACGTCCGCAAGCGTCTGGTCGGGTCTTAAGTTGCTGTCGCTTTTTACAAAACCTGCTTTATATGATTTTGCACGCCTTACCATCTCTGCTTCTTTTTCTACCGGTTGGGAGTTATATATAAATGAAAT
>JBHAFL010000030.1:0-3171 GCA_041856085.1 Anaerovoracaceae bacterium | reverse complement strand
TCTGTATTCCCTCCGCCTTGTCCGGATCATACCCCATAATCTTGAAGTTTGCCTGCACGCTATTGCTCTGAATGTTTAGAATGACGGCCGGTGCATCAAAATACAGGTCGCCCCCTTTTTTTCTCAGTGAAACTATGTATTTACCCTCACACGACTTCAATTTGAAATCGATATAGTCTTCTGCTATTTCACAATTTTCGGAATCGGCTGTATTAAGCGTTTTACCGTCATATTCGGCTACTATGACATCATATTCCGCCGTTAGCGGGCTCAGAGAAAACTCATCTTCGCTTTCAGCCGATCCGATAAGCATGCTAAGATATATATCCTCTTCCTCTATCCCATCCTTTGAAAACGAAATGCTCTCTCCTGCGTGTTCAAAATTGCAATAGCGATATTCTCTGCCCGCTACTGTGCTTCCGCTTATGGTAATATGCTCTTCTGCCTCTATGACAGTATCCTTATCGGCCTTTTTCACTTCACTGCCACAGTAAAGGTTCAGCTTCGCCAAGTCGCTTCCCCATACCTTTTTATTGGAAATATCCAAGTCGGCTGTGCCGTCCTGTCTGTATTGCTCATGCGCGCATATAAGCATATCTTCGACAGTTATCTTATCATCGGCAGTCTTATCCGAAACCGCGACAGACCTCCAAGCCATAAACTTGTCTTTATCCACACCCTCCTTATCAACCCGTGCCAGCTCTCCATCAATACTGATGTGTAGATACGCGGTTATCACTTGACCCGTGGGTTCTGCATATACTGCCCCCGGCATAAGGGTAAAAATCATTGAAACCGAAAGCAGCAGACTAAACAGTTTCGTCATATATCTCTTTTTTTTCATTTTTTCTCTCCTTGTATAACATATTCCGAATAAAGCAAACACTGCGTCTTTTATTTTATTATTCTCCGGCTCTCCTTCCCCCATACAGTTTGTAAGATAGTTTAATTTCCTGCATGGAACTCCTTTTCGCATCGTTTCCGTCTGCATGAGCTATACGCTTCATATCGGTTTCACCCCCAAATGTTAATTTATTTATTTATTTTGCGCTTAAGCTACATAAAAAAACAGACCGCCCTCAGGTAGTCTGCATTAAATCATTTTCGCAGGGCTAAGGTTTTATGAATGCTATACCTCAATTCCCCGTTTTCTCAGTCTAAAAGCACGGCAGGCAGTCTAATGTCCATCTAACACGATAACTGTAGCTCCTGTCTATCTTTTAATCGATGCTCTGCTACCTAAGATTATTACATCAGAGTCATAACTCGTCTCCCGACTCGTCCTATTGCCCCGACCTCTCATGCGAGTCAATGGCTTCGGCATTACGGTTACTTAGTATAGCCCGGGGTTCTCACCCGACTTCCGTTAGCTACGCCCTTTAACTATGTATTAATTTTTGTGCTTTAACAATACTCCTGTGTTTATTATTTGTCAAGGTTTATTTATATCTGGATCTCGCGATAAAAAGCTTTCAGCACCACCAATTTCGGAGGGTAATCTATGGTCTTAGCGCCGTGATTGGAACTACAAAAACTCCATCCTCTCTGCGATATGCCGCATTTGACATACCGCATATGACGCAAAGAACTTTCGGCGGTATTCCACCCTTTTCCTCACCTATATCCGCACTTATTCTTTTTAGATTTTTTGCTGCTTGTTCTATATGATTTGCCCCAAGTTTGATTTCAAAGGCACACCAGCTTCCGTCTTTGTTCTCGATTACAGCATCAATTTCTCTATTCCTGTAATCTTGATAATGATATATTTTTGCATCGAAAGCCTCCGCATATATCCTAAGATCTCTCTCGCACATGGCTTCAAATATGAATCCGAATAAATTCAAGTCGTTCATAAGCCTCTCCGGAGTCGCGCCTATAAGCGCACACGCAAGCGCCGGATCACAAAAATGGCGTTTCTCCGCCCGTTTAACTCTGTTCGACGAGCGTACATCAGATGAAAACGGCTGTTGGTTATCAATCAAAAACATCCTTAAGAACACATCCAAATACTGTGACACTGTCGTTCTGTCAATATCTTCAAACTCTAAGTCTTTAATGTCTCTGAGTAATTTATTATTAGACGCCGTGGTGCTCTCGTTTCTCGCAAGTGAGCGCAAGAGAAGTTCCATTTTATGTTTATCATACCGTATTCCGTCGACTCTCTGTGAGTCATCGTCGAGTATCGCTCTGATATATGAACCCGGTAAAAGCTGCGCGAGCGCCGGTTCAACGCCTAAATTCCCCGGCCACCCTCCTCTAACCGCGTAATAAATTAAATTTTCAAGTTTTACTTCCCCGGTAATCACCGGGGTAAGGCTTCCGGCGCAGAGTTCTTCAAGTGATACCTGACCTGTTGAATCTCCGGATTCATACAGCGACATGGTTCTCATGCGAAGCTTGCCTATTCTTCCTGCTCCACTGTGCAGAATCCCCTTAACTTTTGGCGTAGATGAACCTGTTAATATATACTGTGCCTTTTCACCCCGCTTATCAACGAAATATCTGACAGCATCCCATATCGAGGGAACCTCCTGCCATTCGTCAATCAATCTTGGAGTCTCCCCTTCAAGCACTATGTCCGGAGATATTTCTGCAAGCATGCGGTTCTGAAAGTTATTTTCCGGGTTGCCAACCAAAAACTCACTTTTGGAATGCACGGAAGATGTCCATGTTTTTCCACACCACTTAGGACCTTCTATGCATACCGCCCCAAATATTTTCAGATATTTGTCAACCCGTGTATCTATTATCCTTTTTTTATATTTAGATTTATCTGCTATGCTCATATCAAATCCCTCTCTCAAAACCGTTTGGAATCATATCTTGCTATTCATACTTTCGTTTTATTATAATCCATCCCACCATTTTTCGCAATATTATTCCACCGTTTTTTGTATTTTTATTCCACTGTTTTCTCTTATCCGCACTCGTCGTTCTGTATTTTTTTGGAAAAAGGCGGAGAACTCGCTTGAGTTTCCGCCTTTTTCCAAAAATCTTCACGGGAAAATACTATGAAAAACATAATGAATTCCTTACTTCATTTTTTGACTTTTACTGCTATGCGACTTTTACCTGCCTCCCGGAAGCGTTGCAGTTTTTAAGGCTTGTAGCGGCTATCAGCCTGCCCTCGCCGTCATATACCGCAAGCCGCGCCTTGTAGTAATAGGTCTT
>JBHAFL010000029.1:0-4416 GCA_041856085.1 Anaerovoracaceae bacterium | reverse complement strand
CTTATAATATGGTTGATATCATTTCTAAAAAAAGGAGAAGCGCCCATATGGGCATATCTCATAGCTCTTTTGAGCTGCTACATCTTCGGCACATTATGGTTCTGCTATGTTATGGGGGCGAAAGGCAGCGCTTACAGCTTCACTCAGGCGCTGATGCTCTGCGTCGTGCCGTACATTATCCCTGATTTATTGAAGCTGTCACTTGCTAAAATAGTATCGCTCAGGGTTAAAAGAATAATTCCCGCCCTTGATTCAGACAGTAACTGCGACAAAAAATAATTGATTTTTTTAACCGTATGTCAGGTATACACGAGCAATCGGAATATATCCGTTTGCTTTTTTTGCAGCTTTGGTATATAATAGTCTTGCATCGATGTTCGGCGATTTTTATTACAGATATAGAGAAGTATGAGGCGGTGACGTTTGCGCTAAATATGCAGGGGTAGTACATCGGTAGTACACGAGCTTCCCAAGCTTGAAAGGCGGGTTCGACTCCCGTTCCTTGCTCCACATAATACCCATTCACCGGATGTTTGGGTATTTTTCATTTATTCTACATTTAACGGCGAATATTCGTGGTATAATGACTGCGTACGCAGCCATTATACGGAGATTATATCGCCGTGCGATAATTTTGCCTTCGTAAACTTCGGCAAAATCGCACATGGCTGAATTATACCATGTAAACATGGTATAATAACCTCACGGCGTAAGCCGCCGCTCTTAGTAAAGACCGGCGGACGCCTGAGAGAACATTGTATCATAATTTGCGAGTTTCGCTCGCCGCGGCTTCGCCGCTAACAGCCTTGCTGCGCAAGTCTGAAATTATGGTATAATAACCGCATACGCAGCATAGCGACAGTGCGGCTGATATTAACAAAAATAAGGAGAAATAATATGGGATTCGGATATGTATATTACGACTGGTCTTTTTTTATTCTGATACCGGCTATAATTTTCACGTTTTATGCACAGCTTAAGGTAAAGGGTAATTTCAGCAGATACAGCAAGATTAGAGTTTCGAGCGGCGTCAGCGGGCAGGAGGCCGCCAGACAAATGCTGTCCGCAAGCGGCATAAACTATGTTTCGGTTATGCCCGTTTCAGGAAGCTTGACGGATCATTTCGACCCGAGGAATAATTCTATTTCGCTCTCTGAAACCGTGTATGATAATAATTCGGTTGCCGCGGTTGCGGTTGCCTGCCACGAAGTAGGACATGCCATTCAGCATGAAACGGGCTATGGACCTCTGAAATTCAGAGATACGCTTGTGCCTGTAGTAAATTTAACGTCAATGGCGAGTTGGCCGATGGCAATAATCGGTATAATGCTTCTGGGTTCGGGCAGCTATCAGATAGGCAATATGCTCTTCAACCTCGGAATAATATTTTTCGGCGTAGTGGTGCTTTTTCACTTAGTGACTCTTCCCGTAGAGCTGAACGCTTCCTCAAGGGCTCTCGCTATGATGACGGAGCTCGGAATTGTCAGCGAAGCCGAAAGAAGCGGAGCTAAAAAGGTGCTCAGCGCTGCGGCGATGACCTATATAGCGGCTCTCGCGACAGCCCTTGCCAATATGATAAGACTTATCGCGATGAGAAACAGCAGAAACTGATAAAGCATAAAAATGCTATACTTATATGATAAAAAAACGGCAAAAATCGCCCAACGATTGACCGTCAACGGTTGCAGCGGTTTAAGTTAATTGAAAAGAAGCCCCGTACTTAGCAGTTCGTCAATTCTAAATACGGGGATTTTTGTTTAATTATTGACTATGTTCGGATATCGACTGCAATAACTGCTTAGTAGTTTTCGCAATGCACTTCGAAATATGCCTTAGGGTGATCGCAAGTAGGACAAACCTCAGGAGCGGCTGTGCCTACGATGATGTGTCCGCAGTTTCTGCATTCCCAGATCTTGACTTCGCTCTTCTCGAACACCTTGAGAGTCTCGACGTTATTAAGAAGCGCTCTGTATCTCTCCTCGTGCTGCTTTTCGATAGCGGCGACATTTCTGAATTTCGCGGCAAGCTCAGGGAAACCCTCTTCCTCTGCTGTCTTGGCGAAGCCGTCGTACATATCCGTCCACTCGTAGTTTTCACCCTCGGCGGCAGCCTTGAGGTTGGCGGCGGTATCGCCTATGCCCTCAAGCTCCTTGAACCAGAGCTTAGCGTGTTCCTTTTCGTTGTCGGCAGTCTTTAAGAAGAGAGCCGCAATCTGCTCATAGCCTTCTTTTTTTGCTTTTGACGCGAAATATGTGTATTTATTTCTCGCCTGAGATTCACCGGCAAAAGCTTCCAATAAATTCTTTTCTGTTTGAGTTCCTGCGTATTTTCCCATTTTTTTACCTCCAAATTGATTACATAGTACATTTCTTAAAATCGCATACCTGTTTATCAGCAAAAAATAAACGGTATCGTGCGACAAATTATTATATTGATATTATACCCGTAAAAGCATAATATAACCAGCAAAAAAGTCTATAAAAAATAATAGCAAAATACTGTGAATTTTGAGTGAAAAAGGTGAAAAAACACTGTAAAGCACAGAGATTTTTTGCTATAATACTTATTCATGAAAAGCGAAGTGAGAAAGGAGAAAAAATGCTCACAGGGAAACAGAGAAGCTACTTGAAGAGCTTGGCGCACCATATTGACGCGACGGTTTTTATAGGTAAAAGCGGTATTAGCGAGAACATAATAAAAGAGATGGATAACTATCTTGAAGCCAACGAGCTTATGAAAGTGAAGCTTCAGGACGGTTCGGAGCTCGACCCGAAAGAAACCGCGAATTCGCTGCTTGAAAAGCTTAACGCCGAATTCGTGCAGGCAATCGGCAAGAAGTTCACACTCTACAGACAGAAAAAAAGCAGGGACGAAGACAGCATCAGGTTGCCGAGATAATTCCTATGGAAATTGAAGACAGTAAAAGAAAAGTATATAAAAATGAAATAGATATGACGACGGGTCCTATCCTGAGAAAAATGCTGATATTCGCAATACCCGTAGTTTTTTCGGGTTTGCTTCAGTTCTTTTTTAACGCGGCGGACGTAATGGTTGTCGGAAGATTTGCCGGAGATGAGGCTCTTGCAGCGGTAGGCGTCTCGGCTTCACCGACTCAGCTCATCGTAAACATCCTTATAGGTATGGGCACGGGCGTCAACGTAGTGGTTGCGAGGGCTTTCGGCGAGGGCAGAGAAAAAGAGATAAGCCAAGCGGTTCACACCTCCGTCCTTCTCAGCATAATCGGAGGTATATGCGTAGGCATTGTCGGCATTACTTTCAGCAAAAAACTTCTGCTCGCGATGGGAACCGATAAGGAGGTGCTGCCGCTTGCCAAAGCATATCTCGACATTATTTTTATGGGAACGCCCATTATGGCGATATATAACTTCGGCGCGGCGATACTTAGGGCGAGGGGAGATACTAAGAGACCACTCGTTTATCTCGCTTTTGCGGGGGCGATTAATGTGGCGCTCAATCTGTATTTTGTTATCGCCTTGAGCTTAGGCGTAAAGGGAGTCGCGATGTCCACCGTCATATCTCAGATTCTTAGCGCATACCTGGTTATAAGGTGTCTGCGCAGGGAGCAGGGGGCGTTTAAGCTCGAGCTGAAAAAGCTTGCTCTGACGCGGACTAAGGTGAAGCCGATACTGATGATAGGAATTCCTACCGGAATACAGGGCATGCTTTTTTCGGTATCGAATATGGCGGTTCAGTCGTCGATAAACACTTTCGGCAAAATATTTATGGCGGGCTCGTCTGCCGCGTCAAGCATTGAAGCGTTCACATACATATCGATGGACGGTTTTTCACAATCGGCGGTTTCGTTTACGTCTCAGAATATCGGAGCGGGCAAGAACGAGAGAGTGCCGCAGATACTAAAAATCTCTACGATTTGTACAACCGTAACGGGTCTTGTTATGGGTCTTGCGAGCTTCTTTTTAGGAAGACGGCTTTTAGGGATATATACAGTTAATCCCTCTGTAATAGACGCGGGAATGGTAAGGCTTCTGTATATTTCCGCTCCATATTTTATCTGCGGTGTGATGACCGTGGTTGCGAGTGTAATAAGGGGCATGGGATATTCGGTCATACCGACTATAACGACGCTCGTAGGAGTCTGCGGCTTCAGGATTGCATGGCTTTGGGCGGTTGCGAGACTTCCTCAGACGAGAACCATCGCGTGGGTATATTCGGCATATCCCGTGACTTGGCTGATTACAGCGCTTGCGCTATATATGTATTTTAGGTACGTTTATTCAAAAAATAAAAAAATGAGGGAACTCAATGAAGCTGTGCAACCGGTATAAAAGCCATATACTTTATCTTATGATGTATGCGCCTCTCGGGGTTCTCTGTCCGCTGGTCGCCCAATATCTTAACTCTATAGGCTTCACGGGGACAATGGTAGGAGCGATT
>JBHAFL010000028.1:0-14351 GCA_041856085.1 Anaerovoracaceae bacterium | reverse complement strand
ATCCCGATTTTTTTATCTTGCCCATAGCGTGCCACATCTGTATTACCGTCAGACTCTTCTTATGCTTAAGAAGAGATATTGCCGGCCAATATGCGTCAAGCACCGCTACGCGAGCTGCGGCGAGCAGATACATGCTCCGTAGAGAAGCTTTAATGAACCTCAGCGCGCCGCTCTTTTCATCACCCGTTATTCGTGCGCAGACGGACTCAATGACTATGTCCTCCTCTCTGTCGGACAATTCTTTCATAAGTAGCCGAAAATCGAGGCTGAGCGAGTTCTCCTGCCGGCTCAGAAACACGACCGATTTGTCGTTTGTTTTTCGGAATTTCATAAAGAAATATATGCTCGTAAGGAAAAATCTCATTATGTATATAGCAATTTTTTTCATATTGATTCGTCCGCACCTATAACAAGTCCATCTGAACATTATATCTTATTTTTTGTTTTTTGTAAATATTTTGACGCCTATTTTAGAAGCCCCTGGAATGACCTCCCCCGTGAGACCTCCCCGAGGAAGAGGTGTGAACGGAAGTGCCGCCGCCCGAGTCCTTTTTCTTTTCAGGCTTAGGTCTTACGACTACATTCGTATAGAGGTATATGTCTTTTTCGGCAGTCAGCGTCATACTGTCCTTTCTTTCGTAGCTGTCAGCCATAAACTGTCTTCTGACGGTCTTAAGCGCGTTCTTATGCTTCATCGATGAAATCAAACCGAACATAAGACCGATAAGGAGCGATGTTGCCGCCATTGTAGCATAATTCGCTTTCGACGCGTCCGCGCCCCGCTCTACGTCATAGACATTTCCGGAATTATATGCTTCAAGCAGATACACGACGCTGTCCGCGAAGCCCGCGGTAAACGCGCGCCTGAATTCGCCCGCCTTGATATCCTCCTGCATATTATCATAGATGTATTCTTCGCCGTAGTCGGTCACCGCGTCTATGCCTGAGCCGGAAGTCGTGAGGACGAATTCCCTGCCGAGCATATCAATCGCGAATATTATGCCGTCTCTGCCATCTCCGTATCCGTAACCGTTATAGTCGAAGAAGTCGTCCGCAAAAGCGGTTATGTTTTCCTGTTCATAGCCGTTCGTGGTTACTATCACTATGTCGAAGCTCCGCTCTTCCGATATGCTCTCAATATAGCTTTTGACATACTCGAAGTCCTCTTCACTCAGAATGCCCGCGTTGTCTGTAAGATTGCCGTTCGCTGCGAAAGCTGCGGGGGCGAAGACAGTCGAGAATAATAATATGACTGCAAAGAGGGTTGCAATTAAATTGAATTTCAGCTTCAGTTTTTTCATAAATTATATCCTCCTTACATCATATTCATCACAACTTGGAACGCGAAAGCCGCAGCTGCTGCGAGCCCTCCCATCATAGCGAAGTTAGTCCAAAATGCGGATTTACTCATCGGAAGATCTCCGACCATCTTGCCTGTCTGCCCGTTCATAGCGAATATGTATTTTTTACCCTCGTAAGTCGTATTAAGTATCCATACCGGATAAAGTGCGTACTTCGCCTTGCCGTTATTCAGCAATATTGAGCTCATCTCGGTCTCAACGGTGCTGTAGCCCTGCACGGTATCTTTGAAAGCCTCCGACGTGGAATATTTTATCCTTTCATTAGCTCCCCCGATTGCTTCCTCGGAGCCCACGCTATACTTATCGGCAAGATATCCCGAAAGATATGCCGTTCGGAAGTTGACCGCCTCGGTGAAATCATAAGGCTCGATGGACTGCATAAGCTGATCGTCCATAGTTACCGAACCGTCTACAGGCACGTTGTCAAATGCCACGCTGCCCTCTCTTATTACCGAATAATGACTCGTGGTTATATATTCGTTTTTGCTGTCGCTCCTGATGTCGATCTTAGTAGCTTTGTATCTTACCTTGGCGTCCACGTCGGCGTCGAAGAGCCAGAACGGTACATAGAGGGCTTTTATCTCATCGATATGATTCTTGTCTTCGAATATCTTAGGCAGGAATTTTTTGCCCTTGAGGTGTCTGTGATATGCGTCCGTCGCAGCTTTTTTATCGAGCTTGAACGGAATTACGAAATCAGGCTTGAACATACCTGAAAGATTGCCTTTCATTACTACGGGATTGTCACAGTACGGGCACTTCGACGCCGCAGTATCGGCGTCTGCGATTATCTCTCCGCCGCATGAATTGCAGACATATACGTCCATCTTGCTCGCTTCGCCCTCGGACCATTCCTCGCCTCGGTACTCTTCCCATTTAATATTGTCCGCCTTATCGCTCTTAAGCTCCCTGTCATATTCGGCAAGCGACGCCACCTCTATCTCGGAATCACAATAAGGACATTTCATTTTTTGCTCCGAACTGTCAAATTTCAACGGTCCGCCGCAATTCGGACATTTGTATTCTAATAATTCTGACATTTTTACCACCTTTATAAAAAGCCCCCTTGGACGCGGGGCTTTTAATGACATTAATAGTTAGTTGCCTGTCGGTTTGCCGCAGTTGGCGCAGAACTTGGCGCCCTCGACGTTAGCTCCGCAGTTTGAACAGAATTTAGCGCCTGCCGCATTCGGTGCGCCGACCTGAGGCTGCTCCCCCTGTATAGGCTGAGAACCCTGAGCAGGCTGCTGATAGCCTTGCGGCTGATAAGTCTGAGGGTTCTGCTGCTGTCCCATAGCAAACAGATTCTGAGCGTTTGAGCCGGCGTTCATCGCCATTCCCATTCCCATGAAGCCTATAGCGGCTCCGGCTTCGTTTCCTGCCGCCGTCCTCATTGCTTCGGACTGTGCCGTAGCGATTGACGCCGCAGCCATATTAGGGTCTCTGAGCACCGCTGCCATCTGAAGATTTTTAATCTTTTCCTGATCCTCAGGCGGCAGAGTTACCGAGTTGATAGCGACGTTGACAATCTCCAGACCTCTTCCCTGTCCCCATTTAACGTCGAGAGTCTCGTTCATATAAGCGCAAAGCTCTTCGACATGGGTCGGGAGTTCGCTCGGACGAAGGCCGAGCCCCGAAAGCTTGCCGAAAGACGGCTGAAGTGCCGAGATAAATTCGGCCTTAAGCTGCTCCTCAAGCTCCTCTCTTCTGTACTCCTCGGACACGTTGCCCGCAATGGATGTATAGAACAGCACCGGGTCTGCAATTCTGTAGGAATATACTCCCGCGCATCTTACCGAAACGTCGGTATCCAAATTGAGATTCCTGTCCACTATTCTGAACGGGATAGGGTTAGGCGTGCCGAACTTGTTATCGATGATTTCTTTTGTGTTGAAGTAATAAATTCTCTGGTCGTGCGCCGTATCACCGCCAAAAGAAAAACGCTTAAGCATATTGTCGAATGACTCTTTAATGCTCTGCTTAAGATTGCCGGAAAAAACGGTCGGCTCGGTCGACTGGTCGTAGGTATACTCTCCGGGCTCCGCGCAAAGCTCGACAATCTTACCTTGGTCGACAATTATCATACACTGTCCGTCCGCTACGGCTATACCTGAACCGTTAGTGATGATGTTGTCGTGACCCGACTTGTTCGATGAGGATTTTGAGGTTTGTTTCACTCCCCTCGTCATAAGAATGTCCTTGTCTAACGAATCACAGTAAAAAAACTCTTTCCACTGGTCGCCGAGGTTTCCCCCAACTGCACTAAGTGCGGCTTTAATAAGTCCCATAATTTTTCTCCTTTTCGATTATAGTTTTATTATCCTAATCTGCAAAATACAGCTCTTCGAATACATCTTTCACAGCTTCGCCCGTTTCCTTAAAATATTGCCCTTCCTTTGACGGACGGGCGCCCTCCGCCATAGTCACGTAGAATCTTCCCGTGAGACCGCTTTTAACGTCTCTAAGGTCTGCAAAAGTCTTCCCGTCCGTGTGAATTATCTCGAATTCGGTTCCTGCCGGGAAGCTGTGATATTCTTTAAGGTTGTCCTCCGAAGCATCTCCCGTATAGAGCGGCATCCCGATATCCGCCGAGCTTACGAGATGTTTGTCGAAGTCCCTTACCTCATAATAGGAATCCTCTGTAGCGAACTTGCCGTTGTTAAGCAGCTTATACAGCTTAGCGCCGCTATAGGTGCTCAGGACATTAAGCCTGTCCGCAATATGCACCGCCGACGGATTCGTGATGCTTCCGAAAGCGAGGCTTCCCCCCTGTCTTCCGATATACTCGAGAAAATCGCCGGTTATATTGAATATCATAATATAACTTTCATAGAAGTTCTCACAGCTTATATAGAGATAATCGCTGCCGTCGCTCATATGCACGATATAAGGCATAATCGAGTATGCGCCGCAGTCCCTTGTAATCGACATATCGCCCTTTTTAACCGTGAGCTCGCCGATTATCATAAGGTTATCGCTCTCAGAGCTTATGAAATCGGTAACAATCTCAAGCTCGTCATATTGGCCGTCGCGGTCGTAATCATAAGCCGTCTTACCGTCGTCAAGCAGAGCAGGCACAACATAGGTCTCCGCCTCGTAAACAAACCTGTCGTTTATTATTCCCTCAAGCTCGCTGTAGGTGAAATCGACTCTTACCGAGCCGAGCGCGTATGGCCCGACGGCGTACGGGTCGAAGATGAGACTGACTCCCTGCCCCGTCAGTACCCAAGACGGACTGTAATACCTCACTTCTTCGCCGAGCTCGTTCATTCCCGTTATTTTCTTAAAAAACGACTTCTTAAGACCGGCGTTAATCGCGCTTTTCAGGTCGGCGGTATTCTCCGAATCAAAATAAAGTCCCGAATCCTCTCCGTATTTTTCGAAAATATAGGCGCTTGTTTTTTGAATCAGGGCGTCCAAATCGTCGAACACGTCGCTTAATTTATATTCCTTGCCCGTTTTCGGGTTGATGTTATGGCTGACGGTGTAGGAGTTCGGATGCGGACCGCCGGAATATGACTGAATGCACTCGAGGAAGCTGAAGCATATCTCGTCCGAACGCGCTATCCTGTTTCTCAGATAATAGCTGAAATGTGTTTCGCCGTAATCATCGGCTCCCGAATCAATATATTCGGCGGCTCGCTGCTTGAAGAGCTTGTTTATCGCTTTAGCTTCCGATATTCTCTCCGAGGATATCGACTTCAAGGCTTCGCTGAGCTTAGGATAGTCTTCCGCCTCGGCGATTCCTATCTCCTCACAGCTGTATGTGGAAAGCTTATATTTAGTCCCGTTAATTTTTTTGTATGAATCCCCGCTCACAGCGCGGCTCATTCCCGTCAGCAGCGGCGATATGTTCTCTTCAGAGCTTATCGCGGGTTCGTCCGTCCCCCCGTTCGCAGGGGCTGTGCCGCCGTCCCCGCACGCCGCCGCAGAAAAGATCAATGCAGCCGCGAGCATAAGCGCCATAAGAACCGATGAGATTCTTCTCATATCACAATCTCCCTCCTGATTACGCAAAAAATCCTGTTCCGAAAATCTTGTTTCAATTATTATAACACTTTAGTGATTGAAAATAAACAAATTTTTGTGTATAATCTGTGTATGGACAAAAAGTATAGGATTGTGCTTGCCTCAGGCTCGCCGCGCAGAATTGAAATGCTGCGCGATAAGGGTATCGACCCTGTCATAATAAAAGCCGATATAACCGAAAAACTCCCCCTCATTTGCGATATGGAGGACGTTCCTATGTTCCTTTCGCTAAAAAAAGGGCTAAGCGTCTATTCTAAGGTGAAGGGCGGCGACTTCGAAGAGTTGAACAGCGGCGACGCCGTTATCATCGCAGCAGACACCATAGTGTATTTCGCTGATGATAACGGAATCGGCGAGATAATGGGTAAGCCCTTATCCTATGAAGACGGCTTCGCAATGCTCCGCAAGCTGCGCGGCAAACGTCATTTCGTCGTGACCGGCGTTTGTCTTATCGACGTTAAAACGGGACTTAAGAGGGTTTTTTGCGAGATTACAACCGTATTTTTTAAGAGCTATACCGACGAGGAGCTCTCCGCCTATCTTCTTACCGACGAGGCTTACGACAAGGCGGGCGGCTACGCCATTCAGGGCTCCTTTTCTAAATATATCGAAAAGATAGAGGGCAGCTATAATAACGTTGTCGGCTTCCCGTGGGAGCGTATAAAAAACGAACTTGAGAGTTTCATTGAAGAAGCTGCGGGTAATAACAGTATTATAATTTCAGGAGGCAAAAATGAATAATTTCAAAAAGGAATTCAAGGAATTCATCACAAAGGGTAATGTCGTAAGTATGGCTGTCGGCATTATAATCGGCGGCGCATTCACCGCAATAGTGAACGCCCTCGTCGCGGACATCATCAGCCCTATCATAGGTCTATTGCTGGGCGGTCTTAACTTCTCGGCTCTCAGCTTCGGAATAGGCGGCGCGCAGTTTGCCTACGGCAATTTCATCAACGCGATAATAGTGTTCTTTATCACCGCTTTCGTGCTCTTCACCATAGTTAAAGGCTTCAACAAATTAGAAAAAATGTCAAAAAAAGAAGAAGTCAAGGAAGAGGAACCCGCTCCTACACCTGACGACATCAAACTCTTAACCGAAATCAGAGACTTACTAAAAAAATAATCTCATTTTTTCATTTTGCGAAAACCCCGCCTCAATATCACCGTGAGGCGGGGTTTTCGCAAATATCGCATAGCTTTTATTCAGTTTCAGCCTATATCCTTTAGGAGAAGTTCGCACTCGAATACGACTTCGTTATCGGGATTCAGCATAGACACATATTCCCTGCCCTCGCGTCCGATATGTCTCACCCTAAGCTCCTTGTCGATAAAGACCTCCTTGATGAAGTGCATTCTGGCTTCAGCTATGTAGCGGCTGCCCGAGGCGATTTCGGGGATAAGCTCCTCCACATGTTTAAGATACATAACGTTATTCATATGGCCGTTATCGTCCAAATCGTTTCTTCCGACCGTCACGGTTCCGAGCTCATTCATTGCTGCCTCGTCCTCGGCGGTAATCTTAAACTTTCTTTCGCCGAAAGGGTTCCTGTACTTGCCCATGGTATATTTTCTCATATCGATGTCTTTGACTTTCATAATCCTGCGAGACTTGAAGTTGACAACCGACCAGTTTGACGAGCTGTATGCTACCTCCTCGTCCCCTATCATAAGAGCGTAGCACCTTAAAAGCGTAGCTCTGTCGGACGGACAAGGCCATGAAACGCATTTATAGTCCTCAAGCTCGTCCACGGGTCTTGATATCGCTAAATCGAGCCTGTTCACCATAAGCGCAATGTTTTTTTCGAGCAGATCGTCTATCGAGGGTCTCTCCGCCTCCATCTGCGCCCTTGCCGCCTCTTCCATATCATATAGTATTTTTGATGCTTTAAGATAATTCATTTAATCACTGTCCTTTTTTGTAATATAGGTATTTTAACACTTTAGATTTCGATGTCAAGTTCAACGGGGCAATGATCGGAGCCCATAACGTCGGAATGAATAAGCGCGTCCCTTATCTTATCCTTGAGGCTTTCCGAGCACACGAAGTAGTCTATTCTCCACCCCGTATTTCTCTCTCTTGCCTTGAACCTGTAAGACCACCATGAATACTTGACCTCTTCAGGGTACATATATCTGAAGCTGTCGATAAAACCGCTCTCGAGCACCCTCGAAAACCTGCCTCTCTCCTCATCGGTAAAGCCGGCGTTTCTCCTGTTCGTCTTAGGATTTTTCAAATCAATCTCATTATGAGCCACATTAAGGTCGCCGCAGTATATGACCGGCTTTTTCTCATCGAGCCTCTTAATGTAAGCAAAAAAATCATCTTCCCATTTCATACGGTACCCAAGCCTCTTCAGCTCGTCCTGCGAATTAGGCACATAGACCGTTACGAAATAGAAGCCTTCAAACTCGAGGCAAATAACGCGTCCCTCTCGGTCGTGCTCCTCAATGCCTATGCCGTAGCTGACCGAAAGCGGCTCTTTTTTCGTAAAAATCGCCGTGCCCGAATAGCCCTTTTTTTCGGCATAATTCCAATATTGATGATATCCCGATATATCAATTTCAATCTGCCCCTCTTGGAGCTTCGTCTCCTGTAGGCAAAATATGTCCGCGTCGGCTTCATTGAAGAAATCCATAAAGTTTTTGCCCATTATGGCTCTCAAGCCGTTCACATTCCATGATATAAGTTTCATTTTTATTTCTCCTGCTACTTGAATTTTAGTCGCTATTGTGATATTATACCTCTTGTTCGTCGGGGCGTGGCTCAGTTTGGTAGAGCGCTTGCTTCGGGAGTAAGAGGCCGCAGGTTCAAATCCTGTCGCCCCGACCAATTTTCAGCCGCTAAACAGCGGCTTTTTTCGTCTTTAGCGCTCCCCTTGCCTGAGCCTGTATATCACACGGTAACATATACCCTCGCTATAGCCCGATGAAATCAGTCTTCTGCCGATTTTCGCTTTGATTTTTTCGTCGAAAGGCTTGCCTGAGTCAAGATGCGCGGCGAGCATTTTTTTTGCAATCAAAAAAGCCTCTTCTTCCTCGTCCGTCTCGGAAGAAAGCTCCTCAACTATCTCGCGTGATATTTCGCCGTCGACGCCCTTCGAAAAAAGCTCCCTCATTATCCTGCGCTTGGACCAGCCCCGAGCTCTCCCGAACCTGTAGAACTCCTCAACATAGCGTTCGTCGTCTATATAGCCGAAGTCCTTAAGCTCTCTTACGGTATCCTCTATATCGCCGTCCGCATAGCCTGCCGCTTTCATAAGTCTTCTCAGCTCCGCCTCGCTTTTCATTCCGTAGCTCAGCTTTTTAAGTGAAAAATCCGTCGCGCTTATATTATGTCGTTTTTCGGTTTTATTAAAATATCTCATATATGTATGCGGATATACGGTTCTCCGATTATGTAATTACGCTTCTCGCTATATTGTGAAACGAATCTCATCGTCCTCTCCTGCCGTGCAATATGCGAGGAATATACCCTCGCATACCGGCTCGTCCTTAACGTAGAGTTTTTTGCCGCTTGGGGGAAGCGCGACCTCTATCTTAAGCAGACCCGCGTCATCTACGAAGTCCGGCATATCGGAATAAAAGCCCTCGCCCGTATATTTACCCACGGCCTCTCTGTGAGACCAAATCCTGAAAAACCCGTCCGCGCCGTATTTTTCGCAGAAGCTCCACTCATTCAAGGTAAAATATCTCTGCATTATCTTCTCATATCTTCTGAGATTAAGCTCTCTTGAAGTCTGGATATCAATACCGCACTCTTCTCCTCCAACCATACATACCCAGAGCGGCCCCGAATGGCTTATATTAAAAAAGACGGGGAGACTCTCAATATACGGTTTCCCCTTTTCCCGCTCCTTTATCACGGCGTGTTTTTCGCTGAAATCAATGCCGTTCTCACTACAGTATGAGGCAATTCTTTCTAACGCCAAGCGCCTCGAGAACTGCGTCGACGGAATCTCGCCCTCATAAAGATAAACGCTGAATACCATACTCAGTCCTTTTTTAATCTCCCGAGAACGCGCTTATATCCGTCCGCACCGTACACCAAGCACTTGTTTATCCTCGATATCGTGGCGGTCGACGCGTTGGTCATAGCTTCAATCTCGGTATATGTCTTTTTTTCGGACAGAAGCTTGGCTACCTGAAGCCTCTGCGCGATGGCATGGATTTCGTTTATAGTGCATATATCCTCAAAAAACCTGTAGCAGTCCTCTTCATCTTCAAGCGAAAGTATCGCCTCGAACAGCTCGTCTATGTCCTGCCTCTTGAACCTCGATTCATACTGCATATTATAGCTCCTCTCGTTAATTCTGCTTTAACACTGTAAAATCTAAAAGTATTATATACCTTTTTTTAATATCAGTCAATTATGTTTTCGACTATGAGAGACGTTCGCTTCTTACCCTGCCATACCTGTATCTCCGGTCTCGCGATCAGGTCGACAATATCTCCTGTCGAAATTTTATTCCTGAACGCCTCCGCCCTGTTAAAAAGAATGCCCCCCGTCAGCCTCCCGCTTTCTGCGCTTAGAGCAAGCCTGAGATGCTGCTCCCTGTCGCCTAAATATCTCATTTCTTCTATCCTTGCGCCCGATATTCTGAACGCGGGCTTAGGGTTGCCGCTTCCGAACGGTGCGAGCAACTCTATCGAGTCACAGAGCTCCTCGCCTATGTCCTCTATCTCAAGCTCCATATCCACCCTGTATTTTCGCTCGAAAAGAGCGGGCTCGCTATCCCTGAGAGCCGCGGTATCCCTGTGAAGTCCGTCTTTTAGAGCGGAAAAATTTTCTTCCTTGATTGAAAAACCGCAGGCGCCCGCGTGTCCGCCGAATTTCTCAAACAGGTTCTCATATTTTTTTAGAAGCATATATAAGTTAACGCCCTCTATGCTCCTGCCCGTGCCCTTTAATATTCCGTTTCTTCCGGTATCCGTCACTATTACGGACGGTCTGTAGTACTCGTCCTTGATTTTACCCGCTACTATTCCGGCGATGCCCTCGTGAACCTCGTCACTTCTGATAAGTATGAAGTCGCCCTCCTCCCCCATGGCTACACACTTTTCAAAGGCGTCGTTCTGCAAATATTTTCTTTCTTTGTTTTTGCGGATAAGCTCATCGACTATCATATTCTCTTCCGTTTCGCTCAGCCTGCCCGCAAGAAGCTTCACGGCAATCGACGCATCCTCGATTCTCCCCGCCGCGTTTATATGCGGCACTATAACGAAGCTTACATTTTCGGAGTTCACCTCGCCCGCCTCAAGTCCCGAGCCCGCTATCAGCTTTTTAAGCCCTCTTCGTTTGCCGCTGTTAATCACTCTGAGACCGAATTTGACGAGGGTTCTGTTTTCGTCCACAAGAGGCATAATATCCCCGATTGTTCCGATAGCGACAAGGTCGAGAACCGCTGTCAGGATTTCTTTTTTCATGCCAGTTTTTCGCTGAAGCGTCTGCGCCAGCTTAAATGCCACGCCGACCCCCGACAGCTCCCTGAAAGGATATGTGCTGTCGGAGCGCTTAGGGTTGATTAAAAGGCATTTGGCACGTTTATCCGCTATGTTGTGATGGTCAGTCACCACAATCTTCATTCCGAGCTCCTTTGCAAGCTCGACCTCGTCCTCTGAAACGCTTCCGCAGTCTACCGTTATAATAAGGTCCGTGCCGTCTTCATAGATCGCCCTTATAGCCTCGGCATTTAATCCGTAGCCCTCGTCGAATCTCGACGGAATATAATAGCATAAGCGCGTTTCCGCGGACTCCCCCATGATTGCTCTCAGTACGTCCATCATAAGAGCTGTCGCTGTAGTGCCGTCTGCGTCGTAATCTCCGTATATTGTTATTTTAGAGCCGGCGGCGATTTCGGATAATATTAAATCCGCACCCTCCTCCATATCGGGAAGAAGGAGCGGATCGTATGTCCTTTTAGGTTTATCTGAAAGAAACTCGCTGATTTCTTCATCGGTTTCAATTCCTCTTATCGATAATAATTTTTTTATTATATCGTCAATATCCATAATCACACCTTAATTCGCAGTTATTTGTAGTAGCTCATAGGGTCCACATAAGCGCCGTCCTTTCGCACCTCAAAATGAAGATGATTGCCGGTGGAGTTTCCCGTAGAGCCTATCTTGGCGATAGTCTGTCCTCGTTTAACGGTTGTCCCCGTAGACACAAGCAGCGAGGAGCAATGTCCGTAGAGCGTGACTATGCCGCCGCCGTGGTCAACTATGAGGCACTTGCCGTAGCCGCCGTATGTCTGTGAAAGTATGACCTTGCCGTCGTTTGCCGCAACTATATCCGCGCCGTAGGCTGCCCCGATATCCGTACCTGTATGATTGCTCCATCTCTTGAAAATCGGGTGTATTCTTCCTCCGAAAGACGAGGTAATATAGCTTGATGACGGTACCGGCCATGCGAATACTCCGCCCACGTATTTTTTCTGAGCGTCCTGCAGGGCTTTTATCTTCGAAACTAATGCGTCTGCCTCAGCTTTCAGTTCATTCTCTTTTTTCTCGAGCTTTTTCTTTTCTTCATCGAGTTCCTTTTGCTGTGCTGCTAAATCCTCTTTTTGTTTCTTCAGCTTAACGCGCTTTTCTTTTAGCTCCCTTTTAATGCGCTCAAGCTCCTTTTGCTCCTTTTGGAGTTTTTTCAGCACCTCTACGTCGTTTTGATATATTTTCTTTATCATATCGATATTATAGATAAACTCCGATATGCTGTTAGAGCCTAAGAGAACGTCGACAAAACCGACCGAGCCGTTCTTATACATTACGACGAGCCTCGCGTTTAGGTTTGTTTCCTGAGACTGAATCTCTTCCTGTTTTTTAACTATGTTTTCTTCGGTCTTTTCGATTACGTTGATAGTATAGTTTATCTCGTCGGTCAGTGCGTCAACCTTGTTCCTCAGCGCGGTAATATTGGCGGCAACCTGCATCATTTCATTCTTGACCTCTTCCCGCTCTTCCTTGACGTCGCTGAGATCTTCCTTGAGACCGCCAATCGTCGGGTTGGCGAATCCGATTTGATTCACCGGACTTAACGAAAAGGTAAACGCGAGCGCTAATACGACCGCCGTTATTTTTTTGATTTTATTTTTTTTCATAACTCAAATACCATAGCTTAGCGTACTAAGCGTTCAGGAATCTCCTCATCGATATGATACTTCCCCACGCTCCGATAGAGCAACCGAGCGCCACGAATATTATCAATAAATTAAGAGACATATACTCTACAGAAATGAGCGGGCTCGAGACAATCGCGAAAACCTGCTCCCCGATAGTTTCGATGATCTTGCTGTATATCAAAGTAATTATGCCCGCCGAAACGAGAGAGGCGATAAGTCCGATTATTATCCCCTCTACCATAAAGGGTCCCCTTATGAACCAGTTGGTCGCGCCCACATACTTCATAATATATATCTCGTCTCTTCTGGCAATTACCGTGAGCTTGATGGTATTGGATACCACTATTATCGATACCACTACCAAAAAAGCCATAATAACCAGCGCGGCAACCTGTAAGAAATCGGTTATCTTTGTTAACTTCTCTACAGTATTTTGATAAAAGGTTACGTCGTCTATGCCCTCAAATTTACCGGCATATTGAGCTACGCGCGAAGCGTTGTCGAGACTGTCCACCGTAATCTGAATTGACGCGGGAAGAGGATTATTCTTCAGCGAATCCAGCATATAGCCTGATTCTCCCCATCTCTCCTTGAGAATCTCGAGGGCTTCTTTTTTGTCTCGGTATACCACCTCTTCTACACCTTTGTATTTTTTTAGAGACGCGATAATATCATCGACCTGAGACTTGGAAGTACCGTCCATGATATATACGTCTATCTGGTCATAGTCTTGCTTCACAACCTCCGTAAATAGGTTGATATTGACGATTATAGTAAAGCAAAGACCGAGTATAAGCAGCATCGCCAATATTGAAAAAATCGACGCAAGGCTCATACCGCGGTTTCGGAATATCTGAATGAACGCCTGTTTGATGTTATACATACTAATAGTCCTCCCCTTGAAGAGAATATACGCCCTGCTCGTCCCTGACAATTCGCCCGTGATCTATGGCAATTACCCTCTTGTTCATATTATCTACGATGTCCTTAGCATGCGTAACCATCACGACCGTAGTGCCCCTGAGGTTTATCTGCTCCAAGAGATCCATAATTTCCCATGCGGTAGCAGGGTCTAAATTTCCCGTCGGCTCGTCCGCGATAAGAACCTGCGGATTGTTCACTATAGCTCTCGCTATAGCGACCCTCTGCTGCTCCCCTGCCGAAAGCTCGTCGGGATATTTGTGAGCCTTATCGGATATTCCGACTATGCTTAGTATCTGCGGCACCTGCTTACGTATATATCTCGAGTTCTTATGCAGAACCTCGAGCGCGAACGCCACGTTTTCATAAGCCGTCTTCTTAGGCAGAAGCTTGAAGTCCTGAAATACGGTGCCTATCTTGCGGCGATATTTAGGGACTATCCTGTTCGATATCCCCGTGACATCATATTCTCCGACCTTAATGCTTCCCTCGTCAGGCTCTATATCCCTGAGAAGCAGCCTGATAAATGTAGACTTGCCCGCTCCCGAGGGGCCTACCAGGAAAACGAAATCCCCCTTATCTATGTGCACACTGACATCGTCAAGACCTATGTTGGTGCGGTATTTTTTAGTGACATTGCTAAATGTAATCATCCAATCCTCCTGTAGCTTAAATGCTATTATAGCATTTTTTTTAGCTGATTTGAATAAAAAATTTCCCCCGTTTATTTCAGCGCCTCTCTCACAGCGGCTATTATGTCCGAAGCCGTCATACCGTACTTAGCTAAAAGCTCTTCGGGCTTGCCCGATTCTCCGAAAGTATCCCTTTGACCGACCATATATACGCGGCACGGGTATTCTCTGCATACAACCTCTGCTACCGCCGAGCCGAGTCCTCCTATCACTGAATGCTCCTCAGCGGT
>JBHAFL010000027.1:0-8106 GCA_041856085.1 Anaerovoracaceae bacterium | reverse complement strand
TTCTGGGCAGCATGGTGCGGACCTTGTAAGATGCTTGCGCCTACAATCGAAGAGCTCGCCAAGGAATATGAGGGCAAGGCAAAGGTAGGCAAGGTAAACGTCGACGAGCAGCCTGAGCTTGCGTCGAAGTACGGAATAATGAGCATTCCTACGGTTCTCGTATTCAAAGAGGGCAATGTAGCTGCTCAGTCGGTCGGCTTCGTGCCAAAAGAAAAGCTCGTTGCAATGCTGTAAGCTTTTTCGCTTAGGTGGGATCGGGCTTGCGCCTGCTTAGCTGAATGCGAAGAGTCAGATTAAAGCGAAATGCGCGCTTCAATTACGGGGTGCGCTTTTTCGCATTCTGTGGTATAATCCCAAAAAACATATCTTAGCGATAGCTGCTGCCGTGCTTTTTAGTCCTCGCTTCGGATAACTCTTATAACATATATATTTATATGGAGGTATGCATTGAACATGTTAAACTATGAGCTCTCGGAGCTTGAGAATATAGTAACCGCGGCGGGCTTTCCCAAGTTCAGGGCTAAGCAGATTTTCACTTGGGCTTCGAAAGGAGTTTCCGATGTAAGCGAAATGAAGAACGTGCCGGCGGAGATTTTCGATAAAACCGGACTCAATATAGATATGCCCAAAATAGTTAAGATTCAGGAATCTGAGCTTTACGGTACGAGAAAATATCTCTATGCTCTTGCGGACGGCAAGAATATTGAGTCGGTGTTTATGCGATATAAGTTCGGTAACTCTATCTGTGTATCGTCACAGGCGGGTTGCCGAATGGGTTGCAGGTTCTGTGCGTCGGGGCTTTTAGGGCTCGAGAGAAACCTGACAGCCGGAGAAATCTACGGTCAGCTTCTTGCTGCCGAGAGAGATACGGGCGAGAGGATATCTCACATAGTCGTTATGGGTACGGGAGAGCCTTTTGACAACTATGATAACTTATCGAAGCTTATCAGATTAGTGAACGACAAGAACGGTCTGAATATAGGTATGAGGAATATCACGGTCAGTACCTGCGGCATTGTGCCGATGATTGACCGCTTCGCCGAGGATTTTCCTCAGGTGAATCTGGCTATATCTCTTCATAATTCGACGAACGAAGAGCGCTCGGAGCTTATGCCGGTTAACAGGTCCTATCCTATAGACGTCCTGCTCGAGGCATGCAGGAGATATACTGAGAAGACCTCGCGCAGGGTGACCTTCGAATATACCTTGGTGAGGGGAAAGAACGACGACGAGAAGCACGCCGAAAGGCTCGCGGGACTGCTTAAGGGGCTTCTTTGTCACGTCAATCTGATACCGCTTAATGCGGTTGAGGAGACGGGATATGCGGCGAGCTCTAAACAGGCGGCGTCTCGTTTTAGAGATATGCTTGAGAAAAGAGGCATACCTGCGACAATAAGGAGAGAACTCGGCGACGATATCGACGCAGCCTGCGGACAGCTAAGACTGAATTCAAGACCGTAGTTATATGCGGTATAGCATTTATCCGCGCTAATATCGGCGTAGTGTTTATCTGTGAATTTTTTGCTTGTATGAGAAAAAATACAACGAATGAATATCAATTAGGTTCAATTCAATATTGAAAAAAGGCGTTGCATAGTGTATAATTACCTACAATAAATAGGGCGAAATATTAAGCAAATTATCTAAAGCTGGGAGGTACACCGCCATGGTTAAGTTATTAGTAGGACATAAGGGAACGGGTAAGACGAAGCAGATGATCGATCTCGCGAACGAGTCCGTAGAGCACGCTAACGGCAGCATTATTTTTATCAATAAGAATCACAGACTGATGTATGACCTTAAGTACAGAATCAGGGTTATATGTATGGAGGATTTCGAGCATGTGACGAATTCCGACGAATACATAGGCTTCTTATACGGCATAATCAGTTCAGACCACGATATCGAGACGATTTTTATAGACAGCATACTCAAGCATGCAGATTTTAAGCTCAGCAATCTTCCTGAGTTCATAGACAGACTTAAGGATATCTCTAAGAACTATGGTATGGATTTCGTCGTATCCGTCAGCGCGGATAAGGACGAGATGATAGGTGTAGATTTTACGAACTGCGAAATACTAAACTAAATTTGCTTTTTAATATCGGACGGCCTCGCGCCGTCTTTTTTGCATAGTGCAGAGAGAATGCGCCGGTTTTTCATAGGACTCGTGAAAAGCAAAGCTCAGAAGCCGGCTTAGTACAAGCTCAGGAATAGGAATATTCATTGAAGAGAATTATAACCGAGAAGAAGAATAGCCTTAGGTGCGTAATCTGAAACAGAGTTAGAGAAAGAAATATAATATAAATTAAAATTGAATTGAATCAGCATCGAAATTAAAAAATAAACTTAAGCAAAAAATTATGAGCGAACTGATAAGAGAAATTGAGAAAAAACTAAAAGACAGACCTGTCGGCGTCGTCGGCGAAAGAAAAGAATACTCCGTGCTTATTCCCATAATAGAGGGCGAGGACAGTCTCCTGTTCGAGGTGAGGGGAAACGAAATAAGGCAGGCGGGGGATATTTGCTTCCCGGGCGGCAGGATAGAAGAGGGCGAAACGGCAATAGAAGCCGCGCTTAGAGAAACGGAAGAAGAAATCGGTATTCCGAGAGATGGAATCAGGGTGCTCGGCAGGTTCGACTCCGTGCTCGAGGTAAACCGAATCAGAATGAGCACCGTAGTCGGCGTGCTTCCTAAGGACTATAGGGATAAGCTTAAGCTCGCCGATAAAGAAGTAGCGGAGGTATTCACGGCGCCGATTTCATTTTTTTTGAATAATGAGCCGGACTACTTCAAGGGTGAAATTGTGCAGGACGACAGGGGATTCCCTTACGCTAAGCATAATATCAAGCCTGACTATAAATGGCGAAAGGCATATCAGGACATATATTTTTGGCACTTCGGCGAACGCGTGATATGGGGGCTGACCGCGGCTGTGGTTCAGTGGTTCCTTAAGAAGCTTATTAAAGAATAATAGCATTATATTCCGGCTTAATAAAACTAAATATTCAGGCTTAATAAAACTAATTGTGTTATTTTTGTGAAAAACTTCACCCAAAATTCAAAAAAGACCTAAAAAGGACTTTAATATTTTTTGAAAATAGTTTATAATGTAGAAACACAATAATATAGCTTATTCATTTAGGAGGGAAAAAATGAAAAGATTATTGGCATTATTATTATGCTTAGCGGTAGTATTCACATTCTCTGCTTGCGGCGGAGATACTGCCGGAACGGATGGAGGCGATGACGCCGCGACAGTAGTTTCTTTCGATGACATCGATGATAACTGCGAATCGGAGGACGGAACTTACCAGATAGCTATGGTAACCGACGTCGGTTTATTAAAGGACGGTTCCTTTAACCAGTTCACTTGGAACGGCTGTAAGATGTATGCTTACCAGAACGGCAAGACATATAAGTATTATCAGCCGGCTAACGGCTCCAACGCAACTGACGACGACAGAATCAAGGCTATGACCGACGCTTGCGAAGCAGGCGCTGAAGCGGTTGTAACTCCGGGCTACTTACAGGCAACAGCTCTCGCTGAGGTATGCCCTAAGTACCCTGAGGTGCAGTTCATCTTCATCGACGGTTGGGATACGGGAATTCCTAACGTTCTCGGAGTTTCATATCAGGAAGAGCAGGCAGGCTACTTAGCAGGCTATGCTACCGTTATGGACGGCTACACCAAGCTCGGATATTCCGGCGGCGGCGGCGGTTCCAACCCTGCTTGTAACAAGTACGGCTACGGATTCTGCCAGGGAGCTAACGCCGCAGCAGCCGAAAAAGGAATCACGGTTGAGATGAGATATTCATGGGAATACGGCTCACAGTTCTCAGCATCTGATGACTTACAGGCTATGCTTGCAGGTTGGTACAATGCAGGAACAGAAGTTATCTTCGTTTGCGGCGGTACTATGAGCAACTCCGGATTCGCAGCAGCTGAAGCGGCTGACGGTAAGATAGTAGGCGTTGACGTTGACCAGTCAGGACTTTCCGAAACTGTTATCACTTCCGCTACTAAGGGTCTCGCACAGTCCGTAGAGCTTTCGCTCGCCGCTTTCTATGCGAACGGTATAAGCAGCGGCAGCAAGGTTTACGGCGCTGTCGACGACGCTGTAGGAATACCTACAGACCCATGGACTCTCCAGACATGGACACTTGAAGAGTACAATACGCTCTTCGATAAAGTTAAGAACGGCGAAGTTACAATCGACAATAACGCGGAAGTTAACGACCCGAGCACGGCAGGCTTAGAGAACGTTACATTTGTAAGCTAAAATCAAAAGCTAAAACAGACAAGAGGGTTAGAAGTTAACCTTGATAAGGGGGAAGTCGTTTCCCCCTTATTTTAGAATTATTCACAGAAGGATAAGGTTATGTCGGATTATGTAATAGAAATGAATCATATTCGTAAGGAATTCCCCGGAATCGTCGCGAATGATGATATCACGCTGCAGCTAAAAAAAGGCGAGATTCACGCGCTTCTCGGAGAAAACGGCGCAGGTAAATCGACCTTGATGAGCGTGCTCTTCGGGCTCTATCAGCCTGAGCAGGGCGAAATAAAAAAAGACGGGCAGGTAGTTAAGATAAACAACCCGAACGACGCGAACGCGCTCGGAATCGGTATGGTTCATCAGCACTTCAAGCTCGTAGACGTGTTTACCGTGCTCGACAATATCATTTTGGGCGCGGAGACCACAGGTAAATTGGGTTTCCTAAAAAAGAAAGAGGCGAGGGACAAGGTGCTCGCCCTTTCCGAAAAGTACGGTCTGAATGTCAATGTGGACGCTAAGATAGAGGATATCACAGTCGGAATGCAGCAGAGGGTAGAGATACTAAAGATGCTTTACAGAGATAATGAAATCCTGATATTTGACGAGCCGACCGCCGTGCTTACTCCACAGGAAATAGATGAACTTATGCAAATAATGAGGGGCTTCGCTCGCGAGGGCAAGTCAATCCTCTTCATAACACATAAATTAAACGAAATTATGGCTGTCGCCGACAGGGTAACCGTACTCAGAAAAGGGAAATACGTCGGCACGGTTGAAACCGAGTCTACCGATAAGCAGAAGCTGTCCACTATGATGGTAGGAAGACCTGTACAGCTCGAAATCAAAAAACAGGAAGCGAAGCCTGCGGAGACAGTGCTAAAGGTAGAGGGACTCACCGTACCGTCCAAGCTCCATAAGAACGACGCCGTTAAGAACGTGTCTTTCGAGGTTAGAGGCGGCGAGATTGTCTGCATAGCGGGAATTGACGGCAACGGCCAGACGGAGCTTGTATTCGGCATTTCGGGGCTTGAGAAGACTGCCTCGGGCAGAATTGAGCTTATGGGAAAGGATATCTCAAGCGCCTCGATTAGAAACAGGGCGCTTTCGGGAATGTCCCATATCCCTGAGGACAGACATAAGCACGGACTGATTCTGGGCTATACACTGGAGCAGAATCTTGTATTACAGAAATATAAGGAGGCACGCTTCCAAAACCACGGCTTCATAAGATTCGACGAGGTAAGAAAATATGCCGAGCAGCTCATTGGAGAGTATGATATACGCTCGGGTCAGGGGCCTATTACGGGCGCGCGCTCGATGTCCGGAGGCAACCAGCAAAAGGCGATAATCGCAAGAGAGCTCGACAGAGACGAGCCGCTCCTCATAGCCGTACAGCCTACGAGGGGACTCGATGTGGGCGCTATCGAGTACATTCATAAGAAGATAATCGAAGAAAGAGACAAGGGACATGCGGTTCTTCTGGTATCTCTCGAGCTTGACGAGGTAATCGGACTGAGCGACAGGATTCTCGTAATGTATGAGGGCGAGATAGTCGGAGAGCTCGACCCTAAGAAAACTACGCCTGAGGAACTCGGACTTTATATGTCCGGAGCGAAACGCAGGGAAAAGGAGGGGGTATAGTATGCTGAGAATAGAGCCCGATACCGGCAAGACAAAATGGTACAAAAACGACGGGGCAATCGGCGTTTATTCAGCCCTTATTTCAATATTGATAGGTATGGCGGTCGGCGCTGTACTTATCGTAATAGTAGGACTTGTTAAAACTAATATATCGCCTAAGGGAATATGGGACGGTGTAAGACTCGTATTTATGGGAGTATTGTCGACGGGAAGAGACGGGGGAGACCTTTCATTCGGATTTAACGCGGTGAATATGGGTAATATGCTCTTCCGCGCTATGCCGCTTATTATGACGGGGCTTTCCGTAGCCGTGGCATTTAAGACGGGGCTGTTTAACATAGGAGCTGCGGGTCAGTATCTTATGGGTACGGCGGGGACGCTCTCGGTCGGACTTTGGCTCGGTATGGCGGGCGTTAAACCGTTCGCAGCTTGGGCGGCGGCATTTTTTGCAGGTGTAATTCTGGGAGGATTATGGGGAGCAATCCCCGGAATCTTTAAGGCGCTACTCAATATTAACGAGGTAATAACCTGTATAATGACGAACTGGATTGCGGCGAACCTTGTCACCTGGTGGTTCGATAATCACGAGGTGTTTAAGAACTCCGCCGAGGGCGGCAAGGTTGGCTATATCATACCGCTTAAGAACGTTGGAGTGGTAACTCCTAAGCTTTTAACCGATATAATCTTTCCTAAGTCGCAGGCTAACGGCGGTATATGGATCGCTTGCATAATAGCGGTGCTTATGTGGGTTATGATGACTAAGACTACTTTCGGATATGAGCTGAGAGCCTGCGGCACTAACAGACATTCCGCTAAATATGCCGGAATAAACGATAGGAGAAACATCATTCTCTCGATGGCTATCGCGGGCTGTTTAGCTGCTGCCGGAGCTTCACTGTACTACCTCTCCGGAAACACGGAATTCTACTGGTCGACGTATCAGAGACTGCCTGCAGAGGGCTTTAACGGCATACCCGTAGCCCTGCTCGCCACTAATCACCCTATAGGCGTGATATTCACGGGAATATTTATGTCTATGCTGAATATTTCGGGACTGCAGCTGAAATATCTCACCGCATATAACGAATATATCTCGGATATTATAATAGCCGTAATAGTATATCTCGCCGCATTCTCTATGCTGTTCAGAGGAATGCTCTCTAAAAGAATAAAAGCGAAAGATAACAGTGTGGTTAATGCGAATGCGGAAGAAACGAAAGGGGGAAGCGAAGTATGACATTTTTAATTCAGCAGACTATGCTATATGCAGTGCCTCTTATGATTGTAGCTCTTGCAGGAGTTTGCGCGGAGCGTTCGGGAACCATCAACCTGGCGCTTGAGGGAATAATGATATTCGGAGCGTTCACGGGAGTAGTCTTCATAAGAATGTTTCAGGGTATGGGCTGGACAGCCGAGCAGGGACAGGTGATAATGCTCATCTCGCTCTTCCTCGCCGGACTATGCGGAGTGCTTTTCTCTATGCTTTTAGCTTTTTCGGCGATAACGTTAAAGGCGGATCAGACCATAGGCGGCACAGCTCTTAATATGATCGCGCCGGCTTCGGTAATGTTCTTCATATATATGATAGCGCAGCAAAACACCCTCGGTATGGCGACAGGCGGCGCGGCAGGCTGGTTTATGATTAAACCGTCAACTTTCGGGCTTCCGAAAGACCACAGCTGGGGAATCTTCGACCTTTTCATAAACAAGGTATATCCTGCAACCTATGTATGCGTAATTATCTTCATCATAGTGTCGATTTTTCTCTATAAGACTAAGACGGGGCTCAGGCTAAGATCCTGCGGTGAGAACCCGCATGCTGCCGATTCGCTCGGAATCAATGTATATAAGATGAGATATTTAGGCGTAGCGCTGTCAGGCTTCCTTGCCGGAGTAGGCGGATTCACTTTTTCTATGACGGTATCCAATATGTCCTCCACAGGAGACGTGGCGGGCTACGGTTTCCTCGCCCTCGCCGTAATGATTTTCGGTAACTGGACGCCGCTTAACATAGCGGCAGGCTCGATAATCTTCGGACTGTTCAAGTGTACTGCGGCGGTATACGCTACGCTCGATATAAACGGAGACGGCAAATATATGCTCTCCGAGATAGGCGTCAGCCCATATGTATATAGAATACTTCCTTATCTCATCACACTGATTGTGCTTGCTTTCACATCGAAG
>JBHAFL010000026.1:0-3241 GCA_041856085.1 Anaerovoracaceae bacterium | reverse complement strand
GGGTGTTGTCGCTTTTTACGGGATTACGGACAGAAGCGGTGTGTTCACTATAAAAAACATAGCGGCTGTAGCTACGGGAGACCACGCTAAGGCTCTGCTGCTTTCGCTCGCTCTTTCTCTTGCGGCGACGTTTATTTGTCTAATCATGGCATTTCCGCTCGGACTCATTCTTAAGAACAGCAGGCTTGGCAAAAAAAACTTTATGGTATTTCTGTTCATACTTCCGATGTGGATGAACTTCGTTTTGAGGACGATGGCTTGGCAGGTGCTGCTCGAAAAAAACGGCATGCTCGGATTTTTGGGCATAATCAACACGCCGGCGGCAGTAGTTCTCGGTATGGTATATGACTATCTGCCGTTTATGGTGCTTCCCGTATATAACGCGCTCGTTAAGATTGATAACTCGCTTATCGAAGCGGCATATGATCTCGGCGCCTCGAAAAAAACGGTGCTCGGCAAGGTTATAGTACCGCTGAGTCTCCCCGGCATAGTTTCGGGCGTAACTATGGTATTCGTACCGAGCCTTACCACTTTCGCTATCTCTAATATGCTCGGCGGAGGCAAGGTAAACCTGATAGGAAATATAATAGAGCAGGAGTTCACTACTTCTTCGAATTGGAATCTCGGAGCGGGACTCTCGCTTGTAATGATGATATTCATCGTAATTTCGATGGCTCTTATAGAGAAATTTGACAGAAACGGGGAGGGAAATATGATATGAGCAAAAAAACCCGTTTCCAGACCGATAAAGGCGCATACGGCAAGCTTCTTTATCTGGCGCTTGTAGTAGTCTTCCTATATCTGCCGATAGCGACCTTAATGGTTCTGAGCTTCAACTCCGGCAAGTCTATGGCTTCGTGGCAGGAGTTCAGCCTTAAGTGGTATAGAGAGATGTTCGCCAGCGAAGAGATAATGGAAGCTCTCGGAAACACGCTGACCATAGCTCTGTGGGCAAGTATTATCGCAACCTTAGTCGGCGTACTCGCATGCATCTCAATGAACGCGATGTCCGAACGAAAACGGGCGATATTTATGGGTCTTAACAACATACCGCTGCTTAACGCGGACATAGTGACAGGAATATCGATAATGATGAGCTTCATCCTTTTCGGTATTTCGCTGAACTACAAGACGGTGCTTTTTGCACATATCACGTTCTGCATACCCTATGTAATCCTGAGCGTGATGCCTAAGTTCAAGCAGTTGGAGAATCATACCTTTGAGGCGGCTCTCGATCTCGGCGCGACTCCGATTTATGCTTTTTTCAAGGTGGTGCTGCCGGATCTTATGCCGGGAATCGTATCGGGTTTTCTTCTGAGCTTCACGATGTCCGTTGATGACTTCGTAATAACGCACTTCACAAGGGGAGCGGGTATCAACACGCTGTCCACTCTGATATACAGCCAGCTGAAGATAGGGGTAAGACCTACTCTGTTCGCGCTTTCGACCGTCCTTTTCATTACAGTGCTTCTCACGCTTATTGCGATGAATGTGCTGAGCTCCGCTAAAAAAATCGAAACGATTGCGAGGCAGGGCTCGATGAAAGAAACGGAATATTCCTATAAGGGCGGAATGTCTCAAAAGAGAATAGCCGTTATTGCGTTAATGCTCGTGCTCGCGATGGCTGTTGCGATAAAGTTCACGCCGTCCACCCCGGGTGAAAAAGGAGATAAGGGAATAGTCTACGTATATAATTTCGGCGACTACATCGACCCGGAGCTCACGGAGAGATTTTTTGAAGAAACAGGTTACAGCGTGGTGTGCGATTATTTTGATACTAATGAAGAAATGTACCCCGTGATAAAAAACTCCACTGCGAAATATGATGTCATATGTGCGTCGGATTATATGATAGACAAGCTGATACAGGAGGAGCTTCTCGAAAAAATAACTTTCTCGAAGATACCAAATATCGCTAATCTCAGCCCTGAAATCAGAAGCTTCATAGACGAGTTCGACCCGGGCATGTTTTATTCCGCACCCCATACGTGGGGAACTTACGGCATAATCTATAACACCAAGTTCATCGACCATGAGGAGATGAAGGATGTTTCGTGGTCAATCCTTTGGGACAAAAAATACGCGTCCAAGGTTGTTATGCCTAACTCTCTGAGAGAGGCTGATATGGTAGCTGCGAAGCTTCTCGGATATTCCATGAACACCGTGAACGAAGCTGAGCTGAAAGAAATCACGGATAAGCTCATAGAGCAGAAACCGCTGGTTTATTCTTATGCGAACGATAATGCGAGAGACCTTATGATAGGCGAAAACGCATATATGGCGGTTATTACTTCGGGAGACGTCCTATATGCGCAGGAAGACAATGAAGATCTCGCATTCGTAATACCTACGGAGGGAACGGAGGTATGGACGGATAACTGGGCTGTTCCCAAGGGCGGAGAGAATTACGAGGGCGCTATGGCGTGGATAAACTTTATGTATTCAGAAGAGGCCGCCGAGGCCAACTTCGAGTATCTGACCTATGCTATCCCGAACACGTCTCTCGAAGATTACATATACGAGGACTACATAGAGGGCCCGACAAAATTAACAGATATTGAGATTATCTATCCGACTGAGGAGATACTCGCAAGCTGCGAAACTCTTAAAAACCTCGGAGCGGAAGCGGATGAGATGTATTCTAAATATTGGAAGATGTTCAAATCGCAGTAAATGAAGCAATACGAAAAATCCGGCGGATTCAGTTGAGATAGGCTTGAAGAGAGCGCACGCAGCTTTTTAGGAGAGCAAAAAATAATATAATACAAATATTAAGCTTAAGCAAAGGGGATAAAAATTGAGAAAAAATTGGGGAATGGGGAAAAATAAAATGAAAAAAAAATTAGCTTTAACATTACTTGTTACGATTGCAATGATTACCGCTTTAATTCCTGCGGAGACGTTTGCTGAGAACATATACGGAGCGTCTCCGTGGACAGCAAGCACATACAGACATAGCCCGCAGCTTCAGGATTATATAGTAGTTGACGGCCTTGATGTGTCCATCTACCAGCCCGATATCGACTGGCAGGCGGTTAAGAGGAGCGGCGTTGATTTTGCCATCATCAGAGTCGGAGGAAGGGGCTACGCCTCTGCGGGAAAGCTCTACGAGGATGATAAGTTCGAAAGGTACATGAGGGAAGCCAAAGAGGCAGGAATAATGGTCGGCGTATATTTTTTCTCTATGGCGAAGACAAACGCCGAGGCGAGGGAAGAAGTAGACTATGCCATTGAGCTTATC
>JBHAFL010000025.1:0-3855 GCA_041856085.1 Anaerovoracaceae bacterium | reverse complement strand
CGATAATAAATAAGCTCATACCCCATGCCAATATGGAAACCGGCAGCTTATCCAAAAAGACCGACAGAGGGCGCCATACCACGAGGCACGTAGAAATCTTTGAGGTTGAGGGCGGCGGTTTCGTATATGATACGCCGGGATTCACCTCATTCGATATCATAGAGGCGAGAGAGGATAATCTTAAGGATTTTTATCCGGAATTTAACAGGTATAAGGGGCAATGCTATTTTGACAATTGCAGACACCTCAAGGAGCCTGAATGTGCGGTCAGAGGAGCGGCGGAGACGGGAGACATAAACAGGGTAAGGTACCGAACATACACTGATATCCTCGAAGAAATAAAGAAAAAAAGGAAGTATTAAAATGCTGGTTTCACCATCGATTTTATCGGCGGATTTCGCCAATCTGCTTGACGACGTTAAAAAAATAGAAGAGGGCGGCGCGGATTTCATACATGTCGACGTAATGGACGGACATTTTGTGCCTAATATCAGCTTCGGCGCGCCGGTAATGAAGTCGTTAAACGGCAGGACGGGGCTAAGGTACGACGTTCATCTTATGATAGATGAGCCGGACAGATATATTAAGGATTTTGCTACGGCTCAAACGGAGTACATAACGGTTCATGCCGAGGCAAGCGCGGATTTAGCCGAAACGCTCAGGCAGATAAAAGCTCTCGGCGTTAAAGCCGGGGTTTCAATCAAGCCCGCGACTCCGACGTCATACATAAAGGATATATTTAGAGAGGCGGATTTGATACTGATAATGTCCGTGGAGCCGGGCTTCGGCGGGCAGCGTTTTATGGAGGAGCAGCTCACGAAAGCGGTGGAACTTTCGGCGCTTAAGGCTGAGATGGGTTACGATTATATCATAGAGATGGACGGCGGAATCGACCTTGATAATATACAAAGGGTCAAGGAGTCGGGAGTCGAAATGATAGTGGCAGGGTCGGCAATATTCGGAGCCGAAGATCCCGCCGAGGCGGCAAGAGCTTTCAAAAAATACTAAAGCCGCATAATGATAATTAAAACAAAGCCCCTTTCTTCCGACAATCGCCGCGGCGACGGAACAAAGGGGCTTTTCACAGCGTTTCGCCTTTTGATATTACGGAGTCTCTTCGGACGCCGTATCGTCGCTCGGCTCGTCGTCCGGCTCGACCGGCTCAACTGCAGGCTCGTCGACAGGGTTGTCTGTAACAGGCTCTTCACCCGGCGGGTCGGTCTGTTCCTTGTCAGGATCGTAAGGCTCCACGATTACCAATTTATCTTCATCCTTAGGGTCAATCGGATATTTTTCAGGGTCGGTATTATGCAGGTAGCAGTGATACTTAGGAATACTGTTTTTCGAATTCTTTTTTGTACCTGTCTTATAAGGGAAGTCGAAACCGGATACCTTCTTTGTATTAGGACAGCCCGGAGTAGCTAAAAGACCCGTCTCCGTGCAAATCGTCACGGTCTTATAATATGAGCCGCTCTCGGTAGGAACGGTGCCCTTTATGAAGTAGTCGCTTCTGACGTACTTGCCTGATTTTTTTTCGGGCAGAAGTCCCGACGAAGCGTCGAAAGAAGCTCTGATTACATTGTCGGGCATCTCCGAATATGCGCCGCCCTTGGCTCGTTTAACCTGACTCATTATCCTTGACCACAGCGAAGCCGCCATAGGAGACATTGAACTGAGCTTGATGTTTACGTCGTTTCCTATCCAGAGGGCGGCGGTATATTTCGGTGTGAAGCCGTCAAACCAGATGTCCACGCTCTCGTCTGTAGTACCCGTCTTCCCGCCGACATCCTCGCCTGAGATTCTCGCGTTACCCGCGATGCCCTGAGAAACTACGGATTTCAGGATATCTCTCATTATCCATGCGACTCCGGAATTAAGCACCTCTTCCTTTGTCCTTGCAGGCTCCAATATGGTAGCGCCCGTCCTTGTTGTAACTTTCTTGTAGCAATAATGACTCTTATGAATTCCGTCGTTTACGAATACGGTGTACGCCGACGCCATCTCAAGAGGCGTGGTGCCTTTCGTCATTCCTCCGACCCCGAGACCTGCAAGGTTGACGTCGTTTTGTGCTCCGTCGCTTATGAGCGTAGTGAGACCGAACTTAAGCGTGTGCTTAAACGCGTAATCTACTCCGACCTGAGCTAAAATCTTTACCGAGCAGACATTGATTGATTGCTGTAGAGCGGTTCTGAATGTCTGAAGACCTCTGAAACCGTTATACGAGTTCTTTGGCCAAATTCTTCCGTTAATATGAAGAGGCTCATCGTTTACCACCGAGCCGGCAGTCAAATAGTCTCCCCACAGGAACTCGCCCTGAGTATCGAAGCCCGGGTCGATAAACGGATATTCCTCGCCGGCGCTCGCAAGCTCATAGGATCTCTGAAGCGCGGCTGAATAAACGGCGATAGGCTTGATGGACGAGCCCGGCTGTCTCGGATTGACGGCTCTGTTGTAGAGCATGCGACCCTTAGTCTGACGCCCGCCCTGCATAGCGACTATAGCTCCAGTCTTATTGTTTATAATAACCATGGCGGACTGAGGCTGTATCACCTCCGCCCTGAGGGTAAACTCGTCTGTAACGAGCATATCGCCTTGCTTTTCGAAGAAATCGGGGAAGTCTTCAAAGAACTTGGCGGAAACGATAATGTTACCGTTTTCGGACATTGATTTATATGCCTGCGGTATGCTCAGATAGCCGCCCGATATTGAGTAGAATTTACCGTCCTTGATGCGGTACATATTTTTGAATTCAATGCTGTAGTCCGTGGTTTTGTTTACCGTCGTCTCATAGAACAGAAGCCTCTTATTTTTTTTGAGAAGAAGCGATCCGTCGTCTCTCATCTTATATTCCGAGGATTTCAGTCTGAAATAGCCGTCGTCCGTGAAATAGTTGGAATATTTATAGAGAAGAATTTTACCGTATTTGTCGAGAATATTGCCCGCGCCGTCCGTCCTGTAGCCTGTAGGAGCGGGGAAGTTGGCGTTGTTATTATATTCCTTTTCGATTATTCTCTGCGCCTGCGAGTCGAGCGTGGTGTAGATTTTAAGGCCGCCGCTGTAGACCATATTGGAAGCCTTTTCGTAATCATAGCCGTACTGAGTCTGCAAATCCTTGATTACCGTGGAAATAACATAGTCGGCGAAGTAATTAGCCTCGCTGTCCGCGTCGTCCATCGACGGATTTACCATATCCTTGACGCTGAAATCTTTGTTAGCCTCATACTCCTCCTCGGTAATCATACCCTGTTCGAGCATAAGCTTAAGACCCATCTCCATTCTCGGCTCTCCGGCGTCATTCCATATATAGGCGTAATCTCCTCGGGTATAGAGGATTCTGTCCTTATATTCGGAAGCTCTGTCAATCGGGATTGTCAGCACGAGAGCATAAGCGGAGGGCTGGTTCGGCATTACGGCAAGCGCCACGGACTCCTGAAGATTGAGCTCGCTGACGTCCTTGCTGAAATATGAGCGGGCTGCGGCTTGAATGCCGAAACCGCCGCCGAAGTTTACCGTATTAAGGTAGGCTTCCATAATTTCGTCCTTTGAAAGGCGCTTCTCAAGGATAGTCGCGATATATGCCTCACGAACCTTTCTGCTTATTTCACGCTCGGACATCTTGTCCTCTAAATATAGATTCCTCGCAAGCTGCTGCGTTATAGTTGACGTACCCGAGATAGGCACGTTATATCTTATGGAGTTATATATTGCTCCGAAGATTCGGACGACGTTAAAACCGTGATGAGTCTTAAAGGTCTTATCTTCAAGCGCTATAAACGCGTTTTGCACGCTGAGAGGGATTTCGGATATGCTTGCGACGGTACGATTCTGGTCTCGATAGATATTATCTATGACATT
>JBHAFL010000024.1:0-17763 GCA_041856085.1 Anaerovoracaceae bacterium | reverse complement strand
CTCCTAAAGTAGAAACGAATCGCAGTTGCCCGCGCAGAATCACATTGCCGTTTTTATTCTCAGCATCTTTTAATTTTATAGAAAAATTGCATTTTATTCCGACGCCCTTTATTACCTTGAAAATATAGGTCTGTTTCTTGGTTTCGTCCATCTTGCCCAAGTCTGACGGATTCTCGGGCGCCATATCTATCCTGACATATACCGCCTCGCCGAACTCCATACCCTTGACGCCTGCAGCTTCACTTCCTTTCCACTCAAGCATAGATTTTATGCTGATTTGTTTCTTATTGCCGCCGACAATCTTCAGGTTTTCTTCGACGACTTTATCTATACTGTTCTTATCGTCGCCCGAGTAGATGTTTGCGATGTATGTCTCGTCCGCATTTTTCATGGTTAGCGAGCCTACAAGTATATGTACTCCTCTATCAGAAATACTTACAGTTTCTATTTCCGCAGGGATTTCATCTTTAATCTCTATCGGGCGAGAACAGTCAAAACATATATAGTCTATATACGGCGCGGCATTCTGAGCCTGTGCGTAATTTACTCCGGTGAAATTGAAACCGGCGAATATCATCAAAGTTAACAGCAGCCTCGCGACCCACGCGTTTCGTTTCCTGCTCATTTTTGACCTCTTTTCTGAATTAAATATAGTTAAATTTAATTTAAGTGCAGCCTGCGCCACCCATAAAGGGCGGCGCAGGCAGGAAGACCTCGCGATATTACCAAGTTACCTCATTATATTCATAAATCATATAATAGGTATATCCGTCCTGTGCAGCTACATTGTTAGCATAGAACCACGATTTGTACGCCTCGTCAGGGGCCGTGATATCAAAGTCCGTAACAGTGTCCGGAACTACATAGAAACTCCACGAGTAACCGCTCCAAAAACTGCTGCCCACGACAGGACTCGGGTCATACACTTCTTGGAAAGTGCTGAGCCCTGTTATCTTGCTCATGTAGATGCCGTTCGGCGAGTTCACCATATCGAAGCCGTAGTTAAACAGGCAGTTCGCTGCATCAGGACTTCCCTCCGGTGCCCTGCTCTCGTCTGCGGTTATAATCGCTTTATAAAATAGGTCGAAAGCGGTCGGCACATACTCGGCAGTTGGGTCATTGTTATATTGTCCCGTGAAGCCTGCCGGCAAGGTGATCTCCGAATCAAGACCCGTAATCGTGGAGAGGTCTATCGGCAAAGAGTAGGTAGACCAGCCAATGTTACCATCATACTCATAATATTCCGGATAAGTATATCCGCTTCCGTCAAACATCACTCCAGGTGCACAGAATTTAACCGTCGCAGTACCCGTCGCCGCAAACGCGGTCGCACTCATTGCGAATACCATGACGAGAGCCATAGTAACTACGAGTGCTTTTCTTAGAAATTTGTTATTTTTCATCAGTTTTACCTCCTATGAAAAATATTGCTGCCCTCTCAATCTTTTCTCCACCTCAGCCGAGAGCTCTTAGCTGAGACTGAGCCTGTATTTTCATATTTCAGCAGAATCGGCTCATACAAGAAAGCCTCTTAATATTTATCCTCCGGCTCTGCCCGCCGGAGCAATGTTTCCCACATCGGTTTCACCTCCTAAGCTAATTTTAGTCATATCCTGAATGCTCCTATTTATCTTTCGATTCCTATAATTCGCAGATAAACATTTCAAAGAGCAGCCTATACGTATTTATTTCTAACCGCTTGCAAGTCTGCTTTAAGATATCAAAAAAGCAAGCTGCCCTCAGGCAGCCTGCTCGCAATATCTCTCTTCGTTTCGGATTCGGCGTATACGCCTCTTCCTCATAACCGACCGTCACAGCCGGTAAAAGCCTACGAGTAGAACAGGCATATATCATATCTATCTAATATGATATACTCATCTCCTGTCTCTCTCATATACGATGTCCCGCTACCTAAAGATTAGTACATCCGAGTCACAGCTCGTCTCCCGACTTGTCCTATGCATTAAATGCTTTCGAAAATGATATATGCTGTTCATTTTCGAAACTCGGCATTTAGTCTCAGGCATTACGGTTACTTAGTATAGCGCGGGTATCTCTCCCGACTTCCGTTAGCTGCGCTCTTTAACTTTGTATTTAATTTTGTATTCAGTTTCGTACCTTAACAATACCTTATTGCGATTTATTTGTCAAGCGAATTCCGTCACTTCATCTATATGTATCTGTTCTTATACCGGTTATTTTTTGCGAAAAAAGGAGTAGATTGCTTCTGCATTTTTTTCGGTTATTCCACGGCAGGCTTTTAGTTCATCAGGCTCCGCTTTTTTTATGTCATCTATTGTCCTGAAATGTGTGAGCAGGGCGTTTCTCTTCGCAGAACCTATTCCGGGTATTTCGTCGAGTACCGAGCCTATGGCTCTTTTATTGTGGAGATTTTTGTGGTATTCGATAGCGAACCTGTGAACCTCTTCCTGCACGGTTCCGCAATACTTGAACAGAAGAGGATAGTCTCTGAGGTCTATCTCCGCGCCTCGGCTGTTCACGAGTGCTCTCGTTCTGTGGTTTTCGTCCTTTACCATACCTAAAACCGGTATCATAACTCCCGCCTCCTGCATCGCTTTAGCCGCCGCGTTTACCTGACCTATGCCGCCGTCCATGAGTATGAGGTCCGGCATTTCGCTGAATTTCTCGTCTTTTTCGGCTCCGCGCCTCAGTCTCCTCAGTAGCATTTCTCTAAGACTCCCGTAGTCGTCCTGTCCCTCTACGGTCTTGATTCTGAATCTCCTGTATTCTTTTTTTGCGGGTCTAAGGTTCGAGAATACCACCATAGCGCCCACCGTGTCTACACCGTTAGTGTTGCTGATGTCGTATGATTCAACTCTATATGTTTCTTTCTCTACGCCGAGCAGCCTGCTCAATATCTTTTTTATACCCTCTTCTCGCTCTCTCGCGGTTTCAATCTTGACGTCGAGTATCTTCGACATCTCGAGCACATCTCTCTCGGCGAGTTTCATTAGCTGATATTTATCACCCCTCATAGGAATATGGATTTTGGTATGGAGCATCTCCTCAATGACAGCGGATTCTCTCAGAGGTCTTGGCAAAAGTATCTCTTTCGGGGGATTCGCAAGCTGCGTATAATACTGCTTGATAAAACCGCTCACAACCTCGTTATATTCGTCCATACTCCTCTCTTCGAAGGAATATGTGCTGAGAGGCGCGGACATAGGGAAAGTTTCCCTGCCCGAGAGTTTGCCGTCTCTCACCGTGAACAGCACAACCGAGGTGTTCGCTCCGCTTCCGAGTGGGAACAGCATATCCAAGTCTCCCGAACCTGTCATCGAAACTCTCTGTGTTTCACCGAGCGCCTTGAGGGATAAATAAAAATCTCTATATATCGCAGCCTCTTCGAATTTCATCTCTTCGGAGGCTTTATTCATCTTTTCTCTGTATTCGCTCACGAGCGCTTTGCTCTTGCCCGCTAAAAAATCGAGCGATTTTTCGATATCGGCACGGTACTCGCTCTCATCAGCCATACCGATGCATATTCCCTTGCACTCGCCGATGTGGTAGTTCAGGCAGGGTCTGAAACCCTCGGGAAATTCTGTCGGCGTGCATCTTTTTAAGGAAAAAAGTTTATTGAGGAGCTTGATAGTGCGGTTGACAGCGCCTACATCGGAATAGGGTCCGAAATACTTCGCTCCGTCTTTTTCGAGCGTTCGGGTTTTGATGATTCGCGGGAAGGGTTCGTTAATCGTAACCTTAATATATGGGTAGGTCTTGTCATCTCTGAGGAGCACGTTATATTTCGGCGCGTATTTTTTGATAAGATTGCACTCTAATATGAGGGCTTCGACTTCGGTCTTTGTCGTGATGTACTCGAACTCTGAAACCTGCGATACCATTTTTTTTACTTTCGCGGCGTGCGCCGATGAATTGACAAAATAGCTTGAGACTCTGCGTTTCAGGTTTTTTGCTTTACCGACATAGATTACATTACCAAGCCCGTCTTTATGCATATAAACTCCCGGGGTCTCCGGGAGTTTTTTCAGGTTTTCTTTGATGTTGAACATATTTAATAAGGCCATTCTCTCCGTTTAACGTCCTGCTCCCTCTCGAGGCGTTTTCTGGCTATTTCATTTATTTTTTGTTTTCTTAGCGCCGCCGCGCGCTTCATATTCCTGACTCTAAGTATAAGCACGGTAATCGCCATAGTAGCTATCAGGAATAAGGACAGGCAAATAATTACCGTCTGTAAATTCGATATGCCGATTTTCGACGGAAACCAGCCTACCTCTATGGCGCTTGCGGATATTACATCGACCGTCTTAACCAAGTCGTCCGAGGTGTAAACGTTGACCTCTCCTATCTTCTGACCCTCGGCTATGGGCGCAGTTAAGTCTTCTATATACGTCACCTCGTATGACACGAGCGAAGCCGACGCGCCCTCGGGTAGGTTAATCATTCCCGAGCCTGCCGCAATACCGCTGACTCTCGTTTCAGCTCCGCCCTTTATCTTAGCTTTTTCGCTGAATTTATGACCTTTTTTGAAAGCTTCGTAAGGTGTGACGTTCGTCTTCGCATAGGATATCAGTTTCCTGATATCGTTATACCGCTCTTCGATTGTCGAATTATATATTACGGCAATCACATGCAGCCCGTTAATCTCGGCTGCAACCGACATGGTGGCGCGACCGGATACCGTAGTACCGGTCTTGCCGCCATATACTTCTTTTATTTTTTTTACCTTTACTTTTTTTCCTGCGGTATTCTTAAACTCACCGCCGCTCAAAAAAAGATTGGTGTTTTCCAGAGTCTTGCTCTCATGTTTATTCGTGGACGGAAGCTCGTAGGTTGACTTCGCACATATCTCGGCAACAATACTGTTAGCCATAGCCGCCTCGGTTATGAGCGCCATGTCGTAAGCGGTCGACCTGTTCATCGGGTCGTTCAGCCCTGTCGGATTCCCGAACTTTGAATCGGTGCAACCGATTTCGGAGGCTTTTTTGTTCATAAGCTCTGAAAAATCGGTAATATTCTTCGACACCTCGAGCGCCAGTGCGTTGGCGGCTTCGTTATTCGATGTTATGAGAGCCAGATGCATCAGATTCTCTACGGTTATTTCTTCTCCCGCCTGAAGATAGGGATAATTACCCGTAAGGCTTATGTCTTTTGAAGTAATGGTTACTTTTTTTTTCATATCAAGATTTTCGACAGCTATAAGGCAAGTGAGCAGCTTCGTCATAGACGCGGGATTATACTGTTTATTCTCGCTATGCCCCCATAGGATTCCGTCAAACTCTTCGACATATATGCACCCTGCCGTGGCTCCGAGCTCGATTCCGCTTCTTGATTTCGTTTCGGCGAAAACATAAGCGAAACTCCCTATGCAATATAGCAGGGTCATCGCCGCTATCAATATGATTACAAATATTTTTAGCAGTTTCTGATTTACGGGATTTTTTTTCATTAAGTCTTCCTTTTTAGTTTTTTTATTTATTCGCAGCCTCGAATCTTGCCATAAACTCTATAAGAGCGTCTACTCCCTCTGCCGGCATCGCATTGTAGATGGATGCGCGCATTCCGCCGATAGATCTGTGTCCTGCGAGGTTGATGAGACCTTCTTCTTTTGCTTCCGCGATAAACTTCTTGTCAAGGTCGGCGTCTCCCGTAACGAAAACAACGTTCATAAGGGATCTGTCCTCAACTGCGACAGGGCAGCTGAAAAGCTCGGAAGCGTCGATTGCCTTATAGAGCTTGTCGGCTTTTTCGATGTTTCTTCTTTCCATTTCTTTGATACCGCCGATTGATTTGAGGTACTTTAATACTTCGCCGGCAACATAGATAGTCCAGCAAGGAGGAGTATTATACATAGATTCGTTCTCGGCATGGATAGCGTAATCGAGGTATGTAGGTATATCCTTAGGAGCTTTGCCTATGAGATCCTCGCGAATGATTACAATCGCCATTCCCGACGGAGCAAGGTTCTTCTGTGCGCCTGCCCAAAGGATTCCGAACTTGCTGACGTCGATTTCCTCGGACATGAAGCCTGACGACCAGTCGGCTACGAGAGGAATGTCTCCCGTATCGGGGATATAGTTGAATTTAGTGCCGTAGATCGTATTGTTAAGGCAGATATAGGCATAGTCCGCGTCAGCTCTGAAATCTTCTCTCTTAACCTTAGGAACCCATGTGAACGTGTCTTCTTCCGATGATGCCACAACCTTAGCGTCGCCGAACTTAGCAGCCTCCTTGTACGCTTTTTTTGCCCATGTTCCCGTTACGATGTAATCGGATTTTTTCGAGTTAACCATCAGGTTAAGCGCAACCATAGCGAACTGGAGCGTGCCGCCTCCCTGAATGAAGAGAACCTTATAGTTGTCGGGAATGTTCATCAGTTCTCTTAAATCGGCTTCCGCGTCATCGATGATTTTCTGGAAATCTTTAGAGCGATGGCTCATCTCCATTACGGACTGTCCGCTTCCGCCGTAGTTAAGCATATCAGCCTGAACTTTTTCAAGCACCTCAAGCGGAAGAACCGACGGACCGGCTGAAAAGTTAAAGACTCTGTCATACTTCTGTTTAATCATTTTAAGTACCTCTCTTCTAAAAAATACTCCCCATGCAAAAAACATGGTAAATAAACTTTTATTACGATATATAGTTTAACACTTTATTTGTTTTTAGTAAAGTGTTATACTATCCCCGTAATCTTATTTTTATATTTTTCGGAGGGATTTGTAATGTATAAAATCGCAACACTCAACAAGATATCACCTGTGGGATTGGCTAAATTTACCGACAACTACTCAATCACGGACAACGTGAATGAAGCGGCAGGTATCCTCGTAAGGTCGCAGGATATGCTGACAATGGATTTTTCGGATGAATTAAGAAGTATCGCGCGCGCGGGAGCAGGCGTCAATAACATCCCTCTCGACAGATGCGCAGAGTCCGGAATCGCAGTATTTAACACTCCGGGCGCTAACGCCAACGCTGTAAGCGAGCTTGCGGTCTGCGGTATGCTGATGGCGATGAGAAACGTTCCTGCCGGCATTAAGTGGGCTGAGACTCTTAAACCTAACGCTGATATGGACGTTGCTAAGCAGGTTGAAAAAGGCAAGTCAAGATTTGCCGGAAACGAAGTTTTAGGTAAGACTGTGGGAATAGTAGGCTTCGGGGCAATCGGTCAGAGGTTTGCCAACGCTTGCCTTGGGCTCGGAATGGAAGTAATAGGTTTCAACCGTTCCCCAAAAGAAATCCCCGGCGTTAAAAGATATGACGACCTTAAGGAGATGCTCTCGAAATGCGATATCGTATCTCTTAACTTCCCTGTAAACGACTCTACCAAGAAGATGGTAAACGACGACCTCTTCGCGGCGATGAAGGACGGCGTTATCGTTCTTAACTTCGCGAGAGATAAGATAGTAAACGAAGCGGATCTACTCGCTGCGCTTGAATCCGGCAAGGTTGCTAAATATGTATGCGACTTCCCTACCGACAATATGGTCGGACGTGAGAATGTGATACTCATTCCTCACCTCGGAGCTTCCTCGGAAGAAGCCGAAGATAACTGCGCTATTATGGCTGTCAATGAAACCCGCGAGTTCCTCGAAAACGGTAATCTTATCAACTCCGTTAACTTCCCATCGCTCAATATGGGAGATAGAGGAAGCAAGACAAGAATCGCTTTCATGACAAAGGGTCTCGAGAATCCGCTCACTGACATTATGTCTAAGATAGATGTTAAGGCAGACAACTTTATGGCGGCAAGAAGAGAAGACGGTATAGCTTATGTGCTCGTAGAGCTAGCTGACGGTGCGGAAGCTCCCGCCGGCTTGCAAGCAGACTTCATCATCAATACCCGTATTATGAAATAAAACACCTTATTAAAACCGTGGGGCTTGCGCCTCACGGGTTTTCATTTCCTATGCATATATACGTTTCATAAACAGTAAATTCTTAAAATATCTACTCTATATTCTGAACCTGTTCTCTTATCTTCTCGATTTCGGCTTTTATCTCGAGCATATTATTGGTAATCTCGATGTCGTTTGCCTTGGAGCCGATGGTATTGGTTTCTCGGTTCATCTCCTGAACGAGGAAATCGAGTTTTTTGCCTATGCTCGATTCACCTCCCGTCAGGATATTCTTTAGCTGAATGAGATGCGAGTTAAGTCTCGTTATCTCCTCATCGACTGCGCTTTTATCGGCGAAGATCGCCGCTTCAACCAATATTCTGTCTTCGGGAATCTCAGCGGAGCCGCCTATCATCTCCGCAATCCTTTCTCTCAGCTTTCTCGTATATTCTGCGGTAATAAACGGGCTGCGAGCCTCAATTCTGTCAAGTATCAGCTTAATCTTCTCGCCTTTTTTAATCAAATCCTCAGCAAGCCTCTCTCCCTCCGCCGCACGCATATCCTCGAGATTTGACGACGCCTCTTCAACCGGCTTAAGTATAGCGAGGAGAATCTCTTCCTCGTCCTCGATGTCAGGCACCGCTTTCATAACGTCGGGCATTCCGGCTAAAAGCTCGAGGCTGATATCTCCGCTAAGCCCGAACTTTTTCTTAAGCTGAGAAAGATTTTCGAAATACTGGGCGGCTGCAAGCTCGTTTAACTTTATATTTATGTCGTTTTCGGTGATGTTCTCCACGTTTATTGAAACGTCAACCTTACCTCTTACGAGCCTGTTTTTAACCGCCTGCTTAACCTTTTCCTCCGCGAAAGCATAACGGCGCGGCATCTTGACCGTAATATCCGAATATCTGTGATTTACGGATTTTATCTCAACCGTGATATTTCGTTTGCCGTCCGTATATTCGCTTCTCCCGAAGCCCGTCATACTTTTTATCATTTTATTTTTCTCCTTCTTTGGGATTAACATAGACTGTTCTGTTATTGGTGAATATCACCATTCCGGGTTTGGCAGCCTGCGGCTTTTTAACGAATTTTATCGGCACATAATCCACAGGCACATTCTCGGAGCTTCTCCATTTAGAATGAAAAGCGGCTATGCCTGCTGCCTCGTATATCGCTTCCTCGTCGAGCTCCGCGCCTCCCGTCTTAACTACTACGTGCGAGCCGGGTATGTCCTTGGCGTGCAGCCAGATATCGCCTTTTTGGGCGAGCTTAATGGTTATGTAGTCGTTTTCTTTGTTGTTTCTGCCGACAAGCACTTTCATACCGTTGGCAAGAGTATAGCTAAGGGGCTCTAACTTAGGCTTCTTGTCCTTATAGCCGCCCTGCTTTCTTTTTTTTATGTAGCCTGTCTCTACAAGTTCGGCTCTGATATTCTCCGCTTCGATTACCTCGGAGCAATTCTCAAGATGGCTGAGCACCGACTCCAGATAGGTGATTTCCTGCTCGTTTTCATCAAGCTGTACCTGCTTTTCTTTAATAGCGGTCTTTGCCTTGCCGTATTTTTTGTAATATTGCTGCGCGTTTTTTGCAGGGGATTTTTTGATATCGAGCGGTATTCTGACCGTGCTGCCGTCATAGTAGCTGACCACGTCCACGTATTTCAAGCCCTGTGTCACAAGATGGAGATTCGCCGTGAGCAGCTCGCCGAACAGCCTCAGCTCATCTGAATCCTCCGCTCTCAGCAGCTCCTCAGAGAGGCGCTTTTTTTTGAGGTATTTTTTGTTAAGAGCGTCCGATACCGTTCTCATAATTCCGCTCGCCTTGACTCTGCCCTGATTGGCGCTGTCCTTGCCGTTATAGTATTCCTCGAGGCATTCGGAGAGGCTGTCAAATTCCCTAACCTCAGTGCATAACTCGTATTCTGCTAAGGGCACTATATAATATTCTTTCGGCTCGCGCGGCTTGCTCTTACCCTCTTCGCTCAGGTAATATATCCTCGGCCTGATTTCGTCAGCTTCTATCATAGAGAGGACTTCCGATATGTAACCTGATTTGGCTTTTTTTGTTGATATTTCTTCCGTAAATGCCGGTGAAATACCCGAAATCAGCCTCATTACGGTTTTCGCGTCCGTAAGCCTCTCCTCAATCTCGGGGCTTAGGGCGTCGAAAGGAATCTTGTCCTGCTCGGGCGGGTATTCATATCTGAGCCCCGGCAGAATCTGTCGCACCCTGTTAATATCGAACGAAATTCTCTTAATCGAGTCGATTATCTTGTCGCTGCTCAGGTCTACAAGAATTACGTTAGAGTGCTTACCCATTATCTCTATTATGAGTTTTTTGTTTACAGTAAAACCTAACTCGTTAAGCGATTCGAACAGTATCTCTATTATCCTCTCTGAGCCTTTCTGCACGATATCGAGTATTCTCGCGCCTTGAAGATGTTTACGAAGAAGCATGCAGAACGGGTACGGCTCCGGCGGATTCACGGGGCTTCCCTTGATGAAGTGAACCCTCGCGTGCGATGAGCCTGAGGATATCAGAAGCCTGAAATCCCCCTCCCTCGTATGTATGTTAAACACGAGCTGATCCCCCTCAGGCTGATAAACTTTCTCTATTTTTCCCTGTTTGATTTTCGCTCTCATCTCCCGCACCGCAGCGCGGGTAACGATTCCGTCGAACGCCATATGCTTCCCCTTTTAATTATATCTTATATACCGCACTGTGTCATCAGCGATAGCTGCTGCTGTGCTTCAATCATATCAAACCAATGTCTTAATTCTGATTGTTTCGGGCGGAGTTGAAAGCACCATCTCGCCCGCTGAAACCGACCTTGTGAGCCATACCGAGGCTCCGATTATGCAGCCGTCTCCTATGTTGACGTCTCCGCCGAGTATTGTCGCTCCCGCATAGATAACCACATTGTTGCCGATATTCGGGTGACGCTTGATATTTTTTATAAGTGTGCCGTCCTCGCCGACCTCAAAGGATTTAGCGCCGAGCGTAACATGCTGATACAGCTTGACTCTCTCGCCTATTATCGTAGTTTCACCTATTACTACTCCCGTGCCGTGGTCGATAAAAAAATATTTACCGATGGCTGCGCCGGGGTGAATGTCTATTCCCGTAAGCTGATGGGCATACTCCGTCATTTTTCTCGGGAGTATGGGCACGTTCTGAATATACAGCTCGTGCGCGAGCCTATAAATCGTTATGGCGTTAAATGCGGGATATGTAAGTATAACCTCTTCCTTTGATTTTGCCGCCGGATCTCCCTCGTATGCAGCGATAATATCCGTGTTGATGAACTCCATTATTTCGGGGAGCTTTGATATCAGGTTTGCCGCCTGTCTCTTTATCTCGTCCTCATCGTCGATAACATATGCCAAACATTTCTGAATCTCGTCATATGCCTTTGCGAGCTCGGTATTTCTCTTGATGCCTACGTCATAGCCGAAGCGCTCCGTGCCGAAAAACTTCGGAAACATCGCTGCCTTGAACGCCCAGATCGCATTTTCAACCGCACAGTCGAAAGCCACATAGTTATTTTCGCACGATGTAATATCTATTTCGTCCAGCTTGTCCGCTACTTCTCTAATATCTGTTTTCAGGTTTTTCATTTTTTGCCTCGCAGTCAATTCAAAAAATCAGCGCACCCGAAAGGTACGCCGACTACACATAATATCAAATACAATACTATATACTATTCAAGCTTCCTCTTTCGCGGCTTGCTTATAAGTTATAATTCGCCGTTCTTATCGGCGCTCGGCATAATTATCGCGCAAATAATATAGGCGAGAATGCCGCTTCCCCCGAGAAACACGAACAACACCCAGAGAATTCTGACGATAGTCGGGTCAAGCCCCGCATATTCCGCAATTCCTCCGCATACGCCCGCAAGCATTTTTTGTTCTTCACTCTTGTATAATCTTTTCATTTTCAGTTCTCCGTTCTTAATATGACTATGCTTATTCCGCGCAGATTCTGAGTAATGCGTCGCGATATATATCCCTAAGCAAATAAAAATCCTCTGCGAGTATGTATTCGTTTTTTTGATGCTCGGTGAGCTCTCTGCCCGGAATCATCGGCCCGAAAGCGACGATATTACTCATCGCCCTCGCATAAGTGCCGCCTCCGATAACTCTCGGCTCGTCGTCTCTGCCTGTATGCTCTCTATATACCTCGATAAGTTTTTTGATAAAGGCGCCGTCCTTATCCATATATACAGGGAGCTGGTGATTCTCGAGGAATGTGGTGAAGCCGAAAGGCTCAACCGTCTCGTCAAGTCTCTTCGAAATATCAATCAGGCTGTATGTAACCGAATATCTGATATCGATATATAGGTTGACGTTTGTCTCGTCCATTTCTATCTTTCCTACATTAAAGGTAAGCTTACCCGACTGCTCGTCGGAGATGCCGAGATTAATGCGCTCGCCGTGAAGGTCGAAGCCTATATGCTCATTGTAGAAGTTAGCGAGGAAGCACTCGTCCGTCTTCTCTCCCACCGCTCTCATCAGCTTGGAAACGGCATTCTCTCCCATATGCGGCAGGCTGCCGTGCGCCGCCTTTCCCTCTTCAAAAAACTCCACCGTCCTGTCGCCTATTTTTACCTCGGCTCTTGCCTCGTCCGGAACCATATTCGCCGCCTGTCCGCCTGAGATTTTGAGGAAGCCCGCCTTTTCTTTCGGTATAGACATAATACATCTGAAAATGCCTTTTTCACCGTAGATTGCCGGAAAATCTCCGTCAGGCGTGATTCCCATCGTCGGAAGCTCTTCGTGCTCCTTGTAGTAGTCCATATCCGTCCAGTGACCGTTTTCTTCGGATTGGCCGAAGATTATCCTGATTCTCTTATTGAGCTTCCTGCCGCTGTCCAATATGTCTTTCATAGCATATACCGATGCCACGCAAGGACCTTTGTCGTCGATTACGCCTCTTCCGTATATCCTGTCTCCGTCTACGGTTGCGGCGAAAGGTTCATAATCCCAACCCTTGCCCACAGGCACCACATCGAGATGGCAAAGAACTCCGAAAAGCTCCTCTCCCTCCCCGATTTCAGCATAACCGAGCCTGTTGTCGAGATTCTTCGTCCTGAATCCGAACCCCTCGCAAAGTTTAAGCATATATTTTAGCGATTTGTTTACTTCCTCACCGTAAGGATACCCGGGATCCTCCGTATTCACAGCCACGCTCTTAAAGGAGCACAGCTCGTCAAGTGTTTTAAGCATTTCGTTCATCGGTTCTCCTGCTTTCTAAGAATATATTCGACAGCCGTGAGGATAACATCCTCTCCGGTTTTCCCGTCGGGACCGCCGTTATGTATCTCATGATAATATCCCTCCCATTCGATGAATTCCATGGTGCCCGCAAGGGATTTTTTGTTTAGTTTATCTCCGTATATCTCCGCGAATTTCCTCGTCCCCTCTACGTCACAGATTTTGTCGGAGGTGCCGTGCATTAAGAGAAGCGGAGCAGCAAGCGCGCCCTCGTTATCTTCGTTTATGCCCGCCATTATTTCATTGCCTTTAGCAAAGCCCTCAAAGGCTGTAAGAAAAGAAATGTACGGGTGCACCAGAGGATCCTTGGCATAAGGTCGGACGAAGAGAAGATTGCCGAGGTCGACCTCGTCGCAATTCGATGAGATTGCTTTTTCCGGCGCTAATCTGCTCATAAACTTAACAACCGACAGCAGCGCGCCTGAAACAGGCTTCACTAATTTAATCCATGGTGCGGAAATAATATACTTACAGGGAACACTATTAAGCCTTCCTCTGAATCTATAGTCAAGCGTTATGTTACCGCCCATGCTGTGACCGTACAGTGTGACGGGAATATTCGGGTACTTGAGTTCGGCATATTCTATAAGTGAATCGATATCCCTTAGCACCTCTATTCGCGGGGCGCAATGGCCTCTTTTGCCGCCGGATCTGCCATGCCCTCTTAAATCCATGGACAAAACGGCAATGCCGCTTTTCGAGAAGTATTCAGCCATTCTTGAGTATCTTCCGGCGTGCTCGCCTATGCCGTGGATGATAATCGCCACAGATGTCGGATTCTCACATTCAAAGCTGTAGCCTGTAAGCCTTATTCCTCTTCCTTCGAGTTCAAAATTATTAAACATATTTAACCTCCGACGGGTTCGAATAACGGTTAATCTGTATTTTCAGCCGACTTTTTAACAAAAATAAGCTCAGAACATACGTCCGTCTTGAAAAACACCGAATACGGATATATGCTTTTCTTATCCTTTAATACTGACATAGTCTATTAAAAATATATAAGTATAACAGCACCAAAAAATACGATTGAGTTGCCTTCTTTGACTTCCCCGAAAAGGCCGACGCTAAAATTTAATATCTGCAATGTCAGTATCTATCTTTAACCTCCGCAGCGCTTCCATGAAGTCCTGCGGGGGTTTTACTTCGAAAAGCATAGCTTCGCCGGTAGACGGGTGAATGAAACCCAATACGCCCGCGTGGAGAAGCTGCCCCTCTATGCCGGCATGCTGTTTCCTCGGCCCGTAAAGAGGGTCTCCCACGAGAGGGTGACCGATCGAAGCCATATGTACCCTTATCTGGTGCGTCCTGCCCGTCTCGAGCCGGCAGAAAATCAATGTGTACTTCGAATATCTCTCTATTACCTTAAAATGAGTGACTGCAGATTTGGAATTCCTGTAAGAAACGGCGTATCTGAGCCTGTTTTTAGGGTCTCTTCCTATGGGCTTGTCTATGACTCCCTCTTCTGAATGGATATTGTCATGCACCAGCGCCAAATATCTGCGGGTTACGCTGTGCCGGCTGAGCTGCTCGGACAGACTTTCGTGAGCCGCGTCGTTTTTTGCAATCATCAGAAGACCCGAGGTATCCTTATCTATCCTGTGCACTATGCCGGGTCTTATGACGCCGTTAATCGACGACAGTCTTCCCTCGCAGTGAAAAAGCACGGCGTTTACGAGAGTGCCGCTGTAATTTCCCACGGCGGGATGTACTACCATTCCCCGCGGCTTATTCACAACCAAAACGTCATCGTCCTCATAAACTATATCTAACGGGATGTCCTCCGAAGACACATCAAGGGTTTCGGGAAACGGTATATCTATCTCCAAGAGCTCGCCGCTTATGAGCTTTCGCTTCTTTATGGTACAGGTCTCGGAGTTTATCCTGAGAGCGCCGCTTTCTATCAGTTTGGCGGCATAGCTTCTGGATATATCGGGAACAAGGGACGCCAGTGCGGCGTCCAGTCTCTTTCCCGACATATCGTCTTCAACAATAAAGGAGCATCTCTCACTCTTCATCTCAAATCACATTCTCTGTTATCCCGTTTTTTGCTGTCAAAGTAAAATAATATATAGACTACCAATATTCCGCAGCCCGCCACGATTGCGATGTCGGCGACGTTAAATACCGGCCAAAATTGAAGATCGAACATATCGGTAACATAGCCGAGCATAGCCCTGTCAATCAGGTTCGAAAAGCCCCCTCCCGTAAGCAGACCGCCCGACAGATACATAGTAAAATGCTCTTTTGGGTGTCTCAGGATATAGCATACTCCGAGCGCCACAACGACCAGAGGAATCACGGTAAGCACCGCCCTCTCTCCCGACATAATGCTAAAGGCCGCGCCGTGATTCCTCACGTATGTGATGCTGAACAAACCGTCTATGAGCTTCGTACTTTCTCCGAGTTCATAGCTATGCCTAATAAAATATTTAACCGCTTGGTCGATTGTGATAACCGTCAGCGAAATTAAACACCACAGTCTTTTCATTTATCTTACTTTCTTATTACCATAGTTTTTGTCAAATCTAACGCTTCTTCCTCCTTTGGAGCGGCGTAGCTGTCGGAGAACAGGCTGTCTTCAGGTTCTTTTTTCTCCGTTCCTTTTTTCTCCGTTTCCGAATATCCGGCTAATGACGCCGGCAAAAAATCCTCTTCGAACTCCTCGAAAAGAGCGTTATCAATGGAGTCGAGTCGCTCCAGCTCGTCTTTTAACATACCTCTGTATCTGTCCTTGAGGATATCCACACGCTTCATGAGACGGTTGCCCTCCTCAGTATATCTCGATATGTTTTCTTTTGCTTCTCTGGTTATGAGGGAAGCATCGAGCTCCGCGTTTCTTAAGAGAACTTCCGCCCTCCTCTCGGCAGAGGCTGCTATATCGTTCATAAGCTGCTTGGCGGCCTCGAGCGTCTCATATACGGATTTTTCGGTCGATATATGCTTATCAACCTGAGTGTTCGCCTTGCCGAGCTCGTCTTTAAGTCTGCGATTCTCCCTCATCAGCCTCTCCATATCGACGATGATGAGGTCAAGAAACTCGTCGACCTCTTCCATATCGTAGCCCTTTTTCGCTCTGCTGAAATCTTTATTTTCTATGTCTGCCGGTGTAATCATTTTTTTCTCCTTAAGCAATCATAACAATCAATCTAATGAGTATGTTGGCTACCGCCTGTATAACTATCATCGAAAGAAATATCGAAAAATCGAACATACCCGTGTTAATTTTCGAAAGAGCCTTTCTTGACGGCGCTACAAGCGGCTCGGTAAACTTTATTATCGCCATATATATTCTGCCCGCAGTCGAGTATGCGTCTCTTACGAACCAGCTCATTATCACCCTGACGACGAGCGCCGCCGAAATAAGCTCGGTAAACATATATATAGCGCGTATCAATACAGTCGTCATATAGCGCTACCTACTTCCACGGGTTCGGTGTTTTCTGCGAGAAGTCGAAGCCTCTCTCGTCCTGACTCGCTGAAATATCCACAGACTCCGGCGCGAAAATGAATATATTGTTGGCGACCTTTTGGACGTTGCCGTTAAGCGCATAAGTGGCGCCGGACAGGAAGTCGAATATCTTCTTAGCCGTCTCCGTCTCGATTTTTTCAAGGTTGATTATTATCGGTCTTCTCCCCCTTAGGCTGTCCACGAGCTTAGGACATTCTTCGAATTTTTTAGGTTCGATTACCACGAGCTTGAATGCGGACGTGCCGTTAAATGAAATGTTTTTTTGAGGAGAGAGCTTCGGCGCCTGAACCTCAAGCTGCGCCTGAGGTCTGAAAGCGCTCACGGTTTTTCTCTCTTCCAGCCTGATCGATTCTTTTTCTTTTTCGATTTCTTCCTCGGTAATTTCGTCCGCAGTTTCTTCAAGTCCTATTAACTTTCTTATAGTATCTCCAACTCCCATTTTAATTCTCCTTTTTATTTAATCTGCCATTTTTAGCGTATAATCTCTATTACCGAAAATAGCCGTCCCGACCCTTATAAGATTAGAGCCTGCTTCTATGGCTATCTCGAAATCGTTTGTCATTCCCATTGAAAGGTACTTAAAATCTATGTTAGGGTGTCTTATCGATGAGAACTCCCTGTATTGAGCTTCCACCGCCTCGAAATATTCCCTCGCGTCCTCGGGATTATCCTCAAACGGCGCTATGCACATAAGTCCCTTTATAACTACGTTATCGCAGGCGGCTATAATATCTCTTATCAGCTTGCCTGTTTCTTCAACGGAAACTCCGAACTTGGACTCTTCCTCGGCGGAGTTCACCTGAATCAGAATGTCCATTTTTTTATTGACCGCTGCGGCGCGCCTGTCTATCTCCAGCGCGAGTTTCAGGCTGTCCACCGAATGAATCATCTTCACCTTGTCGATTATGTATTTTACTTTGTTTGTCTGCAAGTGCCCTATCAGATGCCAGTTCACGGGCTTGACGTTATCATACTTGTTAAGAATCTCCTGCACCTTGTTTTCGGCTATGTCCGTAATCCCGCATTCTATCGCCTCGTTTATCTCGTCGGTGCTGTGCAGCTTCGTCACGGCTACTAAGAGCACATCTTCTCCCCGCCTGCCCGATCGCTCGGCTGCACGCGATTTTCTCTCCTCTACATAGCTAATATTGTCCCTAATTGACATTTTCAGACTCTCCTTTTTTAACGCTGTCGTAAT
>JBHAFL010000023.1:0-11355 GCA_041856085.1 Anaerovoracaceae bacterium | reverse complement strand
TCGTCAGACCGGAGATTTGCCTGCAGCTTCCTTCAGATTTCACCTCACGATGAACACCCTTGCTGTTCGGCTATATCCTTCCCACTGTCGGGCGGATTAGGGACTTTCACCCATTAGAAACGTGCGCCGTCGGGCGCACCACTAAAAAACGCAGGTGCAAAACCCGCGTTTTTTATTAAAAAAGTATGGTACTGTTATAATATATGCAATTTTAGAAATCTACCTCTGTGTCGTAGTAGCAGCACTTGAGGAGCTTCTCCATCTCTTCAACGGACGGCTGACGAGGATTGGAGCCCGTGCAGGCATCGCCGATAGCGTTTACGGCTATGTCGTGAAGTCTCTCCAAGAATACTTCCTCAGGTACGAATCCCTGTTCTGTCGGATAGGAGTCCGCGCCGTAGTTCTTAATGCAGTGAGGGATATTGAGATCATCATTCATCTTGCGGAGATAATCGATGAGAGCTTTAACCTTTTCGTCGTCCGACGCTTCCTTAGGAGCGATTCCCATATAGTCCACTAAAACTCCGTATCTCTTCTTAGCCGTCTCGTCCTTGGCGTTAAAGGCAATAACCTTAGGCAGGTACATGGCGTTAGCCGCTCCGTGGATTATGTGCGCCCCGTAGTCGGCGAAAATAGCTCCCGTCTTATGAGCCATCGAGTGAACTATGCCGAGGAGAGCGTTGGAGAATGCCATTCCTGCGAGACACTGCGCGTTATGCATTTTTTCTCTCGAAGTCATATCTCCGTTATATGACGGCACGAGATTACGCATAATCATCTCAACCGCGTGTACGGCAAGCGGGTCCGTATAGTCACAGTTAGCCGTCGAAACATAGGCTTCCACAGCGTGAGTTACAGCGTCCATTCCTGTGTGTGCAACCAGCTTCTGAGGCATTGTCTCTGCAAGTTCAGGGTCTACGATAGCCACGTCAGGCGTTATCTCGAAATCCGCGATAGGGAACTTGATGCCCTTAGCATAGTCAGTGATAATCGAGAATGCCGTAACCTCGGTTGCGGTTCCTGAAGTCGAGGATACTGCGCAGAAACGGGCTTTTTTTCTGAGCTCAGGTATGCCGAATATCTTACACATATCTTCAAAAGTGCATTCAGGATATTCGTATTTTATCCACATAGCCTTAGCGGCGTCAATAGGCGAGCCTCCCCCGATTGCAACAATCCAATCCGGTTCAAACTTAAGCATCATATCGGCTCCGCGCATAACCGTCTCTACTGACGGATCCGGTTCGATTCCGTCGAATACCTCGACCTCCATACCCGCTTCTCTGAGATATGCCTCAGCCTTATCGAGGAAACCGAATCTCTTCATCGAACCTCCGCCCACACAGATTATAGCTTTTTTGCCTTTGAATGATTTCAAGGCTTCAAGAGAACCTCTGCCGTGATATACGTCGCGCGGTAAAGTAAAACGAGCCATAATAACTACCTCCTTAGTAAAAGTTATTCACATTTTTTTATAGTATATATTTTAACATATTCCGAATAATAGAGCAATAATTATGTTGAAATATTCGTTTTTTGTGGTATTTATCAGTGTTTTTTGTATGAAATACCAAAAACTTACTCGATGGATTTTAGCGATTCAGCCATATTTATCCTGCCCAGCCTGAAAAGCATAAAAAGATTAACTATCGCGGCGAAAACGAAGGTCAGCGCCACCGCAAGCAGATAGCTTATGAGCTCGATATGGATATCGAAGCTTATCATATCAACGACAATGCGGCTCATCACGAATCTGTGAAGCGCATACCCGAGCGGCAAGCCAATAACTGCGGATATTCCCGTCAATACTATGTTCTCTCTGAATACGTATTGCGCGGTTTCAGTCGAGTAGAAACCCAGCACCTTTATCGTCGCTATTTCTCTTATTCTCTCCGTTATATTGATATTGGTGAGATTATAGAGAACTATGAATGCAAGCGCACCCGCGCACGTGATGATAAGCGCTATGACATAGTCCAAAGATTCCATCATATTCCTTATCCTGTCCCTAAAATCTCTCGTGATTGATACGCCCGAAACATTGTCGGCATTCATAAGATATGCCCCCGCTCTGCCTACGTCGGTTATCGGCGATATGCCGTACGGGTAGGGCTTAAGCCCCGATTCGACCTCGTCGGCGACGCCGTTTTCGTCAGTGTCCGTGTAACCGAGCGCGTATGCGGTGTTTTCGGTGAATTTCTTTCCCGTCTGCTCGGAGTAGGTCTCTGAGTTAATATACATATAGTTAAATACGAAATTCTCGCTGAGTCCGGTTATCCTGGCGGATATGCGATTCATATCGCTGTCCGTGAGTTCAATGACGTCGCCTTTTTTGTAGTTCAAGCGCCTTGCGAGATTCGCGTTTATCACGCATTCGCCCTTACCCGGATACGGAATGCTCTCGCCCTCTTCCGTATGAATGTCGATAAATCTGTCAAGCCCCGCGCCCTCGTCCTCTTTGGAAAGTTCCCCGATTTTATCAGCGTCTATCGCTACAAGGTTGACGGATTTGGTCTGTCCGGCATGATGAACGTCCATCGACACGGTATATAGGAAGAGAGCCTCTCTTATCGCTCTGAAATTATACGTTTCAAATTCCTGTTTTTCTTCTTCCGTAGGGCTGTCGCTTAAGTTCACGGTAAAGTCGGTCTTAAATACGCTGTCATACTGCATATCCACGACGTTTTTTATCGAGTCGGATATTCCGAAGCCTGTGACAAGCAGGGCGGTACACCCGCAGACTCCCATTACCATCATAAAAAATCTTTTTTTATATCGGAAAATATTTCTCGCGGACACCTTGTGAAGAAAAGACATTCTGTCCCATATTAAATGTATGCGTTCCAAGAATATCCTCTTTCCCTTAGCCGGCGCCTTAGGTCGAATCAGCTCGGCAGGTACCTCGTTAAACTCTCTGTAAACGCTAAATAAGCTCGCTCCCGCGACACAGATAAGAGCAACCGAAACCGACGACGCGCCTATCCACAGGTTATGCACGTAAATCAGGCTTGAGAAACCGTACATTATGCCGTATGCTTCCCATATCACATAAGGAAATATATATGTGCCCGCAATGAAGCCGCCGACTCCGCCGATCAGAGCAGCGCTCAGCGCATAAAAGAGGTATTTCCCCATTATCTTGGCTTTAGTGAAGCCGAGCGCTTTCATTACGCCTATCTGCGTCCTATGCTCGTCCACCATTCTCGTCATCGTAGTCATAACTACAAGGGCGGCGACCAGAAAGAAAAACAGAGGAAATATCTTCGCGATACCGTCCACTATATTGGTATCGTTTTTGAAGCAGACATAGCCGATATTCTCTTCTCTGCTTAATATATAGGTCTTAGGCTCTTCAATATCCTTAAGCTCTCTCCTCGCCTTTTTCAGTTTTTTTGTGTTTTCTTTTAATTTTTCCTTTCCGTCAGCTATTTCTGTTTTCGCATCTTCTATCTTCTTCCTGCCTTTTAGGATTTCTTCCTCTCCTCTGCGTATGTCTTTTTTCGCCTTTTCGAGCTTTTTAAGACCCTCGTCGTATTCCTTTTTCTGCTTTTTCAGTTCGGTAAAGCCGTCTTTTATCTCCGCCAAGCCTGAATCAATCCGAAGAATACCGTCGTTTATCTGTTTAATAGCCTCGTCAAGCTCTTCGGCGCTTTGTCTTAGGTTAGAGAAGTCCATATCCCCCGTTTCAGCAAGCTTAGCCTCAGTCTCTTCGGCCGTGTAATTGCCCGCTTGAGGTTCGAGCGCTCCCTGATCTCCCGACATATAGTATGAAATTTCTTCTCTTTTTTTCTTAAGCTCGGATTTTTGCGCCTCAAGCTCAGCCTTTTTATCTTCAAGCTCCGATTTTTTGTCTCTGAGCTCCGTCTCCGCTTCCTTTATTTTTTTCCCGGCGTCTTCGAGCTTCTTCTCATTATCCGAAACCTCGTCTTTCGCAGCTTTCAGCTTGCGAATATTATCGTTAAGCTCGGCTCCGCCGTCAACAACCTTTTTTTCGGCGTCCGCAAGTTCGGTGCCTGCCTTGTCCAGCTTTTTACGCGCATCCGTGAGCTTCTCGGAAGCTTCCTCGAGAATGTCGTTATATCTGGTTCCCGCGGTCGCGTCGAACGAGTCGGACACTCTGTTCTCCATACCGTCGATAAGCTCGTCGTATTCCGTCGAATAAAGCTCCCTCTTTTCGCTAAGGCTTACGAACATCTCGGTATAATATTCGAGCTTCCACGCCTCTTCGTCTACGTAGAGAAAGCAGGATACGACGCCGTCAAGGAGCGACGTAGAGCCGCGTTCATAGTTCAAAAACATCGGTGATTTCACGAGTCCGACAATTTCAAACTCGTGTTTTTTCAGCATATCGAGAGTATCCTTTTCGTTGCTGTCGGTGAACACGAGTTTTTTGCCTATATCGGAAGCCTCGAATCTGTCCGCGTCGACGACTATCTCTCTGTCTCCCTCGGGAAGTCTCCCCTCGACTACACTAAGCGTGTTAATCTTATCGCTTACCGTTCCCAGCTTAGCTACTTTCTCTCCGGTATCGGCTTCGGCGTTCCCCTCTTTGATAAAAATTATGTCTGTCGAGCGCGAACCCTCGACATATTCTATTCCCCGAACGGCTCTCACGTCCTCTATGTTCGAGTCCTCTATTCCGAGAGTGGAAACAAGCTCGAAATCATAAAAATTATGCGCCGAGAGGTATTCGCCGCCCGTGCGCAAAAAAGCTTCCCTACATACTTTAAGACCGCTAAAAAAACCGACTCCGAGCGCGACTATTGCGAGAATCGCGAGCCATCTCGAAAAGCTTCCCTTTATCTCACGAATTGTGGATTTATTCATCATGTCTTTTTTCATTAGAACTCACCTATATATTCAATCCATGTAACACTATATGATTTATATTTCCTGAACAAGGCAATTTTCGCCGCATTGTATTATTCTCTATCCTGCTCAAAAATATATGTTGCAGATCTTTGACATTCTACCATTCTATCTGCTCAACAGGCAATTTGTTTTCGTTAATTTCGACCGAGCTCGCCGTGCCGTTTTTTACCCTTATTATCCTGTCCGCCATAGGGGTTATCGCGCTGTTGTGGGTTATTATCACAACCGTCATTCCCGTTTCGTGCGCCGTATCCTGCAAGAGCTTAAGCACAGCCTTGCCCGTGCTGTAGTCAAGGGCTCCCGTCGGCTCGTCGCATAATAGGAGCTTAGGATTTTTTGCGAGAGCTCTCGCTATGGCGACCCTCTGCTGTTCGCCCCCCGACAGTTGGGCGGGGAAGTTGTCATACCTGTCGGACAGCCCCACCTTGTCGAGCGCCGCTCCGGCGTCCATAGGGTTGCGGCAAATCTGCGCGGCAAGCGAGACGTTTTCAAGCGCCGTAAGGTTCTGCACGAGGTTGTAGAATTGGAACACGAAGCCTATCTCGTGTCGCCTGTAGCCGGTAAGCTGCCTCAGTGAAAACTTCGATATATCGCTGCCGTCCAGATAAACGCTTCCCTCGGTCAGTGTGTCCATTCCGCCCAGAATATTAAGCAGCGTGGTCTTGCCCGCGCCCGAGGGGCCTACGATTACGCAGATTTCGCCTTTTTCGATTTCAAAATTCGCGTCTCTCAGCGCTTCAATCTCCACCTCGCCCATTTTATATATTTTTTTAACGTGTTCAAACTTTACAAAAGACATTACTATTCTCCGATTACCATTTAATATTCAGCGCCGCGCGGGTTTATATCCGCTTGCCGCGTGCTTCAGCTGCGTTGTGAAGCTCACGCGCTATAATTATGAGCGATGAGCAGCTGCCGCGCTTTTTAGTTCTCGCTTCGGATAACTCTTCGTGCTTGCTCGCCGGAGTTTACGCAGGCAAAATTATCGCACGGCGATATAATCTCCGTATAATATTTACGCAGCGAAGCTGTGTAAATATTATACCATAATTTGCTTAGGCTTGCGGACTTTATTTTTTTTGTTTATAATTATGTCGGGAGAAAAAGATGATAGAAAATATACTGAAAAACAGCACAGAGCTATTAATCGCATTCGCCGTCCTTGCAATAGCTGCCGTCTATATACTTGCAAGGCTTTTTTCGCTTGCTTCAAGGAGGCATCGCTCCATATTCTCCAAGAGAAAAAACCGTTACAAGGACAGCACCCGTAAAAAAAAGAATATGGACGGCACGGTGCGCCACAGATTCAAACGAAAAAACAAAAGAAGATAAAAAAGCGGCAGAGTGTGGATTAAATCATATCCTGCCGCCGAAGAACCTATCCTCGGGCGTGAATCTCTCGAAGATACATATTATGCCGTTTTTCTCCGAAAGCTCCATATCGAGAGGGGTTTTGATGGTCCAGAAGACCTTCATACCCTTATATTTTTTGAAGCTCCCGTTTTTTCGATGTTCGAATTTGTAGCCCACGAAATCAGGCTTGCTGAGCGGATTCATCACAAGCTCCCTCACAAGGTAGTTTACAACCCTGCCGACGTGAACCCTTTCCCTCGGGTCTCCCTCGACAAGGCTCTCTTCATCTCTTATTAGGTCAGTCGCAAGCTGCCCCCTCACTACGTCGGGATAGGCTTTTTTAAGATATTTTACCGCGAACGAATTAAAGGACTCGACGGCGTACAAGCCCACATAGCCCTCAAGTTCTTTCATTACGAGATTCGTAAGCTCTCTAAAATTATCTCTTGTAGGCTTAAGCTCGATTATGAGCGGTACTCTGCCGTCCACAAGCTCAAGAACCTCTCTCATCTCGGGTATTCTCTCGTCGGACTCCTCAAGAGGATGATTTTTTGCGTCCTCAAGGGTGATTGTTTCAATTATTGCGTCCGAGCGGCATATTGTCTCACTCGGGTAATTAATATTTTCGGGAAGCACGGCTCTGCCGTCCTCCCTGACCGTCGTGACGCGTTTCAGCGACGAGTCGTGTATGACAGCTAATTTTTTGTCGAATGTAAGTCGCACGTCGAATTCAATTCCGAAGCCTTTCTCAACGGCAAGCGAGAATGCCGCAAGTGAATTCTCAGGAATTCGAGGTTTGTTATGAAGTCCTCTATGTGCATACCTGTATTTTTTCAGTTCGTTAACTGTCTCTGATTTTTTCATGTTTTTCCTGTATTTTATAATATAACAGCCGTTAAACTCACGGGACATAATCCCGAAGTCGGTAAGAAAGACGTCATTTTACAGTATAAAATCCTTACATATCCAAGTCTTCAAACACCTCAACGCCGTTCTTAGCTGTCTCAGGCTTAGAGTCGCCGTGCTTCACCTTAATCATAGTCACAAGCGCCGCTGCCGAAAAAATCGTCGCATATGGAAAGAGCGTCCAATAGCCGACATACTGGAGGAAGACGCCTGAAAGCATCGGTGTAAACACCTGCGCCGCCATTGAGAAAGTGTAGTAATATCCTGTGAATTTTCCTATGTCCGAGCCCTTGCACATCTCGACAACCATCGGATAGGAGTTGACATTAATCGACGCCCATGCCACGCCTACAAGAACGAAAATCACATAGATACCTGCGTTCGGTGTTCTGAAAAATACGCCTGTAAACCACGCCGCCGCAAGCAGCGACACTCCGAAAAGTATTACTTTTTTTCTGCCTATCTTAGATGAAATTATCCCGATAGGAATGAACGATACGAGCGCTCCCACCGACGCGAGCATCATTGCCCCCGCATAAGAGCCTCCGCCCATTCCCCATGTCTCGGTAGCATACTTCGAAAACGAGGTTGTTACCGCATTGTAGGACATATACCAGAAAGATACGGAAAGCAGAATGAATATAAGCGAACGCCTGACTTCTTTGTGAAGGGGGACTTTTTTAACGTCGGTTTTGCCCGCTTCCTCCGTTTCATCCGCGATTCCAAGTTCTTTTTCAGCCGCTATTCTCTCAGATACAAACTTATTCTCATCTACCGCGGTAAGCAGGATAACAAGCGCCAAAATCATAATCCCCCCCACTGTCGCAAACAGAGGTATATAATTAGGGGTGTTGTTTCCTTTTTCACCCGAAAGAACCATAGTGAGTCCGAGCACGATTATCACTCCGACCGCACCCATCAGGTTTATGAGAGCATTTCCTTTTGACCTGAGTGGCTTGGGGGTAACGTCCGGCATAAGAGATACTGCCGGCGAGCGGTACACGCCCATAGCCATTAACGTAAGGAGAAGCATTACTATAAAGAGCGGCAGATTTCTTATGTTGGCGGCAATCGGAAGAACCATCATAAAAATTACGGCAAGAATAGTTCCAACTAATATGAAAGGCGTTCTCTTTCCCCTGTTGGTGCTTACCCTGTCGGAAAATGCCCCGAAAAGAGGAAGCATGATAAGTGCGAATACATTATCGAGCGCCATAATGAAGCCTGAAAGGGCGTCACCTATTTCAAAAAAGTATTTTAATATAAGCGGTATGATATTGTCATACATCTGCCAAAATGCACTTATCGACAGAAATGCAAAGCCTATCAAAATGGTTCTTTTAGAATCAAGTTTCATATAATCTCTCCTTGTCTGCTCTTCAATAATTTTAATATTTCTCCTGCTCCGCCGCACCGTCAGCGAGCAGGTCATCCGGATGCAGCGTGCCGTCTATGTCTAAGCGGAAGAGTATTTTTGCTTTTTAGTGAATCAATATTTTTACTGATTTCATTTTTGCTTCTTACATTGATATTGTAACATAAGTCGCACCCATTGCGAAGCAAAAAATGCGCAAGCCCTCTGTCGGAATACCGAGAACTTGCGTTTTGAGGTATTTTTTTACTTGTTAATTACCCTTTGCTTCGACTCTATAATAAATTATTATACATTTTATGCGTAAAAAATATTTATACTAGTTGAGTGGTGGACAGATTATGAAACTTTCGCAGATTTTGCTAAAATCTAACATAATAGACGAAAAAGACCTTGATAAAGCTGCACAGATGCAGAAAGATACAGGGATTAGAATAGGCGAGGCACTGGTTCAAACAGGCGCTATATCAGAAGAACAACTTTACATGGCGCTTGCGCAGGAACTAAGAGTAAAGTATATTGACCTGAGTAAGTACTATACAATTGAATTATAAAAAGTAGTTGTAGTTACTATTATTTTCACCTTATTTTTGGATATACCGCATATATATACACATATTCGCCAAATCATATCAATCCGCAGATTTGATTAAATCGGCTTGTCCCGCTTTCACTTCAACGATATGAAGTATTAAATTGCACTTTTATATTAGCCTCTTAATCCTTTTTGTCAATACTTATGTTGTCTCCGAGGACATCTTTAGGAGTTAGCACTATAATATTTTTAAGTAATTGAATAGATAAATCAGTAATGCACCCCTAAAAATCAAAGATTTTATGGCATTTTATCATTTGAACATAGTTCTTTCCTTAATCAATTTCAAAAGCGATTGCTGTGCCTTAACTAACCGTCCATGCGTCGGTCTTTTGTGACTAACTACAGTAATAATAATTTTATAATCCAGCTTTTCGCTTTGCATCTTGAAATAGTCTTTATTCCCAAATTGTATGTTGTGCATATACTTCAAATTGATTTGGTTTATCATCACTGAAAAAAACAATCTCTATTTTATATCTTTTCCAAAGCATGTACGGAAAGGTCTGCATCGTGAGAGAATAATGTCCTTTTATTCTGTATTCTTTATAACTAATCGGAGAAAGTGAAAAAACATCTCTCACATTCTCTTTTTCAAAACAATCAAGGGATAATTTTGAAATATTTTCATCGCATATTTTGACATAATCAATCATCTTGCTCTTTGAGGTTATTCCGAAGTATGTAATAATACAATCATTAAGCTTTGCCTTGTCTTGATATCTTGGTGTCAAGTTTACATATCCATATCCTTTTCCATCCCTGACAAGTTCCGCTGTTTCACCAAAGGCAAAATGACTCTCTCTTTTATTTTCAACAATATCACCCGGACTTCTTCCTGAAAAGCTGAAACCGTTTGAAAGCAAATAATCGGCTGTTGTCTCCCCGATAACAATCTCATACTCTCCTACTTGAACCGTCGGAGCTTTTACAGGTAGCCCTGTCATCGTAATCGTAAGTACACAGGCAAATATAGATATTATGATCATACCCATGACAGCATTTGCAGCTGCTGAAAAATTACAGCTGTACTCTTTTTTTCTTATTGCGGAAAGTATAAAGCTCAAGAGCGGTTTCCCAAAACCGATTACAGCTCTCATAACAATTATAATTAAAAATTCCGCATATAACCAAAATATTACCCTGTTATTTGTATAGTATCTGCCGGAAAAAATAAAATATGCTGCTATACTCAGTATTATTAACCCCGCTATATAAAAATTAACTTCATTTAGCGCAGACTTGTCCGTGAAATTTTTATATACATCCGCTCCTCTGCCTTTTAGAGAATGTCCTATTTTATACATCCATTTAGGTACATCAATGTTATTTTTCACTGAAATTACAAGTTTAATGTATAAAAATATCGTAAAAGCTAAAGTCATGGTCATGGCGACAAAAAAGACCAAAGCTGCTATAAAAAATTTCATCTTAATGACCTCCCTAACTTCTCATTCGTCTAATTCGTAACTCTAACCGCTTTTCAGCGATAAAATACCTTTTTTAAATATATCCACCCCACATATGCAAAGCACAATAAATATTAATCCAACAATTCCAAGTGCCACCTTTGCCCATATATACCTTTGTGCGTGTTCAATAACAAAAGCCCCCGTAGATACAGCCGAAAGAAAATAACCCCCGAATATTCCAATTAGCCAAATGAATGAGTTTGAATTCATCCATTGCTCCGAAAAATCTTTCCCGGTAGGATGATTTATTAAGATGAAATAGGAAAATATAGCGGCAAGATGGCAAATTATATTGATAAAGTATAGGTATCTAAGGGCATGATGTCTATGAAAATATATCATTACCATTAGAAGAATTATCATAATTATCGGTATGTACAGTCGTCCTAAAATATAATCATCATTTATAATAATGTTCACCTTCAATCCAATGTTTTTATCAAATCATACCATTTTTAACATTTTTTACTGTCACCCTTGTGTCAAGTATTGGATACATTTTTTTTCGTAAATTTCCAAATTATCTCAACCTTATCCTTGTCATAAACATATATCCTGTCTATGACTTCATTAATCCAGTCTATATCAAGTTCTTCTCTCGATATAGCATCCTTTAGCTTGTCTACATTTAGATCATGCTTCGAAACAAAATTTGCACTATACTTATAAAAGTAGACACATTTAGAAAACAGATGTACTATTATATTAGACACCACAAGGAGGTATCTTTATGTCCACAAGAAATCACTATGACGAGGATTTCAAACGAACCCTCGTAGAACTTT
>JBHAFL010000022.1:0-12955 GCA_041856085.1 Anaerovoracaceae bacterium | reverse complement strand
TTGCAAAAAATCTTTTGAACGCCTCATATATGTGTCCGATATCTCTTGCGTCGCCTATCCTTTCTCCGTAAGGCGGATTGGTTATCACTACGCCGGACGGCTCCTCCGAGTTCATTTCGGCTACGTCCGAAGCCTTTAGCACTATACAATCGTCAACGCCCGCTTCCTCTGCGTTCAGCATAGCTATTTTAACAGCCTCGGGGTCGATGTCGGAGCCTATAATCTTCAGCCCTATGTCGTTCCTAATCTCCTTATATGCGTTGGCTCTTTCCCGCTTCCATATTTCAGTCGGCACGGCGTCCCATTCCTCGGCGGTGAATTTTCTTCTCAGCCCCGGAGCGATGTTTTTTGCTATCATAGCCGCCTCAATCGGTATGGTTCCCGAGCCGCAGCACGGGTCTATGAGAACTCTGTCGGGCTTCCAGAACGAGAGCATTATCATAGCGGCTGCCATAGTCTCCTTGATAGGCGCCTTACCTGTCAGTCTGCGGTAGCCCCTCTTGTTAAGTCCTGGTCCTGTGGTGTCGAGAGTAACCGTCGCCCTGTCCTTTAGCAGACTGACCTTGATGTCGAAGTTGGCGCCCGTTTTTTCGAATCGCTCCACGGGGTAGGTTTCTCTCAGCCTCTCTACAAGAGCTTTCTCACACACGGACTGCACGGCAGGAACGGAGCTCAGCTTCGACTTAACGGACTGTCCGTTTACAACGAACCTGCCGTCTAATGGAATCCACTCCTCCCATGCTATTCCCTTCATCTGCTGAAACAGCTCCTCAAACTCGAGAGCCTTAAACTCCGCGAGCTTTATCTGCACCCTGTCTGAAGCTCTCAGCCACAGGTTGGCACGAACTATCGCTCTCTCGTCGCCCAAAAAAGTGACCTTGCCGTCTTCGGTGGCAAGCACCTTGTAGCCTAAGGCCTCTATCTCTCTTCTCACCACGGCTTCAAGCCCGAAAGTCGCGGTCGCTATAAGTTCCAATTTCATTTTTTCTTCCCCGTCAGTTATATTCTTTATTATTTTCGCTGCGCGAAACACTCAGGTATTCCGTCAGCCCATCGGTTTTGAGCCGCGTCGGAGCTGCGCTCGGCAGCAAAAAAAGCACCTATATGTAAGGTGCTCTTCTGTTAAGCGAATTGCTTTCGAGTTTCTCGAGATCCTCAAGAGCCTTGCCTGTCCCGAGAGCTACGCACTCCATCGGATTCTCGGCAATTATGACCTCGATGCCCGTTCTGTCCTTAATCCTCTTGTCGAGTCCGTATAGGAGCGCTCCGCCGCCTGTCAGATATATGCCGGCGTTACTTATGTCCGCCGAGAGCTCCGGCGGAGTAACCTCGAGCACATTGTGCACTGCCTCGCAGATTGTAGTCAGCGCTTCGTCCAGAGCTTCCATCATCTCCTCGGAGGTCACCTCCACAATCTTAGGAAGCCCCGTCACCATATCTCTGCCGCGGCATTCCATCTTAACGGACTCCTCTCTCGGGAATGCCGTACCGATTTTTACCTTCAGATCCTCTGCCGTTCTCTCTCCTATGTAGAGCTTATGTACCTTTCTCATATATTTGATTATGGCTTCGTCAAATTTATCTCCCGCCATCTTAACGGAAGCGGAAGCTACTATGCCGCCGAGCGAGATTACGGCGATGTCCGTGGTTCCACCGCCGAGGTCTATAACCATCTTCCCGTCAGGCTCCGATATGTCGAGTCCGGCGCCTATTGCTGCGGCAACAGGTTCTTCCATAAGGTAGACCGCCTTGCCGCCCGCCGCCTCGGCAGCCTCTCTCACGGCTCGTTTCTCAACCTCGGTAACTCCGGACGGTACGCATACCATTATCTTGGGCTTGAAGAATCTCCCCGTCCCGCACGACTTCCTGACAAAATATTTCAGCATTCTCTCCGTTATGTCGAAATCCGAGATAACGCCGTCTTTCAGAGGTCTTACCGCTATGATATTAGCGGGGGTACGGCCGAGCATAAGCCTCGCCTCTTCGCCTACCGCAAGAATCTCGTCGGTATCGCTGTTTATAGCCACCACCGACGGCTCGTCGAGCACGACGCCTTTTCCCTTGATATATACCAGTACATTTGCAGTACCTAAATCTATTCCAACTTCTGTTGCGAAAGCCATTATTTTTCTCCTTCAGCTTTTAGTCTTTAATATGTTTATTATATACCGACCGAGCTTTTATTTCAACGCCGCTTTTCCCGAGAATACTCAGTTGGAGCCCTTGTTGCCTGAGCGGAAACGCACCACCTTGTTGGAGGTATTCTTTTCAAGCGCGCTGTGGCGCAGATATATTTTTCTTATCATTTTGTACGGCGGGTTGCTCTTATTTACCTGATCGACGAGCTTCCAAAGATGCTCCTCCGCCTCTTCGTCGCCGACTTCCTCACCCAGCTTCTCTCTCAGAACTTCCCAGTCAGGGAAGATTGCCGCCGCGATAAACGTATCTTCCTTGTTATCGGCTTCCTCTTCGAATATCATTGATTCGGCAACCTCATCATAGAGTGAAAGACGGTATTCAATTTCTTCAGGGAATACGTTTTTACCGTTCTTCGTTATTATTACGTTCTTCTTCCTGCCCGTGATTATGATGTAGCCCTCGTCGTCCATATAACCGAGGTCACCCGTATGGAACCAGCCGTCATATATCACTTCGTCGGTGAGCTCCGGATGCTTGTAATAACCGAGCATGATATTGTCTCCCTTAAGGCAGATTTCGCCTATGTCGTCTTCGTCCGGAGCGTCTATCTTAGCGCCGAAGCCGGGTAATGCCACCCCGCAGGAACGGGCTTTCGGAGCTGAGTCGGGATTAAGCGCTCCCATCGGCGAGCATTCCGAAAGTCCGTAGCCCTGAACCGCCTGTATGCCGAACGCCTGAAAATCCTCAAGAATAGCAGGATTGATTGCCGCGCCTCCCGATATGAACATCCTCATTCTGCCGCCCAGAATCGCTTTTATCTCCTTGAAGAAAAGGTTTGAGATATCCAGTTTCAGCTTGTTTCTCGCGAAAAGGCTGAGTTTCACACCGAAGCGAGCCGTCTTCTCCTTGCCTTTCTTGCGGATTCCTTTCCAGATCTGCTTATGTAGAGCTTCGAATATGGCAGGAACGCCGAGGAACATCGTGGGCTGCGCTTCCTGAAGATTTTTTGTTATATATTTCAGCCCCTCGCAGTGAGCAATCGCGGCTCCCTTATAGATAGGCATCAAAAAATCGCAGGTATATTCGTATGTGTGGTGAATAGGAAGCACGCTGAAAAAAATGTCCCATGTGTTAACCTTGAGAAGCGTCGGCGCCACCATAAGGTCAGCGCATATATTTCGGTGAGAAAGCATTATTCCTTTCGCCATACCCGTTGTTCCCGAGGTGAATATGATGATAGCCGTTTCCCTCGTATCTATGCGCGCCGAAGTAAAGCTTTCGTCGCCCGCCTCCATAAGTCTCTTGCCCTCTTCAATCAGCTTCCATTCCGAAATAATCTGTATCTTTTTTCCGTCTACTTCAACAGTCTTATCGTCCCTGTCTTTCTGCGAGATAAGCAATTTAAGAGGAGTATCTCCCTCGGCGAGCATCTTCGTGAATATCGGTTCTCTCTTCTCATCAAAAAATACCGCGCTTACCTCCGCCTCATTGATTATATTTTTGATATCGTCATAAGGCAGTTCTTTGTCTATCGGTACGGCGATACCCGTGCCGCAGCACACGGCAAGATCCGCCACGCTCCATGTGTAGTCGGTTTCTCCGATTATACCTATCCTGTCGTCCTTATATCCCCTCTTGATTAGCGCCGTGCCGAGGCTGTTTATGTCATTGAAGAACCTCGTATAGCTTATCTTTTCGTATTCGCCTTTTTCAAATTTTGTATAAAAGGCGGTGCTGTCCGGGAAAAGTTTTGCCGAGCTCTCCAGCATTTGCTTGATTGAGGTAATAGGCCTCGACTCCTTATATTTAACACCCGCTCTCTTATCGTTATCTATGGCTTCAATCAGGCTCTCCGCCCATGCCATATCTTCTTTCATCATTTCCTTGTATCTTTCTTCCGAAATATTCACCATATCAGCTTACTCCTTGTTGTTATACAGCCTGTTTGTGTTTCCAGTCTTTTTTAGATATACTCTCGCTATTGAACATCTCTTGCGCTCATCGTTTCCGTACATTCGGTCAGAACTCCGTTCAACTTGGTGAACCCTTTGTAGATTATCTCTTTTTCATGTTCGCTCATCTCCGACATGACTTCGTCGATTATACGATTTCTATGTTTGCATTGAATGACCGTTACGAGTCTTCCCTTCCTCGTGAGTGATATATTGACCTCACGCTCATCTCCCTCGCTCCTTCTTCTCTCGACATATCCTATTGATTCTAATTTTTTAATCAATGTCGTGCATGAGGGTCTGCTGATTTTAAGGAAATCGGCTATCTCGCGCTGAGTCCTCGACCCCTTGCCCTCGGGCGCCTGTCCGTAAATAAACTCCATCGCATTCCTCCCCCTTATAGAAGTGGTCGTACGCGTGTATTTTCGCTTAGTTTCTTCAAGCTGCAAGACATTGTTATACGCTCTTGAAAGGATTTCCGAGTACTTATCAGGTGTCATAGCCATCGCTCCCTCCCCCGTCTATAGCCGGATATAGTTAGAAAGTCTAACTTGTTTGAGTATATTATATTCACGTCCTCTTGTCAATATTTTACGGTTGAAACCATACGAAAAAGCCGAACCTGATCGTCGGTTCGGCTTTTCTCGTATGTCAGGGCTTCACCCCGCCTGTAAGCCCCCCTCGAGGGATTCTGCCTTACGTATAGGCTCGGACAACGCGCGGGAAAACATTTATACCCCCTGCCCGAGGCTGCGAGCGGCGCTGTAGAGAGGGTAACGCGCATCACGCCGTCAACAATATTATTATCCGGTGGAGATGGCGCTTATCTCGTCGAACAGCTCCGATGTTTGATGGTGACAGAAATAGATATCTTATGCGAAAAAATCATTTTTTTCTTCTGTTTAATAAAAAAAATATTATGCGCACCCCAATGAACATATTGATTGCAGTCACTCCAATCTTTAGCGCTATAATATTATTTGTTACAAAAAAACTAAAAACCGATAGGAATGATAACAGAACGAATGCGTAGGTCAATGTGGCGATTACAGAATTATTTTTGAAAAATTCCTTTTCCTTTTTCATTGATTCTGAAAAAATATTACAAAAAATTCGCAGCATGTCAATTACCTGTCAATGAGGAGTTACATGTACTCATAGTAAAAAACATTACAATTGATAGAATTGCTGATATATACTTCTTCATTTTCTTTTTTTTGCCGCATACTAAACGGCCCTCCTTTTTTAATTTTTGTTATTTTTTTAACGCTCATAAGCATAGCATAATTTTAGCACGCGGTCAATATATTTATTATTTCTGACGGTGTCACTATGAATCACATATGATATTGTCTTAAGTAATCGCAAATGAAATTGTCTTAAATCTAATAATAATGTAAACTATCTCCTCAGGATGTAGTCTATGAGAAAGGTAGGCTTAACATGCATATATTTTGATAATGGCTTCGCTTTGAAGTGAATTTTTGCATCGAATAGACTCCCTGTTGTTTTAATTTCAGCGGACAATATCATGATTGCCTGTTATATATCGGTGCTATGTGCTTTTTGCCGCCGCCTATTAATACTATTGCGGCAACTATACATAAGGCGTTTATCAAAAGCATAACCGCCTGATGAGATATCACGGTAAGAAGTGCTCCCGATATGAGCTGACCCGCCATAGAACCCGCAGTATTCAGCATTATGAACGCACCGTTATATCTTCCCCTCTTTTCATTAGGAACATAGCTCTGCGTCGAGGATATCCTTATGTTGTATGAGGTCACTCCCAGAATCCCCGCCGTGAAGCATGCGGCTCTCATAAGCCACAGCGGGAGATACAGCAGCCCGCCGAAACACAAGCCTATTACAATATAGACGACAAACGCTATGGCATATTTTTTATCTACGGGAAATTTTATCTTGTAGTGAATCATACCGCCGATCACTCTTCCGAGAAGCATAAAGCCCATTACGGACATAAATATATACTCTCCGTTTGAGAAGTTTCTCTTGAAGAAAGGAAGCACGATTACCTGCTCCGAGCCGCCGGACATATTGGAAAACATAAAATATACCGTGATAAGCAGCAAACCTTTTTCAGATATCAGATATTTAATGCCCTCTCTGGCGTCGCCGATATAGTCTCTCAGGCGATAATTACTTCCGTCAAGGCTCGGCGCGTTTTTCTCGACATCGCTGATTCTCGTTTCAAAAGTGGCGGCAATGATAAAACAGACGCTATTCGCCACCATCATCGGAAATAGTCCGAAAGTCTTATAAAAATACGTAGCCGCTACAACTATCGCCATTGACATAGTTTCAAGCACGCTCGAAATCGAGTAAGCTTTCGTGAAGAAGCCCTTGGTTATCAGAAGCGGATAGAAGCTGTCGTACGCTACCATATACGTGCTGTTAATCGTCCCCATCAGGACGGTGAGCACGGCAAGCATCGGAAACGAGAAAAAATCGAACCTGACTATGAGCGCCACGAGAGCGAATATAGCCGCCGAGGCATAGTCAAGCATATATATGGTTCTTCTGCGCGAGAACCTGTCCATAAGCGGACCCGCTATAACCGGCGCGGCTATCTGCGGAAAGGTTCCCAAAAACACATAGAGAGCATAGTAAAATCCGTTATCCGTGTAGTCGAGCACGAAAAGGCTTATAGCAAAATATGCCATAACATTGCCGAGCATAGATACTATGCTGCCCAGCGTAATTATCGTGAAATCCTTAGTCCAAAGCGTCTCGCCTTTCACCTCGCCGTCAGCGCGGTTTACGGCTGCGATATTCTCGCTTAAACGGCTTGACTCCACTGATTTTTCGTTTTTAGCACCTGTTGTTTTTTTATCTTCCATATACCGTTCTCTTTCAACTATACGGGTATGATTATATCAAAGCGCGCCTGCGCGGTCAATTTTTTTATAGATATAAAGTCTGTACGAAGTCCCCCGACTCGGCAAAAAACAAGGCTCCCTAATTATTTAGGAAGCCCTGAGAAGTTTAGGTTCCGTGTTTTTTAATTTTCGACGCCAAGGCGATAGGCCGCGCTTAATCTTTTTATATCGGTATGATTGCATAGCGACAGACGCCGCACTGTCAGATAGACCGCTCTATATGCCTTTTTTATTTCGGATTAAGGTGAGAATAACGCCGCCGGCGATTAGGCTGAGATAAAGCAGCGGATAAGCCTTCGTTTTAATGAAAGCGGGATAGCTCAGCGCCCTAAGCGGCAGCACTATAAGGCGAACCGCCGAAAACCAAGCCATGTACATCAAAAAAGTCGAACCCTCCACCAGACTTAGGCGCCTGACGAGCCATACGATTGCCGGAATACCTATCAGCGCGCCCGTAAGCTCATAGATCTGAGTCGGGTGGACGGTCTTTACCTGCGATAAAAAAAGTAAATAGCCTCCGAAATTTTGCTCTGACGGGCTGACCGGAAATTCTGCTCCGAATATGCTTCGCGTCACCTTACCTGCACAGCAGCCGTTAAGGAAACAGCCTATTCTCGCAATGCAAAATGCTAAACCCCACGGTATTGTCATAGCGTCAAGCAATCGCCAAGCCGTTCTCTTCCAAAGGCGCGACAGAACTATGAGCGAAGCCCCCGCTCCAAGCAAGCCGCCGTAAAGCGAAAGCCCTGCAAGACGCAGGCTGTACCACTTAAGTTCGCCTATGAAATTATACGGATTGACTGCAAAATTCCAAAGGCGTGCTCCTATAAGAAATGACAGACCCGTTACTCCGAGCATCAAAGCCGCCTTAGAGCCGCTCAGCCCTGTTTTTATAAGCGACGGTACAGCTGTCGCAATTGAAACCGCGGCAGCCAGGATTGTAAAAATACAATATGCCGACACTTGCATTTCGAAAATCTTAATATATTGATACATTATTCTTTAAGTTTTTTGCTGCCCTTAAGCTTAATGTTGCAGTAAAAATCTTCCGCCTTGAAAAAGACTATCGTCGTCTTAAGATCGCCCTCAAGCTGAACACGTTTTTTGTCGCTGCTGTACGAAGCCTTTATATCGCCCTCCATAGCGGATTCATCCGTCTTCAAAACAAAATGCAAAAGTCCGGTATCGGGATTATATTTCACATTTGCGGTGTTTTTATCAAAGAGAATTTTACCCTCGTTCTCCCCTGTCTTTTTTACCGTAATAGGAGCTTCCTGCGGCACCCCCAAATTGCTGTCGAGTTCCGATAGCATAGTCGCTAAATCGCAGCCAATTTCTTCGCTCTTAGCGCCGCCGTCCTTCATCGATTTGCGAAGCGAATCGGATATGAAATAGTCTGTCAACGTGAAGCTTCCGTTCTTGTATTTCCCTACAAGCTCGTCGAAAGTCGGCACACCGCCGAATTCTATCTTTATCTCGGGTATACTTATGACAAAAGGTACGACAAACTTCGGCTCCGCCGTCTTAATATCCGCGTCCGGCGCATAGAACTCGATTGTGTGAGGGTAACCTGAAATCATAAAGCCCAAAAGCGTAGCGGACGTATTGATTACTCCTTTCTCATTCCACTCTCCCGTCCAGTCTTTTTCATTGGCTTCTTTGCTGAGCGGTGCGAAACGCAGCTTGTAACCATCATATTCCGAGAGCTTACCTTCATTGAGTTTCTCTTTTATGGTAATCGAGATTTCTTTATTATAATAATCCTTAACCTTATTAAGAGCCTTGAGCTGAATAAGCTCCGTCTTTTTAACCATATACACCTCTACGCTCTTAAGAACCGCAGGCATTACATTATCTTTCAGATAAGTCACATAATCCTCTATCAGCTCGTTTTTTTCGCTCTCCGTGAAAGCCGGAACTCTCTTCATAGTAACGTTAGGAGTATCCGTGGCGACCTCATTCATCTGCTCAAGGCTGAGTTCAAAAAACTTTGAGGCATAAGCATTAAATCCCGCTTCCAGTGCCTTTATCGCAAGCTCCGCGTCGTTCGGATATTTCTCAACCACCTTTATGATCTTCTCACGCCAGTCCTTATTTCGCATAGGTGTGTGCCCGAAACCTTTGAACTCTTCATTAAAATGGTGATATATATAATTGATGTCCTCAAGTTTTGTAGCTTTTGCCTCCTCGGCGAAAGCGGTAAGCATCTTTTCGATGACAAGAACTCCTCCCATACCTACAGACATTGCGCCCTCGCCCAAAGATGTAAAAGCCTTTCCCCAATATGCCGTCGATTTCGCCGATACGTCTCTGATTAGGTTCAGCACTTCATCTTTTTTGGGGCCGTCTCCCAGTGTGCCGGCAATCGTCACATGCATGAGATTGTAGCAAGTCGCTGCATAGCCTATAGCGGTGAACATCGAGATATTAGTGTCCGGAATCTCCGGAGAAAGATAGCTCGGCGGGCTTCCGAGAGTAGCGATATTTATGGCATTATCCAGCCTGTCCGAATAATCAAACGCCTTGCCGTAGAACTCGCTGCCGAATTGGGCAAGTTCACGAGTTACGCCGGGTTTTCCTTCGGCAATGGCACGCGAAAAATTCAACATCTTGTTTTTATCCATATAAGCGGCGTAGTCGAGCACATCCGTTATATATGCGCTGCGCTTGCCCTCGTTCTTAACGTAGAACGCACCGTAGTATGAAAGGTGATCAGTGTAGATTACAAGTTCCCCTGCTTCTTCATCGACCTCATAGAGCACGTCTTCCCATTCGCCGGTCTCCTCGTTCTTATATTTCGCGCCAACGCACCGCGCGGGATTCTGTCCCTCTTCGCAGTAGCTCTTGTCGTAAGGAATTCGGATAGTGATGAAATCCCCCAGTTCCTTCATCTCTCCTATGCTGATGTCGTAGGCTTCAATCTTATACCCCTCTTCTTCGTTTTCTTCAACAGGCTGTTTCGTTACGACAAGCTCGGCTTCGCCGTCCAAAACATAGTCTCCCACATTCACGGTAATGCCGTCGCTCGTGGTAATTTCGGTATTTTCGGGCGACAGCTTCATCGTCCTGCTGCCCGCACCGCCCCCGCAGCCCGTAAGCAGGGACAGCATCAACGCCGCTATGAGCGCAAGCGCCGTTAACTTTTTTTTCATCTGATACACCTCCTCGCATAAGCGCATTATTATAATTTTTTACATCAAAAAATATTCACACAGCGTTTCATATACATTCTAAAGACATTGTTATGCCTAATTTTGTTTTTTGCGATAAGCCGCCGCCTAACTTCACTTTCGCAGCGACGGCGGCAACTCTCGGCAAAACGGGCAACGGAAGAGATCGGTTTCCATCGACTGTCCGCCCGATAATATTATACCGTTTTTCTTAAGACAGCGCAATGTTTTTTCGATATATTTGCAGTTTCAGGTATTTATATTAGTTTTGTGAATCTTTTACGGCCGGCTGTTTATTTTGGCGCTTTTAGTGTATAATCATACTGTAACGAATCGAATAATAACATAGTGAATATAATTCTTAATTCAGGAGGTAAAAAATGAACGAAGAAAAAGTAATGCGTATACCGTTAATCGGCGAAGCTGCGCCGGAATTCAGAGCTATGACGACGATGGGTAAGGTTGATTTTCCTAAGGACTATAAAGGAAAATGGGTAATACTCTTCTCACACCCCGCTGATTTCACACCCGTTTGCACCACGGAGTTTATAACTTTCGCGAAGATGTCCGACGAGTTTAAGGCGATAAATACCGAGCTTATCGGTCTTTCGATAGATTCCCTGCACTCACATCTGGCTTGGGCAAAGAGCATCGAGTCAATCGACTGGAACGGCAACGGCAAGATTAAAATTAACTTCCCTATCATCGCCGACATAAGTATGGAGGTCGCAGGTAAATACGGAATGCTCCACGCGGTTGCGAACACTCAGACCGTCCGCGCGGTATTCATAATAGACCCGGAGGGAACTATAAGAGCGGTGCTATACTATCCGATGTCCGCAGGCAGAAATTTCGATGAGATAAAGAGACTCGTCCTCGCTCTTCAAAAGCACGACAAGGATAACGTATCCACACCTGCCAACTGGCAGCCCGGCTGCGACGTCATCGTGAGCGCTCCTCTGACCTTAGACGAAGCGGACGAGAGGTTAAACAACCCGCCGGAGGGCGTAACCCCTCTCGCTTGGTATCTCTCCGTTAAAAATGACCGGTAACCGGAGACATCAGCATAATAATAAATAAGCTAAAAGCAGGGGCTGTCGGCAAAACCGACAGCCCCTTTCAGTACGATTCCGTATTAAAAATCATCTACCTGCCTGCCCGAAACGAATCGGCAAATATCATATAGTTTACTGTGGATTATAAACCGGAAATTCGATATGCACAATAATCACCGAAAATCCTGACTGATTCATATCTGTCAATCTATATTGGGGAGCTTCGCAAGCGCCGCTTCAAGCTCCTCCTCGGTCGGCATATAGTCTTCCATGGCGTTATCGTTATATTTGCCGTAGGCGAACAGGTCGAAGCTCCCCGTGCCGGTGAGCCCGAAAACTATGGTTTTCTCTTCGCCGTTCTCCTTGCACAGCGCTGCTTCGTCAAGCGCGGCCTTTATCGCGTGCGCGCTCTCCGGCGCAGGGAGTATTCCCTCCGTTCTTGCGAAAAGCTGCGCGGCCTCAAACACTTCGGTCTGCGCCGCCGTCCGCGCCTCTATATACCCGTCCGCATACAGCTGCGAAAGCGTACCCGACATACCGTGGTATCTCAGTCCGCCCGCATGACTCGCGGACGGTATGAAGTCCGAGCCTAAGGTGTACATTTTCTGAAGCGGACACACCCTGCCGGTATCGCAATAATCGTAGGCAAAGCGCCCTCTTGTGAAGCTCGGACAAGACTGAGGCTCGACCGCTATTATCCTGTAGTCCTCCTCCCCTCTCAGCATTTCGCCAACAAACGGCGAAATCAAGCCGCCAAGATTCGAGCCTCCGCCGGCGCAGCCTATGATGATGTCCGGCTTAATGCCGTACTTGTCCAGCGCCGACTTGGTTTCCAGCCCTATTATGCTCTGGTGCAGGAGCACGTGGTTAAGCACCGAGCCGAGCACATATCTGTAGCCCTCCGTATTCATCGATTTTTCGACCGCCTCGGAAATAGCGCAGCCAAGCGAACCCGTCGTCCCCGGGTGCTCCGCGTTTATTCTCCTGCCGACCTCGGTTTCCATAGACGGCGACGGTGTGACCGAGGCTCCGAACGTCCTCATAACCTCTCTTCTGAACGGCTTCTGCTCGTACGAAACCTTAACCATATAGACCTTGCAGTCGAGCTCAAGATAAGCGCAAGCCATTGAAAGCGCTGTGCCCCACTGTCCCGCTCCCGTTTCGGTTGTAACTCCTTTCAGTCCCTGATTTTTTGCGTAATATGCCTGCGCTATGGCGGAGTTCAGCTTATGCGAGCCGGAGGTGTTATTTCCCTCAAACTTATAATAAATCTTAGCCGGCGTTCCGAGCTTTTCCTCTAAACAATACGCTCTCACGAGCGGCGACGGTCTGTACATCTTGTAGAAGCTGCGGATTTCGTCGGGAATAGGAATATATCTGTTGTCATTATCCAGCTCCTGACGCGCAGCCTCGTCGGTGAAGACACGCCTGAGTTCCTCCTCCGTCATAGGACTTAGCGTCTCGGGATTGAGCAGCGGCGCGGGCTTCACTTTCATATCGGCTCTTACATTGTAATACTCTCTCGGCATCTCATCTTCCGGCAGATAAATCTTATAAGGTATGGTTTTTTCGTTCTTTGTTGTCATCTTTTTTCCCTCCAAAAAATCTTTTAGTTGATTTTCGGTGTCTTCGTAAGGCTTATTAAACAAAAAATCCGTCCCTGAAACTAATCAAGGACGGATAATTCCGCGTTGCCACCTTGGTTGCCGCAAGCTGCGACCTCTCTACGAAGTGCCATC
>JBHAFL010000021.1:0-5497 GCA_041856085.1 Anaerovoracaceae bacterium | reverse complement strand
TCTCTACCTCAATCTCGTGTCTTTTAACGTCAGTCCCCGAAAAATCGATAAAACTTTTTATCAGAAGCTCAGGGCTGAGATTGGACGTACTTCCCGAGTCCAATTCGCAATTAAGTACAAGCTCGTCCTCGGCAAGCTCGGCGCTCAGTTTTCTTATCATATTCCTAATCTCGACAGATTCGAAACTTTTTGATTTTTTAATCCTCTTTTCGGCAAAAATCCGCTTTTGCGCGAGATATGCCGAGAGGAGATTTTTTGCGGCGGCTTCGTCTGTCCTTAGCGGAATCCTTATTCGGTACGTGCAGGCTTTTGTAATCGAGGCGAGCGATTTAATCTCTTTCTTAAGCTCAAAAGTCTCGTATATCTCTATACCTTTGGGCAAATTGTCTTTTAATAAAAAATGTATTTCTTTTGCATTTTTGTTATCATCTGTATCAATCTCAATATATTCCGATATCGATGAATAACCTAATGACAGCGGCTGAGCAAATCCCATTTTCGGGTGGGGATTGAAGCCTTGAGAATATTTAAGCTTAATGCCGCAGACCTTAAAAGTCCTTTTGAACACCCTTAGAAGGTCGAGATGGGATATGTACTTGATATAACCGGTCTTAGAAAATTTTATTACAAATCTTGACATCGGTATATCCCTCCTTTTTCGCACTTAACCCTGCGGTTAATGCCGCAGCCTGTGCAGCCGAATCTGCAGTCGTATGTGATTTTCTCCTCGTATGCTCTCTCAGCCTCGTTCATGAGATAAGTCTTGCTTACTCCGGAATCTATGACGTCCCACGGCAGATGTTCATCAAATTTTCTCTTTCTCGTAGTATAAAAAGCTCTGTCAATCCCCGAGAGCTCGAAGGCTCTTTCCCAGAGGTCCGGTCTGTAGTGCTCTGACCAGCCGTCGAGCTTGCAGCCCTGCTTCCATGCCTCATACAGCAGCTTGGAGGTTCTGCGGTCGCCGCGCGCGAACACCGCCTCATAAGCCGAGGTTTCATTATCATGATAGTTGAAGCTTATCTGCTTCATTCTGAGTCTGTCTCTCAGATAATTATGTTTTTTCCTGAACTCCTCCGCCGTGTCCTGCGCTTCCCACTGGAACGGGGTCATTGCCTTGGGCACGAAGTTCGATACGGAAACCGTAAGAGTGAACCGTCCGCCTTTGGGACCGTTTATTTCATAATTCAGCTCCTTTATGCGTCTTGCAATATCCGCAATACCGTCCAAGTCCTCATAGGTCTCCGTCGGCAGACCGATCATAAAATATAACTTGATATGAGTCCAGCCGAGTTCAAGCGCCTGTCTTATTGAAGTGAATATATCCTCCTCGGTTACACCTTTGTTTATTACATCTCTTAAACGCTGCGTGCCTGCCTCGGGAGCATATGTGAGCCCGCTCTTCTTAAACTCCTGAATCCTTTGCAGCACGTCAAAGGCGAACTTGTCCATTCTGAGAGACGGAAGCGCAAGCGAGGAATTATTCGACTTGGTGAAGCTGAGAAGCTCCAATGCGATATCCTCGAACTCGCTATGGTCGGAAGACGAAAGGCTGAGAAGCGAAAGTTCCTCGTGTCCGGTATTTTTAAGCTGCGAGCAGGCGATATCGACAATCCTTTCACGAGTTCTTTCTCTTACGGGTCTGTATATAATGCCGGCTTGACAAAACCTGCACCCTCTCGTGCAGCCTCTGAAAGTTTCGACAACAGCCCTGTCGTGTACCGCCTCAACCGTAGGTATAATAGGCTTAACAGGAAAGCAGGCGTCCTGAATAGACGGAAGTATGCGCCTCTCTATCTTTTCGGGAGCCTTATCATTTAATCTACATAATTTTTTTATCGTGCCGTCATCATTATACTCATATTCATAAAAAACGGGGACATACACCCCTTTCATCTGCGCTAATCTCTCAAGTATTTCAGGCTTCTTAAGTCCCTCTTTTTTCAGCTCGGCGTAATACTCCACGAACTCTGGCAGAAATTCCTCACCGTCCCCTATCAAAAAACAATCGACGAACTCCGCGAGCGGCTCGGGATTATATGCACAGGGCCCCCCCGCTATTACGAGCGGTTCCGTTTCGCCTCTGTCGGAAGCTTTTACGGCAATGCCTGCCAAATCGAGCATATTCAACACGGTCGTAAACGACATCTCATATTGCAGGGTGAAACCTATGATGTCCATCTCATTAAGCGGAGTCTTGCTTTCGAGGGTATATAGAGGAATATTCTCGGCTCTCATAAGCTCTTCCATATCCGTCTGCGGCTGAAACGCCCGCTGACAGTAGACGGTCTCCCTGTCGTTAAGCGCTTTGTAAAGAATCTGCAGCCCTAAGTAGGACATTCCTATCTCGTATATGTCGGGGAAGCAAAAGCAGAAGTTAACCTCAGCCCTGTCCGCGTCTTTTATCACCGAGTTTATCTCTCCGCCTATGTATCTTCCGGGCTTCTCAACCCTTTTAAGAAGATGATCGGGTTTTATAACGCTTTTCTTAATACTCATCCCAAAATTCCATCTCGTAGTCGTTTATCTTGATAATATCGCCCTCTGAAAGCCCCATTTTCCTGAGCTCATCGATTGCGCCGTTCTTTTCGATATATTTATATAGATATCTGAGGGAACCCATATCATGGAAGTTTGTGGAATTGAATATCTTGGTTAGCTGTTTGCCGCTCAGAACATATACTCCATCTTCCTCATCATATGACGCCTCTATCTTATTCCAATCAGGGTCGCGCTCTTCTCTCTCGAAGTCAAAATATTCGTTCGCATCGGCCGTCTCCGCGGGCTGCTGTGAAACGTTCTTAAGCTCTATGAGCGCTGCGGAAAGCACTTCTTTAACTCCTATGCCCAGCGGGGCTGCCATCGGGAAGCACTTGTAGCCCTTTTCTTCTACGTATTTTTTGAACTCGATATATTTCTCGCTGTTTTCACCGCCGTCAAGCTCGTCAATCTTGTTGGCGGCGACTATCTGAGGCTTCTTAACTATTCTCTCGCTATACGCCGCAAGCTCTGCGTTTATCTTGTCGAAATCTTCCTTAGGTTCTCTTCCCTCGCTGCCCGAGATATCCACAACGTGGATAAGAACCTTAGTCCTCTCAATATGTTTAAGAAAGCGGAATCCCATTCCCGCACCCTCAGACGCTCCTTCGATGATGCCGGCAATATCAGCCATAACAAAAGAATCGTCATAAATCGAAACAACCCCTAAATTCGGGTCTATTGTCGTAAACGGGTAGTTTGCTATCTTAGGATTGGCGGAAGTAGCCTCGGCTAAAAGCGAACTCTTGCCTACATTAGGGAAGCCCACAAGGCCGACATCCGCTATCAGCTTGAGCTCAAGTATGATGTTTCTCTCAATTGAGGCTCCGCCCGCCTCCGCGAAATTCGGAGCCTGTCTTATCGATGACTTGAAACGTACATTGCCTCTGCCGCCTTTGCCGCCTTTAGCGCACACGAAGCTGTCCCCGTCGTTTACGAGGTCTTTCATAATACGGTTGGAATCCGCGTCAAGCACGACGGTCCCCATAGGAACCTTGATAACAAGATTCTGTCCGTCCTTGCCGAATTTGTTTCTGCTCATACCGTTCTGGCCGGCTTCCGCTTCGTATTTTTTCTTGTACTTAAAATCCATTAAGGTTCTGAGGTTTCTGTCGGCTGTAATTATTATGCTTCCGCCCTTGCCGCCGTCGCCGCCGTCCGGTCCGCCGTTAGGCACATAAGGGTCTCTTCTGAAAGTAACTCCTCCGTTACCGCCTTTACCGGATTTAACAAATATTTTCGCTCTGTCTACGAACATAATATATCCTCTCTATCAGACAAAAAAACCCTATACAGTATGTATAGGGCGAATAGATTAAGCTTCCTTAGGGTAAACGCTTACTTGCTTTCTTGTCTTGTCTTTTCTTTCGAATCTGACATCTCCGTCAATTTTAGCAAATAATGTATCGTCTCCACCGATACCTACATTGTTTCCCGGATGGAACTTAGTTCCTCTCTGTCTGACTAAAATGCTGCCAGCACTTACGAACTGTCCATCGCCAGCCTTTAACCCAAGACGTTTGGACTCGGAGTCGCGACCGTTCTTAGAGCTGCCTACACCTTTTTTACTTGCCATAAGTGTACCTCCTAACTAAATATCAGTAAATTACTTGCCGGCATTCTCAATCGTTTCGATGATAACGGCCTTGGTGGCTTTCTCGTCGATTTCAATATTGTTAGCCTTAGCAATAGCAATAAGTTCTTCTTTTTTCATCGAAGCCGATACCTTAACCGCCTCTGCGGCCGGTGCAGCTTCCGCCTCCTTAGGCTCAGCCTTTTTCTCGGATTTCTTAGGAGCGGCAACTCCACCGATTGAAGTGATTTCAACTTCTGTGAAAGGCTGTCTGTGACCCTGTTTTTTTCTGTAGTCTTTTTTAGCCTTATACTTGAAGATGATTACCTTCTGACCTTTTCCCTCGCAAAGAACAGTGCCTTCTACAACGTCTCCCGTGTAAGGTGTTCCGACCTTAACGTCAGCACCCTCTCCGATAACGAGAACTCGGTCAAAAGTAACCTTCTCTCCCTCTTTAGCGCCCAGCTTCTCAACTCTGAGAACGTCGCCCGCCTGTACTCTGTACTGCTTGCCGCCTGTTTCGATAATTGCGTACATTTTTTATTTTCCTCCTCTATCCAGTCTCGCCAGTGACGGTGACGATAAATAATTCATCGCACTTGAAAATACCGTGTCTGTGCGGCTCAACCATTAGATGATATCAAAGAACAAACTAAAAGTCAAGAAAAACCTCTTGACTTTTAAACGAATTTCCCGCTTTTTTTGTAAAAAACGGAGTAATAATCACAAAAACAACTCCCCGTATCAGGCAATTATTCCACGTATTCCCGTGTTTTTTCATTCCATTGAATCGCAAGGCCGTATTTATTGCTCCTGATATCGTCCATTGCAGTACTGTAGTTGCCTCCCTCAATCTCCGACAGATGCATATTAAGGAACTCATCTGTGATATCCTCCTCCTTACCGTTTCCGGTTTTAACGGTAAGGGCGCCGGGGTCGGCGGCTGCCGCCCGAAGCATCGAAATAAGCATATCGTCGTTACGCTTCTTTACAATAGCACCGTCTATGATAAAAAAGAGCATCAGCAGGATTAAAAGCACCAGCACAAAGACAAGAATTTTCTTGCCGATTTTAGAGATCGGTTTTTCAAAGAATTTCATCGATAACCCCTCCTCTTTCACGAATCAAAACGAAGGCAATGCGGATAAATGCTCCGTGCATTCTCCAAAATCATATAGTCCTATTTTTATTACTTATTCTTGCGGTTTTATTATACACTTTTTCTTATTTTTTATCAAGTAAAACTTTTAACCCTTGCAACAGGGGTTTTGAAATAATGGGGGTCTATGTAAGCATACACCGCACCGCCAATCTGGAATATCCGCCTGAGGTGCAGGTAAAAAGCGTAAGGTCATAGTCGCTCTCCGTCATATCCCTTACCGCGTCGGC
>JBHAFL010000020.1:0-2597 GCA_041856085.1 Anaerovoracaceae bacterium | reverse complement strand
ATTCGGTTCTCGGAAACTGTCTGAGCGCAGCGAGTTTTGACGAGAACCATTTTGCCGGCGAGCAAGCACGAAGAGTTATCCGAAGCGAGGACTAAAAAGCGCGGCAGCAGCTTATCGCTCATAATAAAGTACGAAACATGGTATAATATTTACACAGCTTCGCTGCGTAAATATTATACGGAGATTATATCGCCGTGCGATAATTTTGCCTGCGTGAACTCCGGCAAAATCGCACATGGTATAATATCTATCTGCATACGCGGCATCACAGATAAACATATCGGAGAAACGGAGAAGAAATGCTGAAGACTGACATATTGGTAATAAACCCGGGCTCCACGTCCTCTAAGATTGGAATCTACAGAGACGGAGCCTTCATAATCGAGGAAGCGGTATCGCATGACCCGAATGAAATCATAGCTCTCGGAACTGTGATAGGACAGCTTGAATATAGGAAAAAGCTAATCGAAGAGCTTCTGAAAAAGCACGATTACGACATGAATCGCCTAAAAGCGATTGTAGGTAGGGGAGGGCTGATTCCGTCGCTTAAATGCGGCGGGTATATCGTCGAAGAAAAACTTAAGAACGAGCTGAGGAATCCCGATATTCCACAGCACGCAGCCAACTTAGGCGGACTGATAGCCAATGAAATCGCGGCGGAATTCGGCATTCCGTCGTATATATACGATTCGCCGGGCGGAGCGGAACTTAACGACGTCGCTAAGGTGTCGGGCGTTGACGGCATAGAGAGGCTCGGGCTGTATCACGTGCTAAACGCCCGCGCGATGGCGCGTAACTATGCCGAGCAGCAAGAAAAAAAATACAGCGATATGAAGCTGATAGTCTGCCACATGGGCGGGGGAATAACGGTAACCGCACACGAGGGCGGCACGATTATAGACGGAAGCTCCTACGACGAGGGTACGATGTCTCCGGAAAGGCCGGGCGGAGTGCAGCTCATAGCATGGACTAAGCTTTGCTTCTCCGGTGAATACACCGAGGAGGAAGTGCAGAAACTCATATCAGGCAAAGGCGGAATGTATTCATACATCGGCAAGACGGATTTAAGGCAGATTCTAAAGGATATTGAAGCTGGGGACGAAAAAGCCGAGCTCGTATTTAAGGCGATGGCATATCAGACCTCAAAAGAAATCGCCGCCATGTCCGTACCTCTTAAGGGAAACCCTGAGGCAATAATACTCACGGGCGGTATGGCGAGGTCGGACGAACTCTGCGCCCTCATCGAGGAGTACGCGGGTCACGTCGGCAAAATCGTCAGAATGCCGGGCGAGGACGAATTAGGCGCGCTCGCCAAGGGAGCGGAGCGTATGCTAAACGGCGAGGAAGAAGCCTTGCTCTACGAGAAAAAATAAGAATAAGAGAACGCCGTAACGAATTGACGTCGGGGCTCTTCGACAAAAAAAGCTTCGAAGTTCTCCGCGAAAAACACAGGCCTCAATGGGCTAAAAAACAGACGGCGCGGCGCCTTAGGCAGAGAAATTAAAAATCAGTACCCGTCAAATGTTATAACAATGTTATAAAAGCAAAAAATCATAACTGACAGATTAAGGAGAAAGCGATATATATGGCTCTTGACTACAAAAAACTTCAAAACGGCTCGGACATAAGGGGCACAGCTATTGAGGGAGTCGGCGGCGAGCCCGTCAACCTCGGAAAAGAAGAAGCGTTCAGGATAATCAGAGGCTTCCTGCTGTGGCTTACGGACAGGAAAAAAAAAGAAGCGGGTGACATAACAATCTCGATAGGGCACGATTCGAGAATCAGCGCGGATTTTTTGAGTGAAACTCTGATAGACACCTTGCTTCATATAGGAGTTAAGGTCATAGACTGCGGGCTCAGCTCTACGCCTGCAATGTTTATGTCAACCATATTGCCGGAGTTTGAAGCGGACGGCGCGGTAATGATAACCGCCTCGCATCTGCCGTATAACCGAAACGGCTTCAAGTTTTTTACCAAGGACGGCGGACTCGAAAAAAAGGACATATCCGAGATAATCGCTTACGCGCAGTCCGAAATAGTCATAGAGAGCTTCAGGGCGTCGCATAATCCCGATACGAATCCGGCGGTTAAGGTCGACCTCATAGGCGCGTACTCTGATTACCTTAAGGATAAGATAAAAAAAGAGGTCAACAGCGCTGCGAATTTCGAAAAGCCTCTCGAGGGTATGAAAATCGTGGTAGACGCGGGAAACGGCGCCGGAGGTTTTTTTGCAGAGAGGATATTGGAGCCTCTCGGAGCGGACATCACAGGCTCACAGTTCCTCGAGCCGGACGGCTACTTCCCGAACCACCAGCCCAACCCCGAAAACAAGGAGGCTATGAAAGCCGTCTCCGAAGCGGTGCTTAAGAACGGGGCTGACCTCGGTCTTATTTTTGACACCGACGTGGACAGATCGGCGGCGGTAGACAAGAACGGGCGCGAGATATCGAGAAACGCTATAGTGGCGCTCGCGGCGGCGCTGATTGCGAGAGAGCACCCGGGGACTACTGTGGTAACGGATTCCATCACGTCGGTTCAGCTCACGGACTACCTCGAAAACTGCCTCGGGCTTAAGCACTTAAGATATATGCGCGGGT
>JBHAFL010000019.1:0-3660 GCA_041856085.1 Anaerovoracaceae bacterium | reverse complement strand
TCCCGAACCACTCCTGCTATTCTTATATAATCATTCATTACAGCTTCTGATTAAATCTTTATTTTTTAGCATCGCAATATTTTTATCTTCTTAGCAGCTTCCGATGTCAAAGCTTTTCAAACTCCGTCGAGGCAGAGTGCTTCACCCTGTCGCTCTCCTCAGAGCGCTTGCCGTCGTTCCAATGCTCCATCGTGCCCACGAGATAGCCGGTGATTCTCCTGATTCTCTCGAAGCCGGAGTCTCCCTCTCCCTCTTTTCTGTGGCACATAGGGCACTCGTTATCTATGATACCCGTATATCCGCAGCAAGGGTCCCTGTCAACGGGGTGGTTTATGGAGCCGTAGCCGATTCCGCTCTCTTTCATACACCTTATTATCTTCTCGAATGCGTCCAGATTTTTCATCGGGTCTCCGTCAAGCTCGATATATGATATGTGACCTCCGTTGGTAAGAGCATGGAACGGGGCTTGTTTTTTTATCTTTTCGAAAGCGTTTATCGGATAATGCACCGGTATGTGGAACGAATTGGTATAGTAATCCCTGGCGGTTATCCCCGGAAGCGAGCCGTATTTTTTTCGATCTATTTTGACGAATCTCCCCGAGAGTCCCTCTGCCGGAGTCGCTATGAGGGACCAGTTAAGCCTGTCTCTTCTCGCTTTTTCATCGAGTCTCTTCCTCATATAGCCGATTATCTCGAGTCCGAGCTTATATGCTCTGTCGGATTCGCCGTGATGCTCGCCGATTAGCGCCGTGAGGCACTCGGCAAGACCTATGAAGCCGACTGTGAGAGTACCGTGCCTGATAACCTCTTCGATGGTATCGTCAGGTCCGAGCTTCTCGGAGTCTATCCATATCCCCTGCCCCATAAGGAACGGGAAGTTCTTAACTTTTTTCTGGCTCTGGATCTTAAACCTGTCGTATAGCTGATCCATAGCGGTGTTCATCGCATTGTCAAGGAGCTCGAAGAACATATCTATATCTCCCCTTGACTTGATTCCGAGCCTCGGGAGATTCACGGAGGTGAACGAAAGATTACCTCTGCCGGTCACGATTTCTCTCGTAGGGTCGTATGCGTTCGCTATTACCCTCGTGCGACAGCCCATATAGCTGCATTCCGTCTCGGGACGTCCCGCTACGTAATATTGCTTGTTAAAAGGTGCGTCGAGGAACGAAAAATTAGGAAAAAGCCTCTTCGCCGACGTCTCGCATGCCAACTTGAACAAATCGTAGTTAGGATCCTCCGGATTATATGACACTCCCTCTTTAACCTTGAATATCTGTATAGGGAAGATAGGCGTTTCTCCGTGACCGAGCCCCTCCTGTGTGGCGAGCATTATTTGCTGCATTACGAGTCTTCCCTCAGGAGATGTGTCCGTACCGTAGTTTATCGATGAGAACGGAACCTGCGCTCCCGCTCTCGAGTGCATCGTATTGAGGTTATGTATGAGCGCCTCCATCGCCTGAAATGTCTTACGTACTATCTCCTTGTCGGCATAACTCTCAGCCTTGGCCTGAAGCCTTACCAGATCCTCCTCGGCTGCCTGAGGATATTCCTCCTTAAGTCTCTTAAGTTCAAGCTTCTTATATTCGCCGTCGTCGCCCATACAAGGATACAGTCCCGTCTCCGCCTCTATGCCGAGGCATATATTTTTTGTCTTAATCTGATTATCTTCAGTTTCGGTCATATAGTCTATCAGCTTGCCGAGATTCTGATGATACAGCTTCTTATATGACTTCTTTACCCCGGGCGCCATACCGTAATCGAAATTAGGTATGGACTGACCGCCGTGCTGGTCGTTCTGATTCGACTGAATGGCTATGCAGGCGAGAGCGGCATAGCTCTCTATGTCGTTAGGCTCTCTGAGATGTCCGTGTCCCGTCGAAAACCCTCCCTTCAGCAGCTCGACAATATCGATCTGGCAGCAGGTCATAGTGAGAGTATAAAAATCCATATCATGAATGTGGATATCTCCCTCCTCGTGGGCTTTCACGTGCTTCGGGTCTATAACGTACATCTTATAGAACTCCTTAGCACCCTCGGAGCCGTATTTGAGCATAGTGCCCATCGCGGTGTTGCCGTCGATGTTGGCGTTTTCTCTCTTGACGTCGTTATCCTTGGCCTCCTTGAACGTCAAATCCTCATATATCCTCATAAGCTTCGTGTTCATATCACGCGCTCGGGTTCTCTCCGCCCTGTAAAGTATATATTCCTTAGCAGTCCTCGCATGGCCGTGCTCTATCAGTACCTTTTCGACGGCATCCTGAATCTGCTCAACAGTAGGCACCTGATTATGGCACACATCTATTAAATAATCCTCGACCTGCCTCGCTATGTCGAGGGATAATTCCCTATCCTTACCGCCTAATACCTGTGCAGCCTTAAAAATAGCTTCGGCTATTTTGTTTATATCATAGTCTACCGTCCTGCCGTCTCTCTTTACGATTTTCTTAATTCCGTCCATAGTGGTTCTCCCTGTAGCTTATAATTTCGCAACCACAAGATATTGTGGCTCGTTAATTACTATACTACCAAATGTTCGGCATGTCAACAAAAAATATTTTTATTTTTTAATACAAAAAACCCGCCTGAAAGCTTGATTTTCAAGCGAGTTTACATAAGATTTCTAACTGTTAATGAGGTTTCGGTAGACCTATTCACTCGAGTTTCCTCTGCCAAATAGATACCCCCCCCCCCCCCATTTTTTTCTTTCAAAAAATCCGGGCGCTTTTCACGGCTTTTCATTCGTATTTTGTTTTTGTATAATTCCTTATCTGCTCTGTTAAACACGTCGTTAAACGACATATCGGCGTCAGCCCTGAAAGAACTCATGCCGTGCGCTATGGAGGTTCTGCCCGATTTGATACTGTTTATTTTTTCGGCCGCCGCGACTTCTTTGCTAAAAAGCTCGCTGAGCAGAATTCTGTTTTCATAGTCGTTTCCGGTCAGAATTGCGGCGAATTCGTCGCCTCCGATTCTGAATACCGGGCTGTGGTCGAACACCCTGCAAATGATCTTGCTGGCGTTTTTGATGAAGCAATCTCCCTCGCTGTGCCCGAAATTATCGTTAATTTCCTTGAGGTTATTCAGGTCAAATACCGCCACCGCGAAATCGAGCTTAGCTCCCTTAGCAATAGATTCATTGAGCTTCTTAATCTCGTCGAAATACAGCAGCTTCGTTTTAACTCCGGTAAGAGCGTCTCTGTGCGCGTCCCTTATCACGCTCGAAAGCCTTCTCTGCAGTTCTCTCGACTGAATGTTAAGGGATTCATATATTATGCTCGCCGCTCTCGAAATAATGATAGGTCTGGTAATATATGTATTCATTCCCGCATTCATGCATATATCGATTTCGTCCTGATTAACTTCATTAAGCAGCGCTATTATCGGTATGTTCTCCGCTTGAGACTTTCCCGACGACCTTATCATCGCAGTCGCTTTAATACCGTCCATAATCGGCATTGAAATATCCATAAGTATGATGTCGTATGAGGACGGCTCCGCTATGAACATCTCGTAAGCAAGCCTGCCGTTCTGTGCGAGAGTGACCGACGCCCCGTTATTTTCAAGCTGCCTTTTCATACTCATCGCCTGAGGCTCGTCATCCTCGGCAAGCAATATATTTATATTCGCAAGAATACTGTAATTAGTATGAACTATCTC
>JBHAFL010000018.1:0-18588 GCA_041856085.1 Anaerovoracaceae bacterium | reverse complement strand
GGTGTGGCTGAGAAGAATACGGCCTGATTAACCATTCGCTCCCATTCGTCGAATTTCAGAGGGCGGTTGTCGAGCGCCGACGGGAGTCTGAAACCGTAATCGACGAGAGAGGTCTTACGCGACAGGTTGCCTGCGTACATAGCGTGCAGCTGCGGAACCATAGCGTGCGACTCGTCCACGAAAATCAAAAAATCCTCCGGAAAGTAGTCGATGAGGGTATAGGGCTTCTCGCCTGCTTTGAAGCCGGCGAGCGGACGAGTGTAGTTTTCGATACCCTTGCATGTACCTATTTCTCTAAGCATTTCGAGGTCATAGCGCGTTCTTTGCTCGACCCGCTGTGCCTCGAGGAGCTTGCCGCGATCCTTGAACCACTGCACTCTTTCTTCCAATTCTTCATCTATTTCGCGTATTGCCCTTTCCATATTTTCCGGAGAGGTCACATAGTGAGAGGCGGGATATATGGATATATGGTTTCTTAAACCTAATATTTCTCCCGTGACAGGGTTGATTTCTTTTATGACGTCTATTTCATCGCCGAAGAGCTCCACACGAACGGCGGAGTCGCCGCCTGCGGGATAGATGTCGAGCATATCGCCCCTGACCCTGAACGTACCCCTCTCGAACTCAGTGTCGTTTCTCTCGTATTGCAGGTCAACGAGCTTGCGAAGTATGGACTTACGGGATTTCTCCATTCCCGGGCGAAGCGAAAGCATCTGATTCTTATAGTCGAACGGCGAACCGAGTCCGTAGATACAGGAAACCGAGGCTACTATGATTACGTCGCGCCTTTCGGCAAGGGCAGCCGTCGCGGAGTGGCGCAGCTTTTCAATTTCGGCGTTTATGTCGGAATCCTTTTCGATGTAGGTATCGGTGGACGGCACATAGGCCTCCGGCTGATAATAGTCATAGTACGAGACGAAGTATTCCACCGCATTTTCAGGAAAAAACTCCTTAAATTCGCCGTAGAGCTGCGCCGCAAGAGTCTTATTATGCGAGATTACGAGCGTAGGGCGATTGGCGCGGGCGATGAGGTTAGCCATAGTGAAAGTCTTGCCTGAGCCGGTTACGCCCATAAGGGTTTGAAATTTTTTGCCCGAGACGAGACCCTGATAGAGCTTATCAACCGCTTCGGGCTGGTCGCCCGTCATATTGAATTGTGATACCAGTTTGAAATTTTCCATGCATGCGTCCTGCGAAATCAAAAACCGCAAATGCGGTTAAATATAGTGGTTGTATTCTTTGTTTATTGATTCGGCTGTCATATCATAGAGCTTACAGCCGTCCATATTTATAATACTACTCATCCTTTAATACCATCCTAAAAACTATAGATTCTATTTTTGCCACTGTGTTTGGTTCAATAACGAGTCTTCCCGCTTTAATATCAACAACACCCTTTACCATATCATCAAAGTATATGGGCTCGGCGAGTTGTATTTTATTTAGACTGATCGGTTCTGCCATAATGCAATTAGTTTTCATTTTGACATCCTGAAATATCAATATGGTTTATTCTACCACAATATACAAAAAAAATAAACCGTGAGGTTAAGGTAACATTAGTTGACAGGCAGGAAAGATAAAATTGAAACATGAGCTGAGGATAACTTCAAGCAGAAAACATTATTGTGACTATATCTTATATCTGAACTTATGAACATTATAGGCACATGATTTGATAAAAACCGCAAAGCAACTTTGCAAATATAATCTATGCGAAAAGAACAACAAAAATATCACACTAAATTCAGAATATTTTTTGCTCGATGTGGTATAATAACCTTGTAACATATCTTAGCGATAAGCTGCTGCCGCGCTTTGCTTTCGCAGCGAGGCTATAACTCTCGGCGAAGCGAGCAACGGGAAAATTCGGTTCTCGGAAACTGTCTGAGCGCAGCGAGTTTTGACGAGAACCATTTTGCCGGCGAGCAAGCACGAAGAGTTATCCGAAGCGAGGACTAAAAAGCGCGGCAGCAGCTTATCGCTAATAATAAAGTACGAATTACGGTATAATATAACATATGCAAAACGAAATAATAATTAAAGGCGCAAACGAAAACAATCTGCGCGGTCTGAATGTCAGAATTCCGCGCGACAAACTGGTAGTGCTGACCGGACTCTCCGGCTCCGGCAAGAGCTCTCTTGCATTTGATACAATCTACGCGGAGGGGCAGCGGAGATATATGGAGTCTCTGAGCTCCTATGCGCGCCAGTTTTTAGGGCAGATGGAAAAACCCGATGTGGAGTACATCGAGGGGCTTTCACCTGCCATTTCCATTGACCAGAAAACCACTAACAGGAACCCCCGCTCGACAGTCGGCACGGTGACGGAGATACACGACTATTTCAGGCTCCTCTACGCGAGAATAGGCAAGCCGCACTGCCCGATATGCGGCAGAGCCATCTCCTCGCAGTCCATCGACCAGATGGTTGACAGCATTATGTCTATGGAAGAGGGAACGAAGCTTCTGATACTGTCTCCGGTCGTCCGAGCAAAAAAAGGAACTCACGAAAAGATAATAGAGAGAATTCAGAAAGAGGGCTTCACGCGACTCAGAATCGACGGCGAAATTAAAATCCTCGGCGAAGACGAGATAAAATTAGAAAAAACCTGTAAGCACAGTATAGAGATAGTCGTGGATAGAGTTGTCGTTAAACCGGGACAGGAGAGCCGCATCGCGGAAGCGTGCGAGCTCGCGATATCTCAGTCTGACGGCGGACTTGTCGAGGTAGAGGGCGATTTCTACGATCGCCACATTCAAAAAACATTCTCCACGAAGCTGGCTTGCCCCGAGCACGGTGCGTCGCTCGAGGAGCTTGAACCGAGAATGTTCTCATTTAATGCTCCGTTCGGAGCTTGCCCGACCTGCTCGGGTATAGGCTTCACACAGACCCTTGACCCCTCGAGGCTGATAAACGAGGAACTCTCCATAGATGACGGCGCGCTCCAGCCGATATTCGGCTCTATGGAGTTTTCGGGCTGGTACAGACAGAATGTGGACGGGCTGATAAAAGACCACGGCGTAGACCCGAGCGTGCCGCTGAAGGATATGCCTGAGAGCTTTATCAGGGAACTCTATTGGGGTACGGGAGACAGGAATATTAAATGGTACTATGTGTCTAAGAATACCGGAACTAAATCCGAGCAGAACCGCCCTTTCGAGGGAGCTCTTAATAACATAGAGAGAAGAGTCAGAGAGACAACCTCCGATTATTTCAGAAACAAGATGGAAGACTATATGGTTACGCGTAGCTGTCCCGACTGTCACGGCAAGCGTTTCAAGCCTGAGATTCTTGCAGTAACGGTCGGCGCTATGAACATCGCGGATTTGTCGGAGCTGTCAATCTCGGATTGTCTGCTGTTCTTTAACAGCCTTGAACTGTCCGAAAAGGACGCCAAGATAGGCGAGCAGATAATAAAAGAAATTAAATCTCGTCTGACATTCCTTAAGAATGTAGGACTCGATTACCTCAACCTGAGCCGCTCGGCGGGCACACTTTCGGGGGGAGAGTCACAGCGCATAAGGCTTGCCACGCAGATAGGCTCAAGCCTCGTCGGAGTGTTATATATCCTCGACGAGCCGTCCATCGGGCTTCACCAGAAAGATAACGAAATGCTCCTTAAAACGCTTAGAGAGCTTACCGATATAGGAAACACCTTAGTTGTCGTAGAGCACGACGAGGATACGATGTTTGCCGCCGACCACATAGTCGATATCGGACCGGGAGCGGGCATAAACGGCGGCAAGCTGGTCTGTCGGGGTACTGTCGAAGAGATAATGGCCTGCCCCGAATCCATAACGGGACAGTACCTTTCCGGTGCGAAGAAAATTCCGATACCCGAGATTCGGAGAGAGGGAAACGGCAAATCCATAGTCATCAGGGGAGCTCGTCAGAACAATCTGAAAAATATAGACGTAGAGTTTCCGCTCGGTCGGTTCATATGCGTAACCGGCGTTTCCGGCTCGGGCAAGTCCTCTCTCGTAAACGAGATATTGCATAAGGGAGCAGCTAAAGTTACGAACAGGCTTCAAGCCGAGGTCGGAGCGCACGACAGTATAGAGGGACTTGAGTTCATCGATAAGGTGATAGACATCGACCAGAGCCCTATCGGGAAGACGCCGCGCTCGAATCCGGCTACATACACGGGAATGTTCGATACTATTCGCGACTTGTTTGCCAATCTGCCTGAGGCTAAGATGAGAGGCTACAAAAAAGGGCGCTTCAGTTTTAACGTCAAGGGCGGTCGCTGCGATGCCTGCTCGGGTGACGGCATAATCAAGGTTGAGATGCATTTCCTGCCGGACGTATATGTGCCGTGCGAGGTCTGCCACGGCAAACGGTATAACAGAGAAACGCTCGAGGTAAAATACAAGGGCAAGAATATATTCGAGGTGCTCGATATGTCCGTCGATGAGGCTCTCGACTTCTTCAGGAATGTACCTCAGGTATACAGGTATCTTGAAACGCTCAGCAGAGTAGGCTTAGGATATATCAAGCTCGGTCAGCCGTCCACGGAGCTTTCGGGCGGCGAAGCGCAGAGGGTCAAGCTCTCTACGGAGCTTGTGAAGCGCTCTACAGGCAAGACTCTGTATATTCTCGACGAACCGACGACAGGTCTTCATTTTGACGATGTGAACAAGCTTGTCAGCGTGCTTCAGGAGCTTGTCGACCAGGGAAACACCGTGGCGGTAATCGAGCATAACCTCGACGTTATTAAATGCGCCGACCACATAATCGACCTCGGACCTGACGGCGGATACAGAGGCGGGACCATAGTTACGACAGGAACACCGGAAGAGGTGGCGGTATATGAAAAATCATATACCGGTCGTTTCCTAAAAAAAATACTCGAAAAAGAGGGCAGACTCTAAAAAATATTGAGCAGCCTGATCGTCGAGCCGCCGAGCGGCATTTGCCGTATGTCGATTCTACCCTCCAAGGTAAGATGACTATGCTTTTTGTCTGTATTCTTTAACATAACAAATCCTTTACGGCATAAATATTCCTCACAGTAAAGTCTGCCGCCAAAGCTTCTCAGACTAAAAGCACCTAAGTCTTTAAAACCGGAACTTACTTTGCGAATTATCTTAAGATACGAGTTTTTTGAATTGCATACATCGGCACTTGTTAAATCGGCTTCAATCTGCTAAAATACAGAGTGGAGTCGATTTTAATTTTGCGATTTAGTTTAGGGGGATATGAATATGAACAAAATAAAAGATATTATATATAACAAGAGCGATGTACTCGTAGCATTGCTGATACTTGCCGTCGCAGCGGCGGTCATACTGTGGAGACTCGGCGTAATTCTCGAATATCCTAAAACGCTGATTTCAAGCGGCGACGGAGAAGGCGTGATTACCACCGTTGACAGCGGCGATGACAGCGCAGGGAATAGCGGCGGCGGAGAAGCTGCGGAGCCGGACTCGGGACAGACCGGAGCCGACTCGGGGCAGACGGAGCCTGATTCGGGAACGACAAATACGACCGATACGGATGCTCCTGCCGAGCTTTGGGCAGACGGCAAGCTGACCCGCGACGTCAAGGTGGACGTCCACGGCAGCTATGCTTCGGCGGCTGTGCAGTGTCTGGTTGACGCGGGTCTTTTCGACGATTATGCGGACTATAAGAGCGTGTGCGACGCCGCGGGCTATAATGACGAGAAGGTCAAGGCGGGAGAGTTCACCTTTAAGAAAGGCTCTACTAAAAAAGACATCGCCAAAAAGATCAACTGGGGGATTTAGCAGTTAATCCGGACAGAGAATATGGCTAAAAATACGGTTCGGCTGAATAACCGAACGCATTCCGCTAAAAATAACGCGTCGAATGCAAAAAATCCAAAAAGAACCACAGGAGGAGAATATGGGACTTGTAACCACTAAAGAAATGTTCGCCAAGGCGCTAAAATCGGATTACGCGATAGGAGCCTTTAATGTCAATAATATGGAGATAATTCAGGGAATTGCGGACGCCGCTAAAATCGAAAAATCACCTCTTATCCTACAGGTTTCGGCAGGTGCGCGTAATTATGCGCGCTCCGCATACCTCGTTAAGCTGGTTGAAGCGGCGATTCTTGACACGGGTCTTGACATTTGTCTGCATTTGGATCACGGCGAAGACTTCGATATATGCAAAAAGTGCGTGGACGACGGCTTCACGTCGGTTATGATTGACGGCTCAAAGCACCCGTTTGAAGATAATATCGCTCTTACTAAGCAGGTAGTGGACTACGCGCACGCTCACGGAGTGGTCGTAGAGGCGGAGCTCGGTAAATTAGCGGGCGTTGAGGACAATATATCCGTAGACGAGCGCTCTGCGAAGTTTACGGAGCCGGAGGAGGCGGCGGAGTTCGTGGAGAGAACGGGCGTCGACTCGCTCGCCATCGCCATAGGAACTTCACACGGCGCATATAAGTTTAAGGGTGAACCATATCTCGATTTTGAAAGGCTTCAGGATATACATAAACTTATTCCGGATACTCCTCTCGTGCTGCACGGGGCGTCATCGGTTCTCAAGGAATTCGTAGACCTCTGCAACAGCTTCGGCGGTGAAATACCGGGGGCTCAGGGAGTTCCCGAAGCGATGATTCGCGAGGCGGTTAAGCACGGCGTTTGTAAGGTTAATATCGATACGGACTTAAGGCTTGCCATGACCGCCGAGGTTCGCCGATATCTCAGCGAGAACCCCGCAGAATTCGACCCGAGAAAGTACTTAGGACCGGGACGCGACGCGATTCGGAGAATGGTTCAGCATAAGATTAAGAACGTACTCAATGCGTCCGATAGGCTTTAGGAATCAGAGCGGTAATCCGCTCTTTTTCGCTGAAATATACGCGATAAAAAATGATAAAAATTACCATAAATGAAAATCAGGGAAACCAAAGGCTTGACAGGTTTCTGAAAAAATATTTTGACAAAGCGCCTCTCTCTATGATATACAGGCTTATCAGAAAGGACGTCAAGGTAAACGGTAAGAGAGAAAAAGAGGATTTTTTGCTCGGAGCGGGAGATGAAATCTCCGTCTATATGCTTGAGTCCGAGGCTGCGAGGCTTCAAAAAAATAAAAATAGAGTCAGGGCTAAAAGGCAGTTCGGCATAGCATATGAGGACGACAATCTGCTTGCGGCTGTCAAACCGTACGGTCTGCTCACGCACGGAGACGCCGCCGAAAAGAAAAATCATCTTGCCAATCAGGTGATAGACTATCTTATCGAAAAGGGCGAGTATAATCCGCGGCTTGAGAGGACGTTTACGCCCTCGCCGGCTAACAGACTCGACAGGAATACCACGGGACTGGTGCTTTTTGCCAAGAACGCCGAAGCGCTTCGTGAACTGAATAGAATGATAAGAGAGAGAAGCTCCATAAGGAAGTTTTATCTCGCGATTGCCAAGGGCAAGGTTCCCGGTGAGCTCCGCCTCCGCGATATGATGGTAAAGGACAATGAGCGAAACATCGTCTATGCTGATGATGTCGCGGATAATTCAGGCGAGGAGAATGAGCTTGCGGGAGCAGGCGAAAGCAAAGGCAAGCTTATGGAGACAATCGCCGTACCCATAAGATACGGTGAAGCCTCGAAAAAGACATATACCTTGCTTGAGGTGGAGATAATAACGGGGAGGACGCACCAGATAAGGGTTCAGCTCGCTAAGGCGGGATATCCGCTGCTCGGCGATGTTAAATACGGCGGTTCGGGATTCGGACGTACAACTCAACTGCTTCACAGCTATAGGCTTGAGTTTACTAAAATAGACAGCGGACTGCTCAGCTATATGGAGGGCAGGGAGATTGCGGCGGAGCCGCCGGACAATTTTAAGTTAACGATAGACAGTATATTCAAAGGGGGTAATCCTATTGAACAGGGAAAAAAATATTAAAAAAGAGATAACGGAGTGGATAGTGGATTTAGCGATAGCGGTTATATTGGCCGGAGCGGTTCTGTTTTTTTTTAAACCTATAATAATTCAGCAAAACTCGATGGAGCCCAGCTTTCATTCGGGTGATTATGTGGTAACCTCGAGGCAGGCGTACAGGCTGTTCGGAGAGCCTGAGCGCGGTGACGTTATAGTTTTCGTATCCGAGCTGCTCGACGATAAAGGGAACAAAAAATCACTCATTAAGCGTATAATCGGTCTTCCGGGCGACAAGGTCGCAATTAAGGACGGCTATGTCTATGTGAACGATGAGATGATTGAAGAGGAATACTTGGCGACGCCGGGGATTTCAGGCGAGATGGAGGAACTGACAGTTCCCGAGGACAGTCTTTTTTGCTGCGGCGACAATAGGGGAGTCAGCCTTGATTCAAGGAGCGGCGACGTAGGCTTCATCCCTTATGACAAGGTTGTCGGCAAGGTTTTTGTCAGACTGTTCCCGTTTAACAAGATTGAAAAATTCTGATTAATTCTAAAAAAGGGATTTTGCGGAGAAGCTTAAAACGATGAAAAAAACTGTTAAATTGGCGGCAAATAACAAAAAAGCATATCACGATTACTTCGTAGAGGACAGCTACGAGGCGGGTATCGTCCTGACAGGCACGGAGATTAAGTCCGTGAGGCAGGGTAAGGTCTCGATAAAGGAAGCCTACGCGAAAATAATAAACGGCGAGGTCATCGTGCTCGGTATGAATATATCGCCCTACGAGCAGGGAAATCGTTTTAACGTCGACCCTATGAGAGGACGGAAGCTTCTGCTCCATAAGCAGGAGATAAGGAAGCTCTCAGGCTATATCGCTCAAAAAGGCCTCACTCTTGTACCTCTTAAGCTGTACATAAACGAAGACGGGAGGGCGAAACTTGAGATAGGCGTATGCCGAGGCAAAAAAAACTACGACAAGCGCGAGTCGATAGCGAAAAAGGATGCAGCGAGGGATATGGAGAGACGTATGAAGAACAGATAGCGGCGGGTTTCACGCTGAGCCGCTGCGAAACCCGCCGAATCTATTATAGCTTATTCTTCGAAATGGAATGCGACCTCGGAGTATTTCTTAAACGCGTTTCTGCCGTTTCCTTTCACATAGTACAGCGCTTTATCGGCGCATTCTATGAGAACCTCGGCTGTTGCGGCGTCGTTAGGAAAGTCCGCGGCGCCTAAACTGATTTCAAGGGATATATCGCCGCTGTCGGTAGCTATGGCGGTATCAAACAGCGTCAGAACCTCATTTGCCTTTATACCGACGTCCTCGTCCTCGGAATGGAAGTACAGCACTGCGAATTCGTCGCCGCCATAGCGGTAAGGCACAAAGGCGCGGACTTTCAGTCTGAGGAGTCTGTTTCCGGTTTCACGAAGCACCGCGTCACCCGTGAGGTGTCCGTAGGTATCGTTAATATTCTTGAACCTGTCGAGGTCTATCAGAAACAGTGAAAAGCTTCTTCCCGAGCTTATGCTCTTCCTGATATCCTTGTCGAAAAGGCGACGGTTGCCGAGTCCGGTTAGAGAGTCAACCTCAGCCTCCTCGGTTATCTGTCTGTTTTGCTCCATCAGGAGACTTTCGTTTTCCTTTCGGCGCTTGTTTTCAGCCTTATAGAACAGCACCAGGAATGCGAACAGCGATACGACGACGGCGAGGCCGGCTGCTATATATGACATAAGCTCGACGGTGCTTATGCCGTTATAATATGTAGAGCCGCGAGGCAATGACCAACGCGATACTTCGAATTTTTTCATAACGGGGACATTGAAAGACGCGTGGGTTAAGTGCTTAGCATTCATATCTATCTTTGCGTCGGAATCGCCGATGCCGAGAGCTCTGTTAGTAAGATATGCCACCTGAGTGCCGAGCTCGGTATTGTCTATGGATATGCTGCCCAAGGTTCCGTTATTCATCCATAGAAGAGATAGGACGGGAGCTTTGGAATGCTTCGTCACAAGCTGTACGGCGTGGTCATATCTGTAAGAATTCCCGCTCGAGTCTTTTGTAAACAACATATAGATTACGAATGAATCCTCGTCAATCGACGCGAGGGTATTTTTTATTTCGGAATTAGTGTGCTTGGAGGTGTCGATAATTATTACATCGCGCGGCGAATATCTCGAGCGGATTCCCATGACAAACGCGGAGAGAGCTCGTCCCGCCATGCTGTTGTCCGAAATGACGTATAATTTTTTTGTCTCCGGCTTAAGCCTGCAAGCCAAGTCCATATTTTCAACTATCGTGTTGACGAGAGAGAAGCCGCTCATGCCGAGGGAGTCCGCAAGCTCGGCGAGTGAGGAACTGTGTATACCGTTATATATTACAGGAATGTCGCTAAAAAACCCGTTTTGATAGCGTATTACCATATTGAGCGCGGCGTCACCGCCTACAATAACTGCGCCGATACCCTTGATGTTACCGTATTTTTCACAGATATATTGATAGAACGTCTCGACATATTCATCGCCTGAAATAGATGTGGAATCCATAAACTCGCAATGAAGGTAGGCGTCCTGCGCAAGTCCGTCGTTTATACCGTCTATAAGAGCGTTTACTCCGGGATAGCCGAGTGTGAAAGAACTGATAAACAGGACGCGACTCGCGGAGCCCTTTATGAGCTTGTTTTTTCTTTCCGAGCCGTCTCCTTCGGCGGCGCTGTTGGCAAGGCTCGAGTATTCGTTAAGCGCTGTCTCGATTCTCGTTCCGCTGAATATTTTTTGGAGGGTCAACCACCAGAAAGTTCTCTGCGCGGACCAAGCCGGCGTAGTGCTGTAATAGTCCGTAGCGAAGCGCCTCAGCTCGTCAAACGGAGCCATAAGAGTCTCCTGAGGGGTTCCATCGTAGACGCCGCTTAGAGATGAGCGCACGGGAAAAAATCCCGTGGCTTTGACGCTCTTAGGCGCCTGAGTGTCGTCGTCGCAAAGGAATTTTATGAGCTTTTTCGAGTTTTCGATTTTCGCAGCGTTGCCGTTATCAAAAACTCCGAAGCCCCATATGCCGCTGCAAAGCTCGGGCTGAGGCATATCGGTAGGAAATGCCACGGGGAAGATTCTGAAATTGGAATTAAAGGCATAGTGCTTTTCGTTTGACGCGTTCCACGCGAACGACATTGCGGTCTTGCCTGAGGCGAAGAGTGAAAGTTCGTTTGCAGCCTGAATTGTAGTATCATATGATAATGAGCCCTCCTTTGTCATCTCGACGAGAAACTTGAATGCGGATACGCCCTCAGGGCTGTTTACGGTATATCTTGTGTTTTTTTCGTCTGTGAATTCGGCGCCGAAGAGGTTCGTGACGAGGGCGCGCGTGCCCTGATCGCCGCCTTGCCCACCGCAGTATATGACGCCGGGAGTTTCGACCAGTCCGGAATCCGCGACGGCGCGACAGGCTTTCCTGAAGCCGTCCGCAGTCCAGGTACGGTTTTCCAAATCTATGAACTTAAGCGCGTCGGCTTTTTCGAAGACGTCGTAATTTATCGCCATACAATGAGCAGTTTCGCAGAGCGGGTATTCATAAAATGCCCCGTCAGCTCCACGGCAGGCTTTTTCAACCATATCGTCATTTTTTGAAATATCCTTTTTAACCTTGTCCGTCCACATATCCGACAGATCCGCCATATATCCCTTCGCTCCCCAATTGGCGACTATGCGCTCCGGCCCCTCCATAACGATATCCGGAGCCGTACCGTTAGAAATCGCCGCGGCAACGCGGTCGTCGCCCGTAGCATAATCCAGAAATTCGACATTGACTTTGATATCGGGATAATTTTCATTAAAGGAGGCTATGAAGCCGGAAACCTTGTCGGGGTTGATAAAGTCTCCGACAGGATAAATCCACATACGGATTTCGTTATCAGAAGCGCGGGAAATCGTATATGCCGCTTCGGCGGAGGTAGGGGCGGAAATACAGGAACCGAGGCTCAGCGCTGCAATCAGAACGAGAGCCGCAGCGGAGAAAAGACGCGAGGCAAGCCGTTTACCGGATGTTTTTTTTGATTTATTGCCAAAAATATGTTTCATATCTGTCACTCCTCGTATATTGAATAAAAGGCGTCTTCCTTTCTTTAACTGCGGCTAAATCAAAGCCTCAGCCGTTATTTTTTCGATTTTGCCGTACTCGGCGACTGCTTCCTCGCCGAATGAAGAGCATACTCCGAGGCAAACCTCGAAATTATCTATAATCTTATCCACGATGTTTTTGTCGAGAGAACCGCTGTCTACCATACCGAGCAGAATGGAGCATACCTTATCCTTAGGCATAGCGTCCTTATACGGTCTTTTTTCGCACAGTGCGGAGAATACGTCGGCAACAGCCATTATTCTCGCACCTAAGGAGAGCTCCGAGTCACCTATGTGAAACGGATAGCCCGCTCCGTTAAGCCTCTCGTGATGATATGCCGACCATTCTCGAATTTCACTGAACGCGGGGTCATAGCTGAGAAGTTTATATGTGTAATATGTGTGCGAGCGTATGGCGTCGAACTCCTCGGGGCTCAGCGCGGACTGCTTTTCCAGGATGTCGTTGTCGATTGTGAGCTTTCCCAAGTCGTGCAGATAGCCTGCTACAAGCATTTTCTTACGCTCGTAAGGAGAGAAACACATAAGCTCCGCCAGCTTGACGGCGACTCCCGCTACGCTTGCCGAATGACGCGAGGTGAACGGGCTTCTGAAATCTATCAGGTATGAATATATTCGTGCCAGCGATATGAGTTCGTCGATTTCAATCTCGACGGAAGCGACGAGAGAGAGGTCTATATTGGAAATCGGGTCTTCTGAAACGAGATCGAGCCAAAAGCTTTCACGCTTCGCAAGAGATAAAAAGGCTTTAACATACTCGGCGGGAAACGCTGTACCCGCGCCGCTTTTTATGCTCTCGGTTAATGAAGTTACCTGCGAAAGAATGAAACTGTCCTTTGAAATCAGGGAGCATACCCTGTCGGCAAGGTGAAGAATCTGTGCTTCCTTAGGAATGTCGGGATAATTTTCATAGGTCTTACCGTAATGCCAGTTGAAGTGATGATATTTGATATAGCGCGCCGCGCTGCTGAGCGGGGCGAACTCTTTCAGTATGTATGCTCCTCGAAACGCGTGCGTGTTTATGTTCAGTGAGGTCTCCCGTATCACGTCGAATTTTTCCTGAAGCGAAAGAGCTCCTATGTCATGCAGAAGCCCCGCGAATAAGAGCTGATTTTTTGTTTTTTTGTCAAGATTAAGCTCGTCGGCGAGCCTGTAGGCTAAGTATGCGACCTCGGGCTGGTGCGCGCCGAGCGCGGGTGAAATGATGTTTTGAGCCTTGCTTAAACTGTAGACGTTTGAGATTAAATCGATTTTCATAAATAATAACCGTGCCTTTTAACAAAAAAATATAAAAAATATAAACTAAAATTATGCTCGGTTCGCTCTGCCGCTTAAACTTTAATTACCGCGAAAACGCCGCGGACATAGCGCTAAAAATAATTGTCGACCGTAACAAAAAAATAGTATATAATTATATAGAGTATAACATCATTTCAGAATAAAGTACAGTAAAAAAAGCCGATTTTGTAACCTTTCGGGTATGAAAACTGAGTTATAAGTGAAAGGGTGCGTACGGCATATATCCTTGCCGCCGGCGCTTAAGCGCCGTTACCCTGAAAATGGGGATGTAAAGGTTTCGACAGGGGTGTGGAACCGGAATAAGCGAGCGGTGGTCGGTCGAATCCACCTAAAAAATGACCCGTTAAATATAAACGCTAAAAATAACAACACATTCGCATTAGCAGCATAGTCTGCACAGCGCGTCAGTTTGAATATACCCGTTGGTTCAAATATCGGCGTCGATTAAACGGGGAACCCTTGTGTGAGTTCTCGGCAGCACAAGGAATTACGAGATAGATGAATCGGCAGCTTGTTGATAGGCGGTCGAAGATTCGAAGCATTAAATTATCAACTGCGCTCGGAGAAAGTTCTGCGGAAACGCTTTTGGACGCGAGTTCGACTCTCGCCATCTCCACCAGATAGTGCAAATCCGAACACCTTATTTTTCGTGAAACATTGTTTCGGATTTGAAGTATTACGTTCCACCGGATAAGAATATTGTTTACCTCCCGGCGCGCGATACCCTCTCTATAGCGCCGACAGCAGCCACGCGTAGGGGGCATAGGCGCTTTCTCGCGCCTTGTCCGAGCCTGTACGTAAGGTAGAGCCCCTCGAGGGGGGCTTACAGGCGGGGCGGAGTCCCGCCATACGAGAAAAGCCGAACCTGCAATCAGGTTCGGCTTTTTCGTATGTTGACAAGCATGATCGGCTGTGGTATATTATCATTAGCCTAAGCGCTTAAGACAATATCATTATGAAATATTATGGAGACGAGATGAAAAAAATCGTGCAAGTATTAAAGAATCACAAGAAAAAAATTATCGCCGCAGCTTTGATTATGGCTGTTTTGACTGCATTTTTTGCATTGAGGAGAAATCAGAGCAAGTATCCGATAATGGCGTTTGCCGAAACTACAGAGATAATAAAAAAGGACTTCGTCAACTCGGTAACAGAGGCGGGCAAGGTAAGAAGCGAAAAGGACAGCTATGTCTATGCGGAGAGGATGCTTCCCGTTAAAGAGATAAAAATTAAGGTGGGAGACGTGGTTAAGAAAGGGCAGGTAATCGCCGTGCTCGACTCGTCATCTATCGAGCAGCAGATAGAGATAAAAAAGGCTTCGATAAGCTCTTCCGACAAGAGCGCTTACGCGCAGATAAAAAATGCGAGCGAACAGCTTAACAGAGCCCTCAGGAACAGGAAGAACGGCACAAACGCTCAGATTGCTTCAGCGGAGGCAGCCGTTACGAGCGCCTACGACGCATGGCAGGGAGCGAAAAAAACCTATGAAGACTTCAAAAAATCCATAGAAGAGGGATATAACGAGCAGCTCATTTCAGCTAACGCTTCTAAGGACAACCTAAAAAACACACAGAGCAGCGCGTCAATCAGCTATACATATGCGAAGCAGAAGCTCGATAATTTGAAGAGCGAGCTTGCGGACGCTAAATATAAGCTTTCGATAAAAACAAGCGAATATATTAAGTTAATCACGCGAAAGAAAAACGGCGAGGCGGTTACGGATGCGGAGATAGCCGCGGCGGACGCGGAGATCAAGAGATACGAGGCGGAGGTACGGCAGGCTGAGACCGCAGTGCTGATGGCGAATCAGGAGCTTGACCAGCAGGGGCTTGCGCTCGATATCGCTGATAAAAATGTTAAGGATTCCGAAAATCAGCAGAAGCTCTCGGCTAAAGGCAGAGAGGATATGCTTTCGACATATAAGAATAATGTCGACGTAATGAAGAGGAGCTATGACGCCGCGGTTAAGAACCTTGAAATTACGAAGATAGCCGTTGATGATGAGATTGAAGCCCTAAAAAATAATTTAAGTATTGCGAAAAAAAGCGCGGACAATGATTTAATCGCCGTCGATTTGAAATATCTGAGAGAGGATTTAGAAAAAACCGTGATAAAGGCTCCGCTCTCAGGAACAATCACGGAGATGAATATGATAAAAGGGCAGAATCCTCAAAATTACGTCGCAAAAATCGAAACCGTAAGAAGAGTTGTCGTGGATTCAAGCGTTAAGGAATTCGATGTGAACGATTTAAGGAGAGGAATGAAAGTCGAAATTACAAGCGACGCTCTCGGCAGCGGCAGAATATTCGAGGGGAGCCTCAGCTCGGTAAACCCGATTCCGCTTACGGCTGCACAGGGTATCAGCACGTCCTCTGAGGTAGTCTACGGTACGAAAATATCTTTTGAGGATAAGATAATCAAAGAAATCAAGCCGGGAATGTCCGTAAGAATCAAGTACATAATCGAGAAAAAAGAGCAGGTATATACTGTGCCTTCGACGGCGATTTATGAAAAGAACGGCAAGCGGTTCATACTTGTGGTGGACGGAGACGCGGGCGTTAACACAATAAGAGAGATAGAGGTTGAGGTGTCGGCGGAAAACGATTTTGAGAGCGTGATAACTTCGAAGGAACTGAAAAAGAAGCTCAGGGCAGTAAACTCGCCTGATGAATACAGCAGCGGTACGAAAGTGACGCTTGTTGACGCACCTATAGGAGAATAGTATGCAAAAAACCATTGAGATGAGAGGTATCGTGAAGAAATACTACATCGGCAAGCCTAACGAGCTTGAAATTCTTCATGGAATTGATATAGATGTATATGACGGAGATTTCGTATCCGTGGTAGGAGCTTCAGGCTCGGGAAAGTCCACTCTTATGAATATAATCGGTCTTCTTGACAGACCCACGGAGGGGAAATACAGCTTAGGGGAGTTGGACACATCTGAGGCGAAGGACAACGAGCTATCCGCAATAAGAAACAAAAAAATAGGCTTCGTTTTTCAGAATTTCAATCTGATACCGAGGCTGAGCGCTCTAAAAAACGTAGAGCTGCCTATGATGTACAAAAGAGTTCCGAGTGAAGAAAGAACCCGAAGAGCAATGGAGCTTCTCGAGATTGTGGAGATGGAAGACAGAGCGAAGCATAATCCCAATGAACTCTCGGGAGGTCAGAAACAGCGGGTCGCCATCGCACGCGCTATGGCTAACGACCCGGAGATTATATTGGCGGACGAACCCACGGGCGCGCTTGATTCTAAGACGGGACGCGTCGTTATGGACTTGTTTCATAAGCTGAATCGGGAGCAGAAAAAAACGATAATACTTATCACCCATAATAGGGAGCTTGCGGCGGAGACCGACCGAATTCTCACGATGTCCGACGGCAGAATCGAGGTGACGGGGTGAGTATCATTGAAAATATTAAGGTTGCGGCGGTCGGACTTAAGCTGAATAAGATGAGAAGCTTCCTGACGATGCTCGGAATAATTATAGGAATATCATCCGTAATAAGCATATCAACCATAGGTCGCGCATTATCCACTTCGGTATCGCAGGGCTTCGATTCGTTCAGCAGCAACTCGATAAGCATCTATGTAGATGTTAAAGCGGGGCACGATTACGACGAGCTTGTTGCCGACGACGGTATGAAAGCTTTTCAGATTGAGACAATGCAGGCTCGTTTCGCAGACAAGATTAAATCGGTGGCTCTTTCGGGCGCGGGAAGCGGCGGAAAGGTCAGAGCAGGCAAGGAATTTCACGGCATAAGGATAAGTTCGGTATCGGCAGGCTATGTCGACGCTAACAAACTGAAGATGCTCACGGGAAGATTTCTTAGCGAAGAGGATATCGCGCAAAACAGGGAAATTATCGTAATTTCGGATAAGCTCGTTAAAAAGGCATACGGAGGGAAGCCTGAAAACGCCTTAGGTCAGGAGCTTGAGGTCAAACTTGACACGGGCGGTATAAGGACATATATGATAGTCGGAGTGTATAAGCATGAGCCGCAGAGCTTCGGAATACTCGGAGGAGAATCGGCAGACGCCCCTACGCCCGCGTATATACCCATAAGCGTGGGAAACAGGCAGTTTTCAGACGGCAGCACTGGTGCGGACAGCATATTTAACTTTATCCTTACCGCGAACAGCAGAGAAGAATTAAAGAATACCGCCAAGGAGATAGAGAAGTTCTTTAACGATAACTATTATAAGGAAAACGAAAGAGCCTTGGTAAAATCCGAAACCCTTGAATCCGCCATCTCACAGGTCAATAACGTTATGGGCTCGGTGAAGCTGGCAATAGGAGCAATAGCCGCGATATCGCTTCTGGTCGGGGGAATAGGAGTTATGAATATTCTCCTCGTTTCGGTAACGGAGCGCACGAGAGAGATAGGTATAAGAAAGGCGCTGGGGGCTACCAACAGGGATATCAGGAGTCAGTTCATAATCGAAAGCATTATAATATGTGTAATAGGCGGAGCGATAGGCGTGGTCTTCGGTTCGGGACTCGGATATCTGGGAAGTATCCTGTTAAAGGCGCCGACTCTTCCGGCTGTATCCTCGGTAATCATTGCGGTCGGATTCTCAATGTTCATCGGGGTGTTCTTCGGATACTACCCGTCGAACAAGGCGGCGAAGCTTGACCCTATCGATGCGTTAAGATACGAATAACCGCGGTTAAGCTTGATATTCATAATTCATTGCTTTATAATGCTACAGGGGATTAGTTTGAAATGCAGCGGCGAACTTGACGAGCACAGAAATTCCCTCAGCGGCTGACATGGCTTAGGGCTTTCGATGGCTAAGCTGATAGTCGAAAAGCATAACGGCTCTATCAATGCGGTAAGCGCCGACGGTAAAAATATGACGATTAAAATTACGATATAGGCGGAAGCGTGTTCTTACAAAATATAGTCGGATTTCCTTTCACTTTGCGCGAAAATAAGGGATTATTTTCGAAAAGCGAAAGGATTTTTATTTTTTTATATTTTTTAGTACCATAAAAGTGTAGCAGATAGAGAGTAATCTCTAATTGTTACACTTATTTCATATAATAAGGGGAGTAGTTGGTCTGGTGTTCGTCTTTTTGGATTTTTACATCCGTCAAAAAAACTGTCAACCAATCCCTTATTATATAAACTCGATTAAGCAGGTTGGAACGATAAGCTTCCGTGTAACGAACTAAAATGAGTTGTAATAAGTGTGATTGGAGTAGCTACAAAACAGATTAGGAGGAGACAATTATGGTAAGGGGGGTGCGGACAAAAACCTGGACACATATAGGGCTCTGAAAGGAGTCAATGATGTAT
>JBHAFL010000017.1:0-3120 GCA_041856085.1 Anaerovoracaceae bacterium | reverse complement strand
TTTCGTTCGAGAGCTTCGAGGACTAAGCCCATCATCGTACTGTCGTCATTCAAGGCAACCTTGCAATCAACGAATCTGCCTCTGAACGGAAGCGGCGCCTCCTTAAAAGTTGTATTCTCTACTGTTACATGCACGCTTCCCTTGCTTCCTACTTCGCCGCCTGCGGTTCCCGGAATAATGTTTCGCTTAGGAATCGCTTGCATAGCTTCTATCGTCGATTTTTTTGCATTCAGCACACCTTCCTCACTCTCGGAAGACATAATGTTACTTACTCCCTCGTTATACGCCGATATGAGCTTGGCCCAGTCGACGCCATCGTAGTCGGATTTTTTGTAGCCGTCTTTTTCCTTATTAACTGCCTCTATCGCAACTTCTTTAGCTTTTGCAAGAGAAGTTTGGAGATACACCTTAACCGTTAGGTCGCTGTCGGGCATAATGATATCTCCTATTCTGTCGGAGAAGTAACCCTGAACAAACACTTCCTTCGGTTTTGATACGAAACCCTCCTGAGGGTGATATCCAGTCGAATATTCGAATACGTCTTTTTCGCCTATCAACTCTCCCGTATTGTCATTCCACACTTCAATTCTTTCAACTTCAGGCACGCCGTTCCCGTGCCCTACTGCAAGAGATATTTCGCTTCCCTCAAGCATGGTAAAATCAGACGGCTTATTGTATTCCACGACTCTGTTGTAATGACTAGTCCTTCTCGCTACAATAACCTTCCAATTTTCTTCATGTATTTCCTCCTTCCTAAAAACAAATTCCTCCTCGTCATATTTGGGGTCGAGCACTACGATTCTCTTCGGTCTATACACGCCGTTTTCCCAATAGTCATCGTCTCGCATTTGAGCGTCGGCATGGTAGCTGAACTCTCTGTACGCTCCGAAAACATACTTGTCGCTATGCTCTTTTCCCTCGGCTATTTCAAACTTAACCCTTCCTCTGAAGGCTTCCCTGAGCTCGCTTCCGTCTTCGCCGTAGGCCGCTTTCAGAGCATCGTATTTTTTCTGCTCGTCCTCCGTCAGCAGGGTTCTCTGATAATCGCTGAGCTTGTCATAATCCGCTATCATCTCTACGAAAATTTTAAGATATGCTTTGCTGAACTTATCCGCGCCGGGGAGTCTGTTAAGCGACCAGCTTACCTCTGCGGCTCTCACCATATTTTCTTCGTAGCATTCCTGCTGCAATTTCGAAAGTTTTTCGATATACTCTTTCTTTTTATCAGAGGCGGCTTTCATCGACGTACTGCTTTTTATCTCGTTCTTGCCCTCCTCGAATATAGCTTTCAGCTCTGCGAACTTATCTTCAGGATATATTTCTTCATCGTACTTTGAATATGCTTTCCCGAGCTCGGATATGTGACGAGCCTTGCTGCTCTCTAATTTTTCTTCACTTGCAGGCAGCACATGGAGCATAATCGAGTCGCCTGCCGGGATATGTCTGTATACGCCGCCCTCCTGATTATTCTGACCTTCATATAATGCACCCATGGTCTGCGGGTTGGCATTTGCGACAAAGAGTCTGAACCATCCGTCCTCCAGCACCTCGAAACTGATATTGCCGTCCACGTCTGTTTTTCCCTCAACCGCCGTTGTCGACGCCTTGGTCATAGCCGCCTCTTTGCTATCGGCTACTTCGCTTAAGAACACGCTTACTCCATTAGCAGCCTGATATTCTTTTTCTTTGCCGTTGGGAGTCCCGTTTATTCTTTCGACGCTTATCGTGATTTTTTCACCCGATACCCCCTCGATAACGCGCTCAATGCCATATTCCCCTTTTATTCTGAGCAGACCTAAAAAATTCCTGTAGGCCCTGTATTTCGAGAAGCCCTCATGGATGTAGTACAAATATTTCGGAGATTCGACCCTGGCGATTTTTACCTTGTCGCCGTCCTTAAGATTAACCTGCTTAAACGCATTTTTATAATAGGAGGAGTCATCTCCCATTGTTTGTCTGCTGTCAAGCATTCCCAAAAGTTGACCTGACGGATAAAAAAGCACCAAGATGTCGTTCACGTATACCGAGGTCGATATCATAGCTTTATACGGGTCTGCGTCCTTCAGACTCTCCTTGTAGCCTATGGCTTCCGTCAAATCATATAAGGTGTGATTGCCGTTTTCAAGTATTACGGTCCTGTCTGTCGTCGCCAAGCTGTCGTCGGTTAAGGCGAACTTGCTGTTTATAGCTCCTATGTTGTCCGATACAGTAACCCCGACGGAGATGCTGTCATCAGCCGACTTCAACGCTCTATATCTTTTATAAGCATCCCTTACTGCATTATAATAATATGTATTTGCGTAGTAATATTTGCCGGGCAGCTTCTCACGATAAGAGGATAAGACGGTCATAGCGTCCTGCCAAGCCCTCCACGACTCGGCAGTGTAATCGTTTTCGTTAAGCTTTAGGCTCCTAAGGTATGAATCTACTTCTTTATTTATGAGGTTGTAGTCCCCGTCATAAAAGCCGAAGCCCTCGTCGCTCAAAAGCAGATTCTGAGCCGAAGTTTCAAGCTCGGCACACTGTACGTCTATTATACCTTGTTTATCTGCGGACGGACCGCTTGGGTCGCTATTATATCCGTCTAAATCCTCTTCAGCCTTTTCATATTTGAGCTTGAATGATTCCCACGACTCCGGAAGCATCTTCTCCCCGTTTTTGCCATGAATTATTTTATATTTTTTCAGAATATCATACAGCCCCGTCGTATTGGCTTCGGTCCTCGGTATAAGTTTAGCTTCCGCAGTGCGAATCTCTTCAACGGCATTATTGATTTCAGGCTGTGTAGCCTCGTCCTCCGCTAAAAGAGCGTCAGCGCCGGCCAATACCTCCTCCATGTCCCGCCAATGACCTTTTTCGCTGTATTCCCTGCCGTTCCAACGGTCTCCCTCGTTATAGTATTTCTCCGCATTAGCTCTCAACTCTTTGACGGTATTATCCAGCTTGGTCTTATCCGTTGCTCCGCTGTCGCGGGATATCTGTATCAGCATGCCGAAGCCGTCCTTGCCGGGAGCTTGGAAACCGGCGAAATAATATTCATCGCAGCCGGTTTCTATATGTTCGCCGAGCCCGAACTCCGCAAGCTCGGCTTCGGATGTTTTAATATATTCACATAGTGGA
>JBHAFL010000016.1:0-9039 GCA_041856085.1 Anaerovoracaceae bacterium | reverse complement strand
CAATCGCGTGGTCAGGCTGAACGCCATATGTCAATATGTGGAGTGCGAGTTCGCCTTGGGGAATGTCGAGCGTGTCAGAGAACTCGTCAGGGAGATGGACGAGCATCTTTTAACAGCCGGAGAGGCGGTTAACGCCATGCCGGTAATCGAGGCATCGAGAATTTACTATTATATGATGATTTCAGATGACGAGGGCATTGAGTCGCAGCTCCCCTCGTATCTTGATAAGCTGCATACCGTCGATAACCCGATTGACTACGCGCAGGACATTACGGACCTTTGCTATGAGCTTATTAAATGTGAAAAATACCGCTATGTTAAACAGATAATCGACGCGGTTTTCGAAAGCCTTGTGAGCTGCAGCTTACCGGCTGTGGCGATGAGCATATTGGAGCTTTGCATAGCATACTATGAGGCAATCGGCGACGAAAAATCCTTATCGGAAACGAAAAAAATATATTACAGGGCGACCATCGAAAAGCGGGAAAAAGATAAGCTGAGAATGCGGAGCAGCCTTGAGTTTTATGAAAGCATAATCAACATTAAATTGCAGAGAAATCAGGCGATGCGGGATAATATGCGTCTACAGATGGAGAGCAACACGGACGCTCTCACGGGCTTACCTAATCGCCGTATGCTTAACTCCGTGGCGGAGAGCTCATTCGACAAAGCTTTTTTGGAGCAATCGCTGCTCGGCTTCGAAATACTTGATATTGATTTTTTCAAGCAGCTGAACGACGCGAACGGACATCGCTACGGCGACTTCTGCCTGAGAAGCATAGCGGATATCTTGAGACGTATTGCCGAGGGTGACGAACGCATTTTTACAGCGCGCTACGGTGGAGATGAGTTCTGCATAATATATATGAATATGACCGATGAGGAGATTAAACGCGTGGCGCTTAAGATAAGAGAAGAGGTCAAATCACTGAAGGTTCTTTCGGAGGCGTCCGACGTAAGCGAGTTTATGACGGTTTCACAGGGGATAAGAAACAGCATTCCCGCCATGAGAAACAGAACGTGGGACTTCATGTTCGCCGCCGACACTGCGCTCTATCGCGTTAAGAACAGGCAAAAAGGCGAGATTCTGCTGATTCACACCTATAAAGACAGTGACGACGAATGGTTTTCGGCTGTGGAGTCTTAACAGACGGAACTTTTGCATTCGATTTTTTGCGTGAAACGGGGGAGTAAGCCTGTGTTAATTAAACTACTATTGCCGAAGAGCTTTACTTTTCGGCAATTTTTTGTTAGATTAGAAGTACGATGTATAGAAAAAAGAACAAAAAATAGTTATTTTTTTAACAAACATCTATTGCATTTTTTGTATATCTGTGTTTTAATGTACTTGTTTTGAACGAGACAATCATAAAACACATAAATATTTTTTTCAGGAGGGCAAGAAAAATGAAAGAAGTTGTAATCGTTAGCGCAGCAAGAACCCCTATCGGCACATTCGGCGGAACCCTAAAAGATGTTCCCACGAGGAAGCTCGGCGCTATCTGCATTAAAGAAGCTCTTAACAGAGCCGGGGTTAAGCCTGAGCAGGTTGATGAAGTTATTATGGGCTGCGTTCTTCAGGGCGCGCTCGGACAGAACGTAGCAAGACAGATGTCGCTTGACGCGGGACTCCCTGTAGAAGTTCCGGCAATGACAATCAATAAGGTTTGCGGTTCCGGTTTAAGAGCGGTTGAGTTGGCAGCGCAGATAATAAAGGCGGGCGACGCGGACATAATTGTCGCAGGCGGAGCGGAGAATATGTCCTCTACGGCTTATGCTATGCCTAAGGCGCGTTGGGGAGCCAGAATGAACAACGTTCCGATGGTTGACCTTATGGTTAACGACGGTCTTTGGGACGCTTTTAACGGCTATCACATGGGAGTTACCGCTGAGAACGTAGCAGAGCAGTGGGGACTTACGAGAGAACAGCTGGACGAGTTCTCGGTTATCTCTCAGAACAGAGCTGAAGCAGCTATCGCAGCCGGCAGGTTTAAGGACGAAATCGTTCCTGTAGAGATTCCTCAGAAAAAAGGCGACCCTATCGTTTTCGATACCGACGAATATGTTAAGGCCGGTACCACAATGGAGAAGGTTGCTAAGTTGAAACCTGCATTCATCAAGGAAGGCGTGGTTACGGCTGCTAACGCTTCCGGAATCAACGACTCTGGCGCCGCCGTAGTGGTAATGTCTGCGGAAAAAGCCGAGGAGCTCGGTATTAAGCCTCTCTGCAAGATCGTTTCCTATGCCTCCGGCGGAGTTGACCCTGCAATAATGGGAGTCGGACCTGTTCCCGCCACTAAAAAGGCGCTCGAAAAAGCGAACCTCACTATCGCGGATATGGATCTCGTAGAAGCTAATGAAGCGTTTGCTGCTCAGTCGCTCGCAGTTCGTAAGGATCTCGGACTTGACCCTGAGAAGACAAACGTTAACGGTGGAGCTATCGCACTCGGGCACCCGATAGGAGCTTCCGGTACGAGAATTCTCGTAACCCTCATTCACGAAATGATCAAGAGAGACAGCCGCTATGGACTTGCTACTCTCTGCATCGGCGGCGGAATGGGAACTTCCCTCATCGTTGAGAGATAATAAACCCGGTTTTTAAACAGGAATCGCATTGCGCGATTCCTGCGGTTTTACGGAATCATACCGAAAAGGGCTGTCGGCAAAACCGACAGCCCTTGCTTTTGATATTTTTTGCCTGTCTATTTAAATTATGCTATGGAACACGGCGTTTTTTCGTGTTATACTTTAACTGACTATTTAGCACAGATATAACCCGAAAGGAGAAGCTCAATGGCTGAGACATTGAATTTCATTCACCAGATAATTGAAAAGGATTTAGAAAATAAAAAATACGGCGATAACCCCGTGATTACGCGCTTTCCTCCGGAGCCGAACGGATATCTTCATATCGGACACGCCAAGTCGATTTGCCTGAACTTCTCGACAGCGGCTAAATACGGCGGCAAGTGTCATTTAAGATATGACGATACCAACCCCGTGAAAGAGGATATGGAATACATTAAGTCCATCGAAGAGGACGTTAAGTGGCTCGGCTTCGAGTGGGCGGAGAGACTGTGGGCATCGGACTATTTTGACGCTATGTACGAAGCGGCGGTCGAGCTCATCAAAAAAGGCAAGGCCTATGTATGTGAGCTTACGCCGGAAGAGATGAGGGAGTACCGCGGTACACTTACCGAGGCGGGAAAAAATTCTCCGTACAGAGAGAGAAGCGTCGAGGAGAACCTCGAGCTTTTCGAGGGTATGAAAGCCGGTAAATATGCCGACGGCGAGATGGTTCTCAGGGCTAAAATAGATATGGCTTCACCTAACATCAATATGCGCGACCCTATCATCTACAGGATAGCGCATGCCGCGCACCATAATACGGGCGACAAGTGGTGTATCTACCCTATGTACGACTTCGCGCACCCTATCGAGGACGCGATTGAGGGGATTACGCACTCGATATGCACGCTCGAGTTCGAAGACCACAGACCGCTCTATGACTGGGTTCTCAGAGAGGTAGGCTTCTGGAAGACACCGCCTCAGCAGATAGAGTTCGCGAGACTCAACCTCACCAACACCGTGATGTCGAAGCGTTTTTTGAAAAAGCTGGTAGACGACGGTACAGTAGATGGCTGGGACGACCCGAGAATGCCTACTATCGCAGGAATAAGGCGAAGAGGCTATACACCGGAGGCGGTCAAAAGCTTCTGCGAAGAAATCGGCGTATCAAAGGCCAACTCGCTCGTTGACATAGCGCTTCTCGAGCATTGCGTTAGAGACGACCTGAAAGAAAAAGTGGAATCGAGAAACGTGATTTTCGACCCTGTCAAGGTCGTAGTAACGAACTATCCTGAGGGAGAGTCGGAGGAATGCGAGATAGAGAATAATGTCGCGGTTTCTGAAATGGGCAGCCGCAAAATCACATTCTCAAGAGAAATATGGATTGACAGAGCCGACTTTATGGCTGTTCCCGAAAAAAAATATTTCAGGCTGTTTCCACCGCAGGAAGAGGGCGGGCTCGGTAACGAAGTAAGACTTAAGGGCGCATACTTCATTCGCTGCACGGGCTATGAGGAAGATGAAGAAGGCAGGGTTAAGGTTATATACGCCACTTACGACCCTGAAACGAAATCGGGCTCGGGCTTCGAGGGACGCAAGGTTAAAGGGACGATACACTTCGTAGACGCGAGCAACTGCGTGCCTGTCACAGTGAGAAGCTTCGGCTACCTTATGGTAGAAGATCCCGATAATCCGGGCAAGCTTATCGGAAATACGGAATCAATGACGGAGCTGAGCTGCATAGCGGAGAAAGCCCTCGCCGAGGCTAAGCCAGCCGAGAGATTTCAATTTTTCAGACATGGGTATTTTAACGCGGAGCCTAAGCTGTTTAGCGAAGAGACTCTGATATTCAATGAAATAGTGGGTCTGAAATCGAGCTGGAAATAATCCCGCGACGGGACAGACCGATGAAGCGTCAGAGAAGTAAACGGACGGATTTAAGAATCGGTACAGCGATTGACCGATGAAATTACCGATTAAACGGTTGAGAGACTAACCTTACAGAGCTGAAAGGAAAGGTAAGAAATATGTATAAGGACGGTAAACTTCATATAGGACTTTCGGGCGAAACCGAAATCTTCATCGAACCTAAGATGGCAAACAGGCACGGGCTCATCACAGGGGCAACCGGCACAGGCAAAACCACCACGCTAAAGACTCTTGCCGAGTCGTTCAGCGAGGCGGGAGTTCCGGTGTTTTTCTCCGACGTTAAGGGCGACCTCGCCGGTATGGCAAAAAACTATCCCGTGACCTTTTGGGACATCTACGGCAAGGGAGGGATTCCCGCCAGAACCACGATATCCGAAATGGGACCCATTCTCCTTGCGAAGCTGATGGACTTAAACAGCACGCAGGCGGATGTGCTTACAGTCGTATTTAAGATTGCGGACGACGAGGGGCTTCTGCTTATCGACACGAAAGACCTGAAATCCATGCTTCGCTATGTTGCGGAGAACAATTCCGAGCTTGCTCCCGCTTACGGCAATATCGCGCAAGCTACGGTCACTACCATAATAAGAAACATTGTCGCTCTTGAGACTAAGGGCGCGGAGGCGTTCTTCGCGGAGCCGGCGCTGAACATAGCCGACTGGTTCACTTCGGGACTTGACGGACGCGGCATGATAAATATCCTCGAGGCAGGTACGCTTGTCACTGATCCGACTATGTACTCGACCTTTCTTCTATGGATGCTTTCGGAGCTTTTCGAGACTCTGCCCGAGGTAGGCGACCTCGAAAAACCGAGAATGGTATTTTTCTTCGACGAAGCACATCTTCTTTTCAAGGACATAAACAAGGGCCTTATGGATAAGATAGAGCAGGTTATCAAGCTCATACGTTCCAAGGGAGTCGGCGTGTACTTCATATCGCAGTCGCCAAAGGACCTTCCGGACTCGATACTCGCGCAGCTCGGAAACAAAATTCAGCACGGACTCAGAGCCTATACGCCTGCCGATGAAAGGACAGTAAAGGCTGTGGCAGACACTTTCCGAAAGAACCCCGACTTCGACACATATTCGGCAATACTCAACCTGGGAACGGGAGAGGCTCTCGTATCGACGCTGGGACTCGACGGAATCCCTAAGACGGTCGAAAAAGCTAAGATTCTCGCTCCGATAAGTATGGACGTAAGCATAAGCGTGGAAGAAAAGCAGCAGCTTATCCTTACAAACAACGCTTATCTTAGATATCAGAATACGGTAGACAGAGACTCGGCTTATGAGTTCCTCAGGAGGCACGAGCAGCAAAAAACATTCGACCAGGAGCAGGCAGCTCGGCAGGAGGCGGCGACTAAAGACTTGGAGCAGATGAATGCCACTGAGAGAAAGAAGTTGGAGCTCGAACAAAGAAAACTCGAAAAAGCAGCCGAAAAAGAAGCCGCTCAGAGAAAAAGAGCGGTTAAACAGGTAGCAACCACGACAGCGGGGACTATAGGAAGACAGGTAGGAAAATCGCTCGGCTCCGTGGGAGGCAAGTTCGGCAAGACCCTCGGCGGCAATGTTGGCGCGCAGCTCGCACGCTCGATACTCGGAACCTTTATTAAATAGAACGTGACTAAAGGCTGAGAACCCAGCCGTACATCATATTATGCAGGAAGATAAAATATATTCCCGCAGCGACAGAAATATACGGAACCATCGGAAAGGAATCTCCTAAGGAGGTTTCTTTCTTTATTAGTCTGTATGCGATGTGAATTGCCGCCGCGAAAGCGGATAATATGAAGATTGTGAGTACCCCGTCTGTACCGGCGCACAGCCCGAGGACGGTAAAGAGCTTGATATCGGCGCCGCCGAGAGACCATTTTTTCGTAACGGCGCGGCTGAGAAGCATTACGGCGAGCATTATGATTAGACCTGCCGCCGCTCCGGTCAGACAGTCCGTGATACCGCGCGCGTGATGAGGTATGAAACCTATGCCGGCGAGCACCAGAACCATAATCAGCTGGTCGGGCACTATGCGATACTTGATGTCGGCGATGGACATCTCGAGAAGAAGCCATAGCGAAAAAATCACGGGAAGAGCAATCCAAGGATTTTTTATGCCCAAGTACAGCCCCGTGCAGACGAAAAAAACGCTGAATATATATTTATACGGATATGATTTAACCCGTTGCACAGTAGGGCGAAGGAGCTCCTCGCCCGGCTCCTCGCCGTAATCGACAAGCCATTTGCCCGGCATCTTGTTAAAAAAGAAGACCGCCCCGTTTCCGAGTATTATGCCGACGAATATGGCCGCCGCGCAGATGATGAGTATTTTTATTTCATAAGGCATAATGTACCTCCCGGTGTGTTATCGCGAAACTTACCCGTTTTTTTCAGTATGCGCGGGTCAGACGTTTGCTGACGGGTCTTTTGAGTTCCCGCTTTAGAGGATTGCAGCTGTGGAGAACGCGCCGCGGTATACATTATTTTATCATAAGCGCATTATGTGGGCAATAATACATATTATAATAAAAAAGCGCTTAATCGCTTTAGTATTATAACGGAGAGGAGCACAAAAAATAAACAATATGTTATCTATTTTAATGGTATAATACTTACGCAGCTTTGCTGCGTAAATATTATATGGAGATTATATCGCCGTGCGATAATTTTGCCTGCGTGAACTCCGGCAAAATGGTTCTCGTCAAAATCCGCTGCGCTCGGACGGTTTCCGAGAACCGAATTTTGCCGTCGCTCATAATTCGCTCATAATAAAAATAATTATTGTATAGTCTCTGCATATAATTAAAACCGGAGGAAAAAAAGAAATGATTAAGTTTGATTTTATCGGTATGCTTCTTAACCCTTTCGTGCTTATGTTCGTGACAATCGCGGTCGGTCTCTTATTCGGAAAGATTAAGTTCGGCAAGTTCAGCTTCGGAACCTCGGGAGCGCTTTTCGCAGGTCTTGCAATCGGCTGGGCGATATACGGCTATGCTCAGAGGATATATAACTCGGGAGATGAGACGGCGGCGGGAATTAAAGCCGCTAAACAGATTATCGAGGGAAACGGCGGCAGACTGATAAACAACTACTTTTTTTCAATATCGCTGATAATCTTCGTAGCGGCAGTGGGACTGCTCGCCGCTAAGGATATGGGTATAGTCCTAAAAAAATACGGAGCTAAATTCGTGGCGCTCGGTCTTTTGATAACCCTCGTGGGAGCGGGTTGCAGTTATGCGGCGACGCTCGTAGTCAGAGGAACTAATCCGTATGCGGTTTCAGGAGTTTACACGGGCGCAATGACGTCCTCGCCGGGGCTTGCCTCCGCGCTTGAAACTGCCGAGCAGAGAGCGACGGAGATGGCGTCGGACTTCGGCAGCCTCGGCGACAGAGAGAAACAGGTGATACTTGACGTGCTTCAGCTGGATACGGCATATTCGGGCAAGACGATTGAGAACACATCTTCGCTCACGTCTGCGGAGCAGCAGGCGTTTGTCAATCAGGCGTGCTCACAGGTCGGAATCGGCTCGGCGGTGGCATACCCGTTCGGAGTAATAATAGTAATACTTGCCGTAAACTTCCTGAATGTGATTTTTAAGTTCGATGTCAGCGAAGAGATGAAGAAGCATCGGATGGAGATGGAGGCTGCGCGCTCGAATTCCTCGGTCAGAACCGTGACCACGACCGAGTTCAGTATAATCAGCTTCGCAATAGTATGCGCATTCGGCTATCTGCTCGGTAATGTCAAGGTTTTTATGGGGCCTCTCGGCTATGTATCGCTTGAATCGACAGGCGGAGTTCTTATCGGCTCGCTGCTTCTCGGATATATAGGCAAAATCGGGCCGATATCATTCAGAATGGAGCCTAAGGTGCTCGCAGTTCTCAGAGAAGTCGGACTGTCGGCTTTTCTCGCGATAGTGGGCTTGAACTACGGCTACGGCGCAATAGACGCGATAATGAGCTCGGGAGCGGTACTCGCAGTCGAATCTCTTGCGGTAGGCGCCATATCGATTATGGCAGGCTTCCTCGTAGGAAGATATGTATTTAACATCAACTGGATAATGCTGTCAGGCGCTATCTGCGGCGGTATGACCTCGACTCCGGGGCTCGGCGCGGCAACCGACGCCGTAGGATCGGACGACCCCGGCGCCGGCTACGGTGCGACATATCCGTTCGCACTCTTCGGTATGGTAATCTTCACGATTATCCTCCAGAAGCTGCCGATACTTTAAGTAGTAAACCTAAAGCATATTGATTACGCGGCAGGATATCACTTCCGTCTTTCCTCGTTCGGGCAGCTCATATCGGCTTACTCATATAAAAAACGGACTCTGAAAGAAATCTTCGGGCTTATAGCCCTAAGTCATTTCAGAGTCCTTAATTTTTTTTGTATTCGTTTCACCGTGAGATGCACTCATATTATGGAGCCCGGCAAGTGACATGAATGCGGATGTCAGTCGCGTAATTATATTACGGCAGGTTTAAGCGAGGCGTATAGCGTCAAGTGATGAAAGGCTGCGGCAGCAGTTGCCGTTCAGTTATTTCATAT
>JBHAFL010000015.1:0-13314 GCA_041856085.1 Anaerovoracaceae bacterium | reverse complement strand
TTTCGGTGAAAACGTGCAGGTATTTTTTGCTGAACCCACACATGCTCCTTGTATGACGCTCGGCCTCATCTCGGGTCTTAATGACAAGATTTCCTGCGCAGATATCGGACTTGACGGCAAGACTGCGGCGGACGGTCTCGCGGTCGGCAGGGCTTCAAGGCTCGTCGGCGCCCTCATGCGCACTCTGCTCACGGGGTGCTACACGATTTCCGACGAGAAGCTCTATCCTTTCCTCAGCGTGCTTAAGGACAGCGAGGGGATTTTTATAGAGCCGTCGGCGACCGCCTCGTTCACCGGTCCCGCCATCTTCAAAAGAAAAGGCACGCACATACTGTGGGCGACAGGCGGAAGTATGGTTCCCGCTGACGAAGCTCGCAAATATTATGAAATGGGTAAAAATTATGAGTGATAAAATCAGCCGCTCTTCCTTTATCAAAATATGTGCTCCCGAAAAAACAGAGGAGCTCCGTCGTTTTTTGAAAGCGGAGAGGGAAAATAATCCGGACGACGTCGACGCAATGCTCGCTCCCGTCTACGATTCTGTCGACTATGACGAGGGAATTATGACAGTCCTCTACGAGGTTATGCCGTGGGAAAGCAACAGGGTCGGAATACTTCACGGCGGGATTACCGGTACTATGATGGATCATACCGCCGCTTCCGCAATCTTCGTATTTTTAGGTTACTGGTGTCCGACTGTCGATATGGACGTGAAATTCCTCAGACAGATGAGGGTCGGGGACAGGTTATGCTGCAAGGCGAGAGTCATTCACATCGGTAGGCGCTTCATCTCAGCGTCAGCCGAGATGTTTGACGAAGAATCCGGACGAATCACGGCGACAGCCCTGTTCACCTATGCAAACGGCGCGTCGAGTATAGGTCAATAATAAAATCATAAGAACGCCTTGAACTCTTCACAGGCCGCAATCCTAAGACCCATTTCGCTTAGAATTGATGAAGCCTCTTCAACCGTTCTGCCTCCCGAGTCTACGTCCATAGTGGAATGAGCTACACCCATAAGTCCCGATGACGGAGGAATTATCGAGGTTATGAGGTTAGCTCCCGCGTTGATTCTGTCCTTAAGACCGATTATTCCGTCCACATCAAGCGACGCCGGAATCAGCGCGTCGGGATAGAGGATTCTCATCAGCGCTATTATCTTCAGTTCCTTAATTCTCTCAGGGCTCATACAGTTCTCCATAGGGCTTCCCTCCTGAGGCACGAAGCTCATAACTCGCACCTGCCTCGCTCCAATCTCGCCCATAGTAAGAAGTGAGTCGGCGATATCGGAGCAGCTTTCCCCTACGCCTGCGAGCAATCCCTCTTCTATCTTCATACCGCACGCCTTTGCATACAGTTTGGCGTGCATTCTCTCGTCATAGCTCTGCCCGATTCTCAATTTTTCGAACAAATCCCTGTTATGAGTTTCCTGATACAGTGCGAAAAAATCGGCTCCCGCCTCGGCAAGCTTGTCGATTATTCTGTCCGGCACGACTCCCGGTGAAATCATTACCGGAGTTTCGAGCTCATTTTTTATATATTTTATTATGCGCGCTACGGTCTCGAAGTTCTCATTATGATATGCCATATCCTCGCCCATAGTAAGGTCGACCAAATTGACGCCGGATTTGACGAGCGCCTCCGAATGGCTTATTATCTCGGCTTCACTCTTCCTGTATCTCTCTATATCATTGCTTCTCCTGAAATAGCAGAAATTGCAGTTGTTTCGGCAATATGTAGAAAAGTACACGAAACCGTAGGCGAAAATTTTTTGACCCGTTTCACGGTTTCTTATCTCTCGCGCCCGCTTAAAAAGCTTCTCCGCTTCTTCATTGTCATTGGACTCAAGAATAGATATGATCTCGTCCCTTACCATAGTTAACCTCCGATTATAAGCGGCATCCACACGGGAATCAAAATTGAAATAATCAGCCCTGAAAACAACGAATACAGCACCATTTCACCGTTGGTGCTCCTCTTAACTGACGGAAGGCAACAGTCCATTCCCGGACTTCCCGGCATGGACACGGCTTCAAAATATCCAATCTTATCCGCAATAAGAGGAATAAACATAAGCGAAAGCACTTCACGCAATATATTATGCAAAAAAGATACGGCGGACGCTGAAATGTACCCCGCCTCCATTATTACAACCGGTGAGAAGCTATACCAGCCCATACCGCCGAAGATTGCCACGGATTCTCTCATCGAGTAGGGGCTGAAAAGTCCGTATATCGCTCCGGCCGCAAAGGTTCCTGCAATCACGCTCAGCGGCATAAGCACTATCCTGATTCCGATAGACCTGAACTTGATAATTATATTGCCCTCAAGGCCCAGATCAAAACCTACAGAGCCGAGCAAAATACAAAGCAACACGTCTATGCTTCTGCCCGCAACCGACTGAAAAAGGTCAATATCCTTAAAAAGAACAGGTATCAAAAAATATCCGCCGACAATTCCGAAAATTGCGTCGCCCAATGTTATCATAGATGATTTGAGTCCGGAATCTGATACAAGTTCTTTTTCGTTTATTTTGATATTGTCGTTTCCCTCCCTGAGCCCATATCTGTTTAATCCGAAAATCTTCCTTATGATGAACGCGAAGAGAATGCTCCCCGCAAGCGCCATAATTATGGTGATAAGAGCCTGTCCGCCTATAGCGGACAGATTGCCCATTGCTTCCTCATTAGCGCCTATTCTCAGTCCCATAACAAAAATCAGCAGGTATATCGCTATACCTGTCGCATTTGAAACAAAAGCAAATTTTTCTTTGTTCCTGATTAAAATTGATGAAAAAAGATAACACGCTGTCATTATTGACAGATAAAGCGCAATCTGCTGCATTATTATTCTCCCGCTACTTCTTATGAGTTAAATCCGAGCCGTAATCACTGAAAAATGTCTTTGAATACTTCGTGAGCTTCCACTCGGGAACCCTGCATTCAGGGCACGGTCTTACCGCCCATTTGTTTCTGAGCCATCTTGCGGCACGGGAATTTCTGGAATTATATATTCTGAGTTCCTCGCCGCAATGCGTAGTGATGATATCATACTTTCCGCAATTCTCTATTGTTCGTATGCCGTGCAGCATACCGCTGCGAGCCGGCCACAGCCTCATCTTATCGAGGAGAACGAAAAGCTCCACATTTTTTCTGTAATATCTTTTAGTGTCGTCAGCCATAGTTTCCTGGCGAGGTGCCCGGGAGTCTCACCCGGCTACCGAGATTTAGAGTCTCGGCGATCCATACGATCCGCACCCCTTATTATTTATCAATGTTAAATATCGTTTCGGCAAGCATCATTGCCGTCCCGATTTCAAGATTATCATATACGGCGTCATTTTGCAATGCCAAAAGAGCTTCTTTATTAAGCGATATCGGAACGCCCGGGCTCGAATAAATCGCACCGTCCATAAGAGCTTCCCGCCGCAGCCAACCTCCCTCATCCGTAAAATCCAAAATGCAGCGATAATTTTTTATTTCGCATTCCGACTCCAAAATCCCGATGCTCGCTTCGCCAAAATCTTCGGCAAGTTCTTTTCTCTTTTTAATGTCCTTATCAAAAAAATCAAAACTCATCGCCCGGCTTGTCAGAATTGATGCCGCCTGTTTTCCTACCCTGCCATATCCTATTACGAGGATTTTTTCTTTTGAAATATCAAGCTTTCTCATTTCAGCCATGCTTTTCAAAACACAGATAAAGCCCAGCGCGGTGCAATAATCATTTTCGCCCGTTCTGCCGTTTATGGTATTCAAAGCTAAATATCTCTCGTCGTCAGCCATAAAGATTATATCCGCGCCGGCTTTCTTGAGATGATATATGCCGTCGACATCTGTATAATCCGCTACCGCAGCCTCGAATCCCACCGACTTAATTATGGCGGCAACCGCCTCTGAAAACGAAGCGATAACGCCTCGCCCCTGAGTTATGGGTACTACGCCGACCTTTAAGCTGCGCCTTGCGGTATCAAGCTCTTTTTCGTCTTTACCGTAAGCTGTGAGTATGAGTCCCGACAAATCAATACCGGCACGGCATACAAGTTTTTTGTTATATGCCTCCATACCCGAAGTCATATGTTCAATCCATTCGCTCCTAAGCCTTGTCATAATCGCTCCTAAATATTAAGCGGCACACCGTCCAGGAAAGAGAGAGTTCTGCCATATCTCTTTATATTCCTCCCTTTGTCAATCGCCATTGCAAGTCGCTCTATTCCGAACCCGATTCCTACCCATGTATCGAAGATTCCCCACTCCGGGTCAAGAAAATGCGGGCCGTAAGAGCCTGAAGCAACCTCCATTCCGTTTACCTCGATATCGAATGTGCTTCCGTATACGGCGGAATCCTCCGTAACTATTTCATATTCCGACTTCGGAATGCCCATCTCACGCATTGCAGTCTCCGCTAATCTGTGAAGTTCTTCAAGCTGCCCGCCCTCGGGCACCAGTGCAAGCTCGACTAAGTTCAGCATAGTAAACTCATTCAGATGCTGCGCTCCCTGCGATTCTTTCCTGAAGCATGAGCCCATTTCGAATATCTTGACCGGAGAGTTGATTATCCTTAGGAGTTCCCTCATCTCCACATATAGATTCGGTGCAAGCATTGGCCTCAGACAATGCTTGCCGTCAAGCCAAAAAACCTGCTCGGATAAATGATTATCTTCTCCGATAGTCATTTTTTTCAGCGCCTCGCGTGAAATAATAGTTGGCGTTTTTACCTCTGTAAAACCCTCCCTGTTAAGCCACTCCGACATTACTTTCCCAACTTTCGCAGATTTAGTTATGCGTCTGTTATTGACAAGGTCGGAAATGTCTTCGCGCGCCGCCTTGACAAGCTGCTTCTCAAGCGCACGGAAACTGTTATTTCTGTCTTCCTTTGTAAAAAAAACCGCGTCAGTCTCCGCTTCAGGACAATTCAGTTCGTTCAGCCTTTCAAGCTGTGTAACAGTGTATCTCTCCATTTTTTCACCTCTTCAGCCGTATCCCCCCAATTGATAAATATGCCCCTGAAATCGGATTCCAAACCGCACCAGTCCGATATCGATTCTCTGCTTCCCATAAAACCATATCGCAGCTTAAGGGAGCCCGCGGCGCTCATAATATGCTCGCCCTCCTGAATTATCAGGCCGTTCTCCCTCTTATAGTGTTCGTATACCACATATGCCTCGTCTGAATTATTAAACAGGTTATTTCGAAACTCTCCATACAGGGTAATATCCGCAAGCTCACTGAACAGATTGACTCCCGAAGATTTCAGCACCGCTATCGGAGTCTGACTCGGCAGTCTGGCGTCAATCTCAAGAACCCTCAGTTCCTCGCCGTCGTCAATTACTTCGACGTCCATTATACCATGCAGGTTGACGAGCTCCGCTATTTTTTTTGCAATTCCCGATAGCCTGTCTTTCTTTTTCGCCGTTATGTTAACGGGAGCGGTAATCATATAGCAGTCATAGTCTTTATCAACGTGAACCTCCGTTATAGCGTACGTCCTGTAGTTGCCCGGAGTTCCTATTACTTCTATCGAGTACGACGGTCCGTCGATGTATTCCTGTATTATATATTCCGTCTCCCCGTTTTTTCCCGACAGCCTGATGCATTCTTCCTCGCTTTCAAGCCTCATCACCCCGACCGAACCCGATTCACCGACGGGTTTACGAATATATGGGGCTTTACCCGCAGGAAAATACTTAGGAGAGGGGATGCCGTTTTTATGAAAAAGCTCATCCGATTTAATCTTTGATTTGGTTATCTCGTATGCCTCAGGGTCAAACGCAAGCTTCAGCTTATACTCGGCGCATATATCTGCGATAGCCTTAAGGAGAGCGTCATTTTCGTTTGCCGGCAGGACAAAATCCGCCGTCCGCATAGCTTTAACCGCATTACTGTCCCTTGCGATAACATCGGCCGCGATAAAACAATCGCTGAGCCCCGCTGCCGGAGCCGCAGGGTTAATATCTATCAAAATACTCTCCATACCCGCCGCCTTGGCGAGGTAGCATGCCTCCGTACCTTGTAATTTCCCTCCTATAATGGCAACTTTCATCTCAGAACCTCATTGCAGTCATATATATGTCTTGAAAATCATCTCTCATTGCGAGATCGATATGCTCTATTTCACAGGATATTTTCACCGTTTCGTCAAATGCCTTTTCGGAGAGAAGCGCCATAGATGCCCCGATTCCCGCAGAATTGCCCAATGAAAAGATTTTGTCATTTGAAACTTTCGGGATTAAGCCGCAGTTTATCGCAGATTCTTTTCGGATATATGAGCCGAAAGCTCCGGCTATGGATATTTTCTCAATTTCGCTCTCTTTCATTCCGGCGAAATTCATGAGCGTATGTATGCCCGCGGATATAGCGGCTTTCGCAAGCTGAACCTCTCTCACGTCTTTCTGTGAAATGCTTATTTCTTCTCCCGAATCGCTTCTGTAAAGAAGCAAGCTGTAAGCTCCGTCCTCTTCTGTTATGCTGCTTATTATATTCTCGCTTATACCCTTTTTTCTCAGCTTTTCGGGAGACAGCAGCTTTCCTGTCCTGTCGATAATCCCGATTCTGACCATCTCTCCTATACAGTCGATTATACCCGAGCCGCAGATGCCTATAGGCTCGGCGTCTCCTATTACTTCAATGGATATCCCCTCGTCTTTGATGTAAACTCTCTCGATTGCACCTCTTGCCGCACGCATTCCCTTTTCGACGGAGCTCCCCTCGAAAGCCGGCCCCGCCGCTGTAGAGCAGCATGCGATTACACCGTTTCCGCTGAATACGATTTCACCGTTTGTGCCTATATCTATGAACAAGTGACCCTTTTCTTTCTTCATCAAGTCCGTCGTGATTATGCCTGCCGTTATGTCAGAGCCGACATGTCCTGCGATATTCGGAATAAGTTTAACCATACAGTTCTCCCCGCCTGAAAGCCCCAAATCTGAAGCGGTTTTTTGAATTGTTCCCTTAAATGCGGGACTAAACGGCGCCACTGCGAGGCTTCTCGGACTCACACCGAGGAAGAGATGAGACATAGTGGTGTTTCCTGCAACCACATATTCCCTGATTTCGCTCTCATCTATGCCGTGTTTTGACATAAATGCTTCCACTTCGTTTCTTATCGAGTCTATGACCGATTTATGGAGTTTCTCAAGCCCGGTTTCCTGTTCAATTGTAAACTGAATCCTCGAAATTACATCAGCGCCGTAGACCCCCTGCGGATTGGTGAATGCGTTTATATCCACCATTTCACCGTTTTCAAGACTCCAAAGCATTACGACAACCGTCGTAGTGCCTATGTCAACCGAAATTCCGTAACCCTTGCGCTTATCCGGTAAAAATCCCTGCGGCAGAGTCACTAATTTTTGCTTTCTCTGCGCAGTGGTTTCAGCCTCGGGAATTGTGACCGTCATACCGTTTTCAGGCTCGCTCGAACACGCGAGAAGCTTTTCTTTACGTCCGTCGCTTCTCTCCACAAGAACCTTACATTTTCCGCAGGTTCCCTTTCCGCTGCAATTCCCGTCTATATTTACCCCGACTGCCGCGGCGCATTCAAGCACTGACGCAAGCGGTTTACCCTCATAAGTCTTATTCGTCGGCAAAAACTTTATATTAATATTTTTATCCCGGTTTTCTTTCATTCTCTTCTTTATCTCACAAAAATTACAGCCTGCCGGATTTCCCATACACTTCGCGCATTCCGGCTCGTCCGCAATCTTATTGTTCAGGCAAAAATATATGCCCGCACAGCTTTTTTGAGGTATCATCATTCCGCTGTCTTTAACTTTAACACCTATTTTCTCGTTTTCAAGTATTTTTTCAAATTCTTTAGTCTGTCCAACAAACATGCCGAAATATCCGGGTCCGAATTCTTTGGACAGATGTATTTTTTTATCTTTGCAGCGCTTCTTCATATCGGGAATAATATAATCCTCTTTTAGAGCTTCCGTGCCGGCGTCCACATAGGAGGTTCCCCATATATCCGCAAACAAAAATTCCATTATCTTATCCTCGGACTCAAACAGACATTCTCCGGCAGTAAGCATATATATATATATGCCCTCTACATATTCCCGCGGTATTCTGCTGAAGTAGTTGCAGCTCAGCTCAGCTTCTCCGATTTTTATTTTGCCGCCGTCAAACACCTCGGGTCCGTAGTAACCGACTATAGCTCTTATATCTATTCCCGACATGCCGGAGTCCCTCGTTTTTAGCCCATGTTCCAGCATTTTCAGATGTTTTTTTGATGTCGCCGAACCAAGCCCGCAGGTAGAAATAAAAGCCCTCTCTGCAATCTCATGAACTCTTTTTTCACTTATTCTTATTATTTCACTATTCATAACCGTATAAAAATAACAACGGGGTGGCAAATCTCCTTGACCTGCCACCCGCTTGTAATAACACTAATCTGATTTGGTAGCTGCTGAGCCTGCGAACCTTATTTCAGCCCTGATCTCTCCTTGAACCTTTCAACGGAGTTGATCTTTATGTCTAAAATTTCTGCGATTCTGAACTTAGCCGCCATACCGTTGTTTTCTTCCCTGCACGGCTCCACATGGCAGAGTCCGAGACCTAAGTCGGCTCTTACCTCGGACATTGTAACCACGTCGCATAATTCTTCCACGCTGACGCCGAGCTTAGACGCTACATACTGCTTCGCTTCATTGATTTTCATCTTCTTTGCCAACTGCATTCTGAGTACGAGGTCACCTGCCGTACGTACTCCTCCCATGCCTGCGCAAATCGCGTGAGTAGCTTCCTGCCCTAACGGATCACCTACGCCTACCTAGAACCCGTCTATCTTACCGAGTTCAACCAGTGCCTTGTCCGCCCTTGAAATAACATCAGAAGGCATAATTTCAACCATCGGCACGCCGCATACGCCCATTCCTACGTCTGCGTGTACCGGAATGTTAGCAACCTTGGTGCAAGCCTGTACGAAAGTGATTACCCTTGCCATATTCCATGGAAATGATTTATTGCAGTTAGTATTTACCACCAATCCGAAAATGCTTGCTCCGGCTTTTTCCGCTAATTTTACCTGGTCATGCGGATATAAACCCGCGAGGCGTTTACCGTCATATTTCAGTTTTCCGTGCATTCCGAGTACGAACTCACCCGCCATTCCTATCTCAACTCCCATATCGGGATATTTCGTCGTGATAGCTTCGCATGCCTTAAGGGCTGCCAAGAAGTCAGCGTCTCCGGATGCTCCGCAGGTATCGAGGTTGATTCCGTCCGCACCTACATCATACATCTGATCCGCTACAAAAGTGATATCCTTAACCGAATGCTCTACAGCCTGCTCCTGAGCTTCCAATGCTTCCATAATTTTACCGTCGGGCAGAAGCGTCGCCCAGTTGCCTACCGGCCCGTCAGGCTGTGTGTAGAATCCCATATCCGGCATCGCTCCGTAGAAGAGAGGCATCGTAGTTACGTTAAGAGCCTGCTTCAGTGCTCCGGCTTCCCTTTTCGCGACGCCCTTAGCCGTCTTATAGTTATAATCCGTATTACCGACGTCAACCGAATCGCAGCCGAGACATCTCTCGTAGAGCAATGTTTCCATTTCTTTCGGAAGCGGAACCTGCGATTTAACATTAATCTTATATCCGCCTGAATCGTTTGTCAGTACGATTTCTTTGCCGGGTTCAACACCGACAACATTGCCGGGCATAGTGATTATCTCATAAAGACGCTCAAAGTCTTCATCTGAGATAGGGTCGATTTTGCCTCTTTTGACGGCGTCCTCCACACCCTCTTTCATATCCGCACGGATTTCGGCTTCCGTCATATATACTACAGAGCCGTCACCCATACGGGTAAAGAATTTTTTTTCACCCATTTTGTATGTTCCTTTCTTAATTTAGTAAGCAAATATTTATCGCTTGCTTGCATTGAACTTTGCGAGCTCCTCGGCCTCCTCCTCGCCCTCCGTAACGATGTCATGAATCCTCTTCTTAACACCCTCTGGAAGCGGCTCAGGTCTATAGTTCTCGAGTATATCGAGAACCTTTTCACGAGTGGCCTCCGTCATAGTCTTAGCGCCCTTTCTCTCCCAAGTTTCTCTCTGCGTACGATCGATAAACTGTGTTGTGGACAGCTCCTGTCTCATAAATTGTCTGGTATGCTTATGAGCGAGATAATTATTCGCCGGACCGATCTCCTTGATTACGTCCAGCGCAAGGGTTTCCTTGTTTACCGGAATTCCGTAGGCAAGTCTCCTCGACATCCTTGTGAATTCCGCGTCACACAGCAGCATCTCATAGCTCATTGTCATACCCATCTCCATCATACCCATTCCGTATATCAGGTTTGAACCCGCCATTGCAGGTATGACGTTTGTTATAGTCTTTTCATGTCCGAGCTGTACATCGAAGCACTTGCTGTCCGCCTAAGTGCCGCCGACATTGGTCGGTATGCCGTAGTAATGTCCAATCTGTGCAACCGCCGCAGAGCACATGGCATGCTCCGGCGCGCCGACAGGCGACTGTGCGGTCTTCATATCCATAATGGTAGTCGACGTACCGTAGAGGATAGGATTACCCGGGTTGATAATCTGAGCGAGGGTGACTCCCGAAAGAATCTCCGCGTTAGTGCAAACGAGCGTCCCCGCCATCGTAGCCGGCGTGGTTGCTCCGCAAAGCCCCATAGACAGAATATCAATCGGAAGACCGTGTCTTGCCGAAAGAATTATTATTGATGTTTCATTTTCGTTTACCTCAAGCGGGCTGTTCGGGCAAGCTCCCATTGCAATTATAGGTCTCTCCCTGAGTTTATCATAGCCGCCTTGAATCTCTGCCGCCATATCGATAAATCTCTGAGTATTTTTAACTCCCTCAAGGTCATGCGCGAAATTTTTCGTAAGGTTGTTCAGTACGACCTCCGCTTCGTGCAGCGACCTTACCTTTTGGTTCACGTCTCCCGCCGTTACCGCTATTGAAAAGCAGTTAATCTCAGGAATTGCGTCCACGAACCTTGCGACATTCCCGAGATCCTCCTTAGTCGACTCACGCCTTTCTCCTGTATATGGGTCAAAGATGAATACGCCCGTTCCGAAGTTCTTATAGCATACTTTTTTTCCGCCGAGAACAGTGTCGTTCTTGGGGTCTCTTCCGCACAATGTTATCTCGGCAGGGCAGCTCTCAATCGCCTTGTTTACAAGCTCGGGCGGAAACTTTACCCTGTCTGTCGAATAGTCGACCTCGCAGCCCGCACCGGCAAGAATGTCGAGAGCTTCTTTACCGTGCATCTGAACACCGTATGTTGACATCAAATCAAGCGTAGCTTCGTGGATTGCGTCAAGGTCTTCGTTCTTCAGCACATGGTACCCGAGCATATCATTATCATAAATGAATTTCTTTCCCATTAGTTCCTCCGTTCCAAATCTGTAGGAAAAAACTGACTGATGACTCAGTTATTTGCAATCCAGTCCATTATGAAGTTCACCGTATCGGAAGCGTCCTCACAGTATTGATCCGCACCGATTTTCTCTGCCCAGCGTCCCGTTACCGGCGCTCCGCCTACCATTGTCTTAACCTTGTCGCGTACTCCGGCAGCCTTAAGAGCCTCTTCAATGTCTTTCTGGACAGTCATTGTCGTCGTAAGAAGCGCTGATGAACCTACAAACTCCGCATTATGCTCGATAGCGGCGTCAACAAAGTTCTGTGCAGGAACCTCTCTTCCGAGGTCAACTACCTTAACTCCGTTTGTTTTAACAAGCGACGCTACTATTCCCTTGCCGATGTCGTGAACATCTCCCTCTACAGTACCGATTATCAGGGTGCCCTTCTGCTGAACCTGTGACATATCCATCTTTCCTTCGATTTCAGCGGATACGGTTTTCATTACTTCCGTAGCGAAAATCAGCTCAGGAAGGAATATTTCTCCCATTCCGAACTGATCTCCCAGCACTTTCATTCCGGCGCTGTAGCCGTCTGTGAGAAGTTCCACATAATCAAGACCTTCAGCCTCCGCTTCCGCTAAAGCTTCCATAGCCATGTCTTCATCTGCTTCAATGATAGACTGCTTAGCCTTTTCGAATACTTCTGCTTTACTCATAAAATTCCCTCCGTCAATAAAATATTTATCAATTGCTTTTCATCACTGATACGTGATATTTTCCTTATATCGGTTATTTTACTACAAAAGTTCGTTAATGTTTGTACAAATACGGCGATTATATTGCAATAATATTTGATTATTTTGCTCATAAATACAAATATCGGGTCAGGCGCTATGCCTTTCCCGATATTTCCGATTTAATACCTGATTTTTGGAGTTTTTTTCTTATTTCTTCAAGCCGCTTTTCGTCCGGCTTATTAAACCGCTCGACGTTCTCTCCGATATTACGTTTTTTCGATAAGCCGAGGCTGTGATACGGAAGAAGCGTCAGCTTTTCAAATCCGTATTTTTCTATTAGAGCTGCCGTGCGGTCAATTATTTGCTCCGAATCGTTCACCCCCGAAATTAAAGGCATACGTAAAATAATCTTTTTTTTGACGGTATCGTTCGCTGCAAGCCTGAGCAAGTTTCTGATAATAGACTCGTTCGACACGCCGGTGTATTCAAAATGAACCTTATCGTCGAGCGATTTAATGTCGAATAGGATATCTGTAACGTTTTTTCTTAATGCCATTCCGAGCAGCGCTTCACCGTCGCCGTAGCCGGAAGTATCAATGCAAACGTTGATTCCCTTTGCCGCCGCAAGGTCTATGACCGCTTCGCTGAAGAGCGGCTGCGACAGCATCTCGCCCCCCGATATCGTCATTCCACCGCCGGTATGTTCGTAGAAGCCCTTATCCTGAGCGACGATATCCACAACCTCCTCCGCCGTCATCTCTTTTGCTACGGGGTTTAGCGATTTTGCATAGCAAATCTCCGTGCATTTCATGCATAAGTCACATTTTTTTCGCTCTATTTCAATTAGATTTTCTTTGCTTAGGTATATTGCCCCGTTAGGACATTCTCCTATACAGCAGCCGCATTTTATGCAGCTGTTCGGCAATCTTATTATTGCCTGCCGGAAGTCAATCAGCTCCGGGTTGTGACACCATCTGCATTTTAGCGGGCAGCCCTTTATGAACACCGTGCTCCTGATACCCGGGCCGTCCTCTGTTGAAAATCGCTGAATCGCACCTATCAGGGCCTTAATATTTTTATCGCACATATCGGCTCACCTCATTCACCGGTTTCTTCCGAATCCAGGTGCGAGGTTCTGGATATTATTGCCTCCTGCGCGCTTACATCGAGCTCTGTGAAATACGCCATATAGCCCGCCACCCTTACCATAAGTCCCTTATATTTTTCGGGGTTTTTCTGCGCTTCTCTGAGAGTC
>JBHAFL010000014.1:0-4067 GCA_041856085.1 Anaerovoracaceae bacterium | reverse complement strand
GATAACCAAGTCGACGTACCGTATCTGTAACAGATCCTATCTGATGAAAAACATGCAGTGCCTTTGTTCTCTGTTCTTCTGAATACATCATTGACTCCTTTCAGAGCCCTATATGTGTCCAGGTTTTTGTCCGCACCCCCGTTTGTAGTGACTCCAAAGCAAAACCTACTTTATAATAATACCTTCAGCAATTTTTACTATTTCATCTTTTGGGAGATTGCCGTTAATGCTAACAGCAATATTTTTCTCTTCAATTATCCAGATTAACGTTTTTGTGTCGGATTCTTTTGAAGAAGGATAAAAATCACCTTTAATACCATTTATCAAAACTTCTTCAAGATTATCCTGATAATCGTGTAAGGAGAGAATGTCAATAGAACTCAAGTCAACAAGGTTTATAACGAACCCCTTATCATAGCGGGTATCTTCAAATAACAAAACAATGGAAGCATTGTTTTTGAAGACTTTTTTCTCTATGAAATCTTCAGGAACATAGTCAAGCGCAATTTCTGAATTTAGCATACTTATATCTTCAAAGTTGTAAAGATAATCGATTCGTTTTTCGTTTTCCCTAATAATACGAATCCAACTGTATACCGCCGCCCTTGCGTCCTCGTTAAACGTCAGCAAAGAACCCGTACCGATTAAGAAAACCAGAGCCACACAGGCAGCCTTGCGGAGAATGATGTGAGAGGCTTTGCGGACCTGACGTTTAGGGATATCCGCAGCCACACGGAGCATAGCTGTTTCCGATTCAGCCGAAAAGCTGTGCTCGGGCGCTTCCATTTCCTCAACGCTTTTCAGAAGCGAGTCGCGTACCGAGGCGGCAGCCTGCCGGAGCTCTCTATCAGTAATATTTTTTGTCATAGTTCGTAGCCCTCCAACATCTCTTTTAGCCTTTGCCTTGCCCTATAAAGGGCTTTCCTTACGGTATCGGGTTTTTCGCCGAGAATCTCCGATATCTCTTTTACATTAAACCCCATATCATAGCGCAGCAGTATATACTGTCGGTATTTCGCGGGAAGAGAGGCGACCGCGTTCTCTAAATCCATTTTCAGATCTTCCCTGATTCCGATGCCCGCAGCATCGTCTGATAGCTCGGTTTCAGGGTGTCTGGTTCGCTCCCTCAATATGTCGAGCGCTTTCCTCTCTAATACTATAACGCAAAACGCCTTGGTTTTGGGACAATCGATTTTAGAATTTTTTGAAATTTTATCGAAATTTTCGATTATAGACAAAAAAGCCTGTTGCACGGCGTCCTCCGCATCGGTTTCGTTACCGAGAATATTGTATGCAATTTTATAAAGAAGCTCCCTGTACCTAAAGTAAAGTTCCTCGAATTTCAACCTTTCCTCGTGAGTTGAGAGCATTTGAATGAAAATAAACAAAATATACCTCGCGATAAGTCAATAAATATACAAAAAATGATTCAATATGCGATAATTCAGTCAATATACGACAAATGATTTAATATGCGACAAGCCAGTCAATACACAGCAAATGATTCAATATCCAAAAAGTCGGTCAATACACGCTAAGAATACGCCTGACAAATATAAATAAGCGAAATATAAATGATTTCAGCGAAAATATCCGGTAGAGATAAGATAAAAATCACACCCGGACGGGAGAGGCTGATACACACCAACGACGGTAAACTGAGTTACATAAAAATCACACCCGGACGGGAGAGGGTGTGATTTTTATGCTATTTGCCCGAAATTGTGATGCCGCTTGTAGCCATATAAGGTATAAGCATAGCGCCGTCCGAAATCTGCTCGGACGAAACGGCGGTTACATTGGCGAACATATCGACGAGGTTGCCGCTTATCATCGTTTCCATAACCGCGCCCTTGATTTCGCCGTCCTCTATGTAAAAACTGTTTTTTGCGACGCCCGAAAACTCACCGTTCGCACCCGGCATACTGCCGGAGAAACCGCTTACTATCAGCCCGCGTTTTATCGACTTTATCATATCCTCGAGGTCGGAATCTCCCGCAGCCACTTCGAAGATGCCGCCGGAGTTCTTCGTTACGGGGCGACCCGTCTTTTTTGCCGCATAAAGACTGAGAAGATGAGACCTCAGCACGCCCTTTTCGATTAAGGACACGTTCTCCGCCCTGTATCCGTCGCCCGTATAGAAGTCGCAGAGTGCAAGCCGCTCATCGCTCGTTAAAAGATGTATATCTACCTTGTCGCTCACGACTTTTTCACCAATCTTATCAAGCCAAAGGCTCGTACCGTCCATAATTACGCCGCTCGACAAAAAATTCTCAATGAGGAAGCCGCCGAATTCCGCGAGAGCGTAAGGGGTCAGAATGATATCGCCCTCGAATTTACCGTCGATAGGATAGGTTATCAGGCTTTTTTCGGCATCCTCAAACTGCCTGCGCAGAAGCCCCTGAGACAAAACGGGCTGCTCGAGATTTTTCATATAAACAGAGCCGCCGAAAATCCCCGTGGTATTTTCACCGTCATTTCCGGCAAACTGGTATGATACGGAATAAACGCCGTCGAAATTCTCAAACTCTGTACCGTTAGAGTTCAGGTAGATTCGGTGAACCCTATTATGCGCGGCGACGGTTTGCATCAATTTGATTTTCGGGAAGTCTTCCGCAATTTCATCGAAACTCTCGGAAACCCTGTCATAGAGTTTTTCCATATCCGCCTCAAAAGGGCCATAGCTGAACATCGCGGGCTCTTGCTTTTCTGCGATATCGTTAGCTTCATCGGGTGAAGAGGAAACCGCGCCCGAGATTGCGTCATCGACTGTTTTTTTGAGCCCCTCCGAGGTTAAATCATTGCCCGATGACGAGCCTTTTTTGCCGTCTATGAAAACCGAAAGCGAAAAGCTCTGACCGAAAGTCGTTCTAAAAAGAGAAAAAGAATTGTCCTCAGCATTGAACTCCCGCTTTTCATTCTCCGACAAACTGAACGCATATTTTTTTACTCCTGAATTTTTTAGCAAATCAATAGCTGTGTGAGAGATATTTTTTAACTCGCTCATCTTATCTTCCTCCTATCATAATACGGCATCTCATTTCAGGACCTGCCATTCCGACAGGTATCAGCTGTTTTTTGCCGCAGAAACCGCTCGATGACCAGCATATATTATCGGAAACCATATCCACGGTCTTTAGCATTTCAAAAGCTATACCCGAGACTGTCGTATCGAGAAGCGCACGCCCCAGCTTGCCTTTTTTGATTTCATAGCCCAGAGAAACGCCGAACATAAACTCGCCCGTCAGGTCTGCCTGACCGTTGGAACTCTCTATGAGGTAATATCCGTCGTCGATAGATGCTATCATATCATCTAACATTAAAGACCTCCTGATTATTTCGTATAGCGGTCAGCGACAGGCGCAGGCGGCGGGGAACATCGGAGCGTTAATTTCAAAAAACGATTTTGCCCGTCCGTTATCAGAGCCGAAGAAACAGAATCATAGCATAATACGCGATAATAAGTCACCGAATATAGATAGCTTAGCGCCCTAAGCTTCCGCAAAAAAATATGTGATAAGCTGAAAAAAGAGCCGAGACCCTTTGATTCAAGGAACGTCGGCTCTCAATTATTGGTATCCCCTGGCGGAATCGAACCGCCATTTGCCGCTTAGGAGTAGACCCGATTAGTCATCGGGAAGTGACACCTGATGCTAAAAAATGCTTGGAAATACTGGGTTTTTCACCATTTCCAATCCCATCTGATACTATGCTGTGATAGCTAATTCAGAGGGATTTCACGTCGTCCGATTGGCTCGATTTTAGCAAGCCGTTCGATTTTTGGCGGACGTTGCAAGTACAATCTAATGTCACTATGTATCTGCTCGTTATGCGGAATGACAGGAAATACAGTTCATTCCCTTGTGGAGCCGCTGGTGTCACACGACACCAATTTAAGTCTGTTTAATATATCATTTCAAACCGAATTTTTCAACCAGAATTATCAGAAATTCCATAGAATTTTTCGGAACGAATGATTGTATGTAACCTGTACCTGCCGAAACAGGTACAGTATTTATCGAAGCATAGTTTCTCGATCTTCAGCTCCCAGCATATATGCGCCCTTC
>JBHAFL010000013.1:0-5409 GCA_041856085.1 Anaerovoracaceae bacterium | reverse complement strand
AGTCCGCGCCGGATATTTCTTTTGCCTTTTTCAGTTGATAGCCATGCCCGTTATGAAACGGGTTATACTCGGCTATTATACCGACTGCTCTCACCTGCTTTCCCCCCTCGCGAGCCTTACGAGTAATTCCGTCTCATCTCCGTTCGCCTCCATAGCGAGGCAGGCTCTCCTGACGGCTTCCTCGCTGAGCGCGAACTCCGAATCTGTGCACAATCTCGTGAAATCGTCTTTAGTGATACCGGTCTGAGTGAACGAGCATATTCCCCCGCTTATAGCTCTATCATAAATTCTAAAAAACTCCTGTATGAATGTCATTTTAATATACCTGTTTAATAGCCTTGCTCATAGCCTGTTTAATGCTTAACGGCGTTTATTTTTTAATCAATTTCCATATTTAGAAGTCTCTCCGAAAGCTCCGTCATAAAGGGATTCTCCGAAGAGTTTTCGATTGTTATTCTGCCCTTACAGTTTCCCTCTCTTAGGAGTCCCTCTTCTTTCAGTCGCCTTTTTAGCTGCGACGACGTCCCTTTGGAGCCGTCTATCAGCATTATGTCCCTGCTGCCGAGGAACTCCCTGATCTGCGGTATCAGAAACGGATAATGCGTACAGCCGAGCACAATTGACTCGGTGTTTTCACTGAGCAGAGGCCAAAGATTCTTCTGCAGATATCCGTTCAATATATTGCTGTCGAAGTTGCCGTATTCTACGAACTCCATCAGTCCCTCGCAGGCAAGCGGCACTATATCCGCTTCGTCCTTATAGGTATCTATGAGTTTTTTGAATCTCGGCTGTCTGACCGTCATAGCTGTCGCCATAACGATTATCCTGCCGCCCCGGCTGCATATTACAGCCGGCTTCACCGCCGGCTCAATCCCGATTATAGGAATGTCGTTATATTTTAATCTGAGCGCCCTGATTGCCGCAGCGGTCGCTGTATTGCATGCCACGACAAGAGCCTTAACATTCTTTTGACGCAGGTGCTCTACCGCCTCGAAGGTCAGTCTCTTTATCTCCTGCTTCGACTTGTTGCCGTAGGGGGCATTCTTAGAATCGCCGTAGTATATGAAGTCCTCATTGGGGAGTATTCTTACTGCCTCTTTCAGCACCGAAAGCCCGCCGACGCCTGAGTCCATGAATCCTATCGGGCGGCTCTTTTTATCTGAATTGACTCCGGCAGCGTCTTTTTTTTCGCTGATATTTTTATCACTTTCCATAAGTATCACAACTTTCTTAAATCCCTCACAGACCTGTATAGTATTACATCCGTTCTTCAAGAAACGGGCTGCAGCCGGCTCCTTATCTTCACGAAACGCTCTAAAGCCCGCCGCTTGCATATAGCCTATGTTATCAGTTAGCGTTAAACATCTTTTTCTCTATTTTCGCTTAAAGCCCGTCGCTGTCTTCATCATATTCGGCTTCCCCCTCCGCAAGCGCGAGCATATCGGCAAAACTCATTATATATTCTTCGAGCTCATATTCCCGCGTCTCTGTGAAATCGTACTCGTTCGTGCTCCCGTCTATGCGTTCGAGCCTTGAAATCAATATAGCATCCCTAAGAGTATGGATTCTTGCGACGGATTCGCCGCCCTGTTTCACATATACTCTGCTGTCAATCGAGTACCAGCGCCTGAATCTCTCTATCTCCTCGGCGAGCCTCGCCGTAATCGACTCATCTGTCGCGTTTCTTGCCATACCGACGAGGCTGTGCCTGATATTCTCAAACACGGTGAATACCTCCGTCTCCGCGGCGGGAATATACTCCGTTATCTCTTCGAAATAGTCGTCAAGAAGCTCGGCCAACTTAAGCATATCCGCTGACGCGATAAGCTCCGCTACGTCCTCATATTCAAGTTCTTCATCGCACTCAATGAGAGCCGCCAGGTTTTCAAAATAACTGAAATCCGCCGCGCTCTCGATATCTATCAATTCATATAACTCTTTTCTTTCCACTTTATATTCCCCTCGCGTTATGTTACAATTATCACATCAATTCTATCACAAAAAATGTATGGAGGCAATTATGTCTGAAAAGCTAAAAAACAGAAGTGATATTCCCGCTAAATACAAGTGGAATATCGAATCCATGTTTCCGGATGAGAACGACTGGTATAAGGATATAGATTGGTGCATATCGGAATCCGAATCATTCGCGGTGCGCTTCAGGGGAAGACTGACCGAATCTCCCGATACCCTGCTTGAGGCGCTAAAAATGAAAGACGAAATTCACTGCAAAATCGAGCACTGTATGATCTATGCCCATCAGAAAAAAGACGAGGATAACAGGATTACAAAATACGTCGAGATGGACGATAAGGCGGGCTCCGCCGTCTCAAAAATAATGGCGAATACCGCATTTTTTCTTCCGGAGCTTCTTGAGGCGGACGAAGACAAACTGAAGTCATGGCTCGCAAAAAACCCCGACCTCGGTCTGTATGGGTTCGCAATTGAGGATATAATGAGAGAAAAAGCCCATATACTCTCCGAAAAAGAAGAAAACATTATGGCTCAGATGTCCGAGGTTACAGCCGCCACAAAAGATATCTTCAAGATGTTAAACAATGCGGAGCTGAACTTCGGTGAAATTAAAGACGAGAACGGCAACATCACTCCCGTTACGCACGGAAACTACATATCATTTATGCAGTGCCGAGACAGAGAAGTCAGAAAAAATGCTTTCACCAATATATATGAGGAGTATAAGAGTCTCATCAATACTCTCGCCACGAACTACAATTACAGCGTCAAAAAGGCCTGCACCAATGCAAGGCTCAGGAATTATTCCTCCGCAAGAGCTCACGCGCTCGGAGCCAACAATATAGACGAGCAGGTTTACGATAATTTAATTACGGTAGTTCATGAATTCCTGCCCGCCTTACATAAGTATCTCAACCTCAGGAAGAGAATCCTCGGTGTCGACTCGCTAAAAATGTACGATGTCTATGTCCCTCTCGTTGATATCCCTAAAAAAGATATTGAGTATTCAGAGGCGGTCGAAATCTGCAAGCGCGGTCTGTCCGTTTTAGGGGAAGAATATATAGATGTGTTCACCGAGGGAACCGCGGACGGCAATTGGGTTGACGTATATGAAAATGAGGGTAAGACCTCGGGGGCATATTCTTTCGGTTCATATCTTTCAAAACCGTTCGTAATGCTAAACTACAGCGGCACTCTCACCGACGTATTCACTCTCGCTCACGAGATGGGTCACTCCATGAACTCCTATTACACCAGAAAAACACAACCTTATATTTACGGCGATTATTCCATTTTTACCGCCGAGGTTGCTTCCACGGTTAACGAGGTTCTTCTCATTAAGTACCTGTTAAAGGAAGAGAAAGACCCCGAAATGCGAAAATATCTCATCAATGACCTGCTCGAGCAGTTCAGAGCCACGGTGTTCAGGCAGACTATGTTCGCGGAGTTCGAGAACCTCGCTCACAGTGAAGTTGAAAACGGCGGTACGCTTACCTCCGAATGGCTCTGCGATACCTACGAGAGACTTAATTCGGAATATCACGGTTCCGTAATCGAAAAAGATGAATACATACGCTATGAATGGTCGAGAATCCCGCATTTCTATAATGATTTTTATGTATACCAATATGCCACGGGATATTCGGCAGCTACAGCTATCGCCGGTAGGATAGCTTCTGAGGGAAGCGCCGCCGTTAATGACTATATCCGCTTTCTCGGCGCGGGCTCGAGCGATTATGCGGTCGAAACCCTTAAGATAGCCGGCGTAGATATGAGTAAACCCGAACCGGTAAGAGCGGCTCTTGAAACATTCTCGTCGCTCGTCGACGAGCTTTGCGAGCTTATTTAGGCGCTTAACTGCCGCTGCTCTTATTATCCGCCATAGTGCTAAAATCGTTTTAGGAGCATTGCTCATCGGTATATTTTTGTAAACGCTTTTTTATACTCTCCGGTATAACCAATAGCTTCGAGCGCCTTTTTCATATCTTTCGGGAGCTCAGCCGTTAAACTCAGCCTCTCGCCCGTAGCCGGATGTGAAAACTCGAGCTTGTATGCATGAAGCGCTTGTCTTTTTATTATATCCGATACGATTTCGGAGCCCGGCTCCATCCTCGAAGCCCTGTCCCCCGTAAGCGGCGGTCTGTCGTCTCCATAGAGTCTTCTGTATTCGAAAGGGTCGCCGCGGTAATAAAGATGGTCACCCGCGACGGGATGTCCGATTGAAGCCAGATGTACTCTTATCTGATGTGTTCTGCCTGTCTCGAGCCTGAGTTCACACAGGCTGTAGCCCTCGATTATCTTCTCCTCATATCCCCACTTAAGTTTATGTCTGTATTCGAAATTATCTATTACGCTATAATGCGTAACCGAGGCTTGTCCCCCGTCTTTTTCGGCGAGTATCCATCTCTCAACCTCGCGCTTGTCGGGTCTTCCTATAGGGCTGTCAATACAGCCCTCGCCCGTCATTATGCCCTCTACGACGGCAAGGTATTTTTTTGATACTTCATTACGCTGCATCTGCTTGGCAAGGTTATCCTGAGCGTGCGGATTTTTTGCTATAATAAGGAGTCCCGAGGTGTTCATATCAAGGCGATTGACGAATCTTATCTTATATGACTTCCCCTCGTCCGACAGCTTTTTCATAAGGCCGTTTGCTATCGTGCCGCTCGGCTTGCCCTTAGTCGGGTGCACCGCATAGCCCGCGCTCTTGTTTATAACGAGGATATCGCCGTCCTCGTAGACTACGTCTATAGGAATATCTTCAGGGATAAAGTCCGAACTCTCCTCCGGCAGCCTTATGCTTATCACGTCGCCGTCTTTAACCTCAAGCCAGCCCGCAGTTTTCTCACCGTTCAGATATATGAGCTCCTGATTTTTTATCTTAGTGAAGAGCCGCGAAGAAAAGGCGAATCGTTTTTTAACGACCGCCTTTATCGTCATTCCCTCGTCTTCTTTTTTTGCCTTGTAAATATAGTTTGACATTACAGAAATTTTGTTTTTACCTTATCCCAAAACGATATTTCACCATATCTTATCAGGTTAATCTTTCTCCGTGAAAGGTTCAGCGTTATAGACTTAATTCCCTTATAGCTTTCCTCCATTCCGTCGAACAGAACCGCCATATTCGAGCTCTTCTCGTCGACAGGCTCTATTATCAGCCTGTCCTTTGACGGAAGCAGGATACTCGAGGTCAGCGACCTGTACGCGGTATTGTTCATCGGAGCCATAGGTGCTACCTGAAGCAGATTCAGCCTCGGGTCGACAAGAGCTCCTCCAAGCGAGTAATTATATGCGGTAGAGCCTGCCGGCGTGGATACTATTATGCCGTCGCCCGAGAATTTTTCTATAAAGCTCCGGTTTACAGATATGTTTAGATGTATCGGGTGCGTCCCCTGTCCCCTTATGACGAATTCGTTCAGCGCCCTGTGCTCTATT
>JBHAFL010000012.1:0-3311 GCA_041856085.1 Anaerovoracaceae bacterium | reverse complement strand
TCAAGCTTATCGCCGTTCTTAAGCATTATCTGATATGTCAGCGCAAGGTCAAGTATCTTCCTGTGCGGCATTCCCCTCAGATATCCGGCATTATGTTTTTTGCCGATAAGAACCGCTCCGATTCTGTCACTGTAGCCGTCAATATCTTCGTCCTCATTCATCTTGACGCCGCCCGCGTCTATAATGAACCTGCTTACAATGAGCTCCATACTAATTCCGCTCTTATATTTCAGGTACAGCTCGTTTACCGGTATTCCTCTCCCCCTCTTCGACTTAGGTCTGCCGTTCGGTCTGTCGCGAAGATAGAGCCTCTCTTCTTCGCCGTTAATGAAATACACCGTTTCCTTTGCAAGGTAATATGACAGTTTTCTGCTCCTCAGGCTGTCCGAAATGCGGTTCTCTAATTCCGTTGTAAATTGAGATTTCTCCATTCGTTTTTTCTCCTCCTAAATATATGAAGTGCAGCGGTCAGTCACCTCACATACGGGGAGGGACTGCTCATCTCACCGCTGAAGCTTTCGGTAATATCCCGCTGTCTGTCAAATGGGACGCGCACATTTTCAGTCGCGCTCGCCTATCATTCTGTGCACTTCTCTTATTCTTCCGTTTGACAGTCTTATCCCTATTGCACCGCACTCGTCATTTCTGAATACCGCTATCCCCCTGTCTCTTATCCTGTCCAAAACTTCCTGTGACGGGTGGCCGTAGTTGTTTTTACCGACCTGAATAACGCACAAGGACGGAACGGTAACGTCCAAAAGCGCTTCGCTTGTCGAGCTCTTGGAGCCGTGATGTCCCACGTTCAGAATGTCGACGTCGAGCAGATCTTCTCTGCCCGTACTGCGGTAATACTCAATCATCTCTTCCTCTCCCTCAGCTCCCATATCGCCGGTTATGAGCGTCCTGACTCCTCCGTGCTCTATTAAAAAAACCGAGCTGTTGCTGTTTTCATCATCCGTCGTGCCGTATTTTTCCTTCGGCCACAGCGTGACGATCCTGAGCCCGTCCGAGACCTTATATACATCACCCATAACCGCATCGTCGAAAAAATTTTTGACATTGAAGCATTCCTTAAGTTCCGTAAGTCCCTTATAGTGATCCATATCCTTATGAGTCGCCAAAGCGAGGTCTACCCTATTCTCACCGTTTTTCAAAAAATATTGTTTCAAGATGTTTTTTCCTACGTTATAGCTGTAGCTGCCTCCGCCGTCTATCAATACGTTTGAGTCCCCGTCTCTTATGTGGGTCGCGCTTCCCTGTCCCACGTCGATGAATACCATATCGTCAGAGCTTATCGCGCTGTGGTTTAATGCCTCAGAGGCTGCCGACAAAATGACAATAAGAACAAGAATTGTTATTATCCTGCGTTTTTCTCCCCTAAGTCTGTATATTTCAAAGGTCTCCGAGCATATCACGGCAGCCGCGAGACCTGTAAAAAGCACTGCGAACATAGGAGGACTCACGACGTCAAACGCTCCCCTGCCGCCTAAGGCAGCCATCTCGTTTATCCTGATAAGGCCGTCGCCGAGAAATGTCAACACGGGTATAAACGGCGCGGTAATTCCGAGCACGCAGTGCGAAGCGAAGCAAAAAACCGCCAAGGGAACGAAAATACCCGATATGAAGATTACCGGCAGATTCAGAAAGAACGAAACTATTGAGACGCAGTTAAATACATAGGCCTGATAAAGAATGAACGCCGAGTTTACGGCTAAAGCGGTTTTGACCGAATCAGGAAATGCAGGCGGCATAATTTTTGTGAAGATATCTATCGCCGCCACCGCCAAAAAGCTCATCTGAAACGCGACGGAATGCAGAATATACGGATTGTAAAGCATAAGAGCAAGAGCAATCGCGGAGGCTGCGGTCAGCCTGTCGTACCTCAGACAAAAAGTCTTTGCCGCCAAGCTCATTAAAACCATAGCCGTCGCCCTGATAACAGAGGGACTCCACGATGCGAGCGCGCCGTAGGAAAAAAGCACGAATACGAAAACCGCAAGCCCGGGAATACTCTTTCGCCTGCCGTTCAGCTTTTTGAAAACGGAATAAAAAATGCCGATATGGAGCCCCGAAACCGCCAATATATGCGCCGTCCCGTTTCTCCTGAAAACCTCATAAACCTCTTCGCTCATATACGAGGTTTCGCCGAATATCACACCCATCACCGTGCCTCTAAGCCTCTCGTCAAGGCTTTCACAGAATGACTTCTTTCGGCTTTCGAGATATCTGAGATACCTGTCATACAGGCTATAGTTCCTGCCAATCACATCAATATTATCCGTGACCGCCGTCATTCCTATGCCCTCGCTCCTGAGATATCTGCGGTAATCGAAACAGTGCGGGTTCCGTGCCGCACTCGGCAGGTTAAGCTCCGCTTCGAATTTAATCACGCTTCTGAAAATATCCTCAGGCTCTTCAAGCTCGTCATAATATCTGAGCAGCACATTTTCACCGCTGTCGTCAAGTCTCACCCGCAGCTTATATGCCCCGGAGGTTTTTTCGATTCGGAGAACCTTGCCCTCACAGCTCCGTATGCCGCTTAGAGGCATGGCCGAATCCGCTACGAGCCACGCTCCGAGATTTTCAAAAAAAATTACGACGACCGCAAAGGTCATCGTGATTACAAATAAATATCTTCTCATACACCCTGCTCCCGGCATATAAGTACAACAGCAGTCACATTATAACGCATATTAAAATATTTGGCAAGCCATAAAGAATATGATATAATTACTCCGATCATTCATTTATATGAAAGGTGGTAAGCAATTTGAGTAATTTTGATAATAACGACAATTCGACTAAACATTCCCGAGTCGCAAGGCGAAGACAGGAAGAACTTAACAAAAAAACAGCTTCCGAAAGAGCTTCCTCGCTCGCCGCTGAGACCGCTCCTGCGGTAAGCACGGCGACTCCCGAAAAAGAATACAAGACCGAACCCCCTAAAAAATCGCCTAAAAAGAAAAGGCGCATAACTTTTTGGACAATATTGAAGTTGACGATAGTTATGGGGCTTTTGGTGTGTCTCGGCGTCGCGGGCTATGTCGCCAACGTCATAAAAAATACACCTCCTATCGAAACGGACAATATTTACAGTCTCCTCTCTCAGAGTTCGGTTATGTACGACAGCAAGGGAAATGTCATAGATAATATCTATCGAGACCAGAATCGTACCGTCGCGAGCATATCCGAAATCCCGCTCAGCGTGCAGAACGCGTTTATTGCGCTTGAAGATAAGACCTTTAAGACCCACCACGGCTTCAATGTCGTGAGAATCTTCGGTGCAATATATAACTCCATAAGATATAACG
>JBHAFL010000011.1:0-2829 GCA_041856085.1 Anaerovoracaceae bacterium | reverse complement strand
TCTCTTAAGCAGCGAGTCCTTAAGTCCCTTTACCGAGGCGGCTTCGCTTCTTAGCGAGGAAGCCTTGGTCGATATACCCAAAATCATATTCTTATTTTCATCAACCAAAGCCTGATGCTCAAGCGAAGCCCTAACGAGCTTATTATATGCTTCGAGCTTATCCGCGAGGTTAAGCGATGATTTTTCGAGCATATCGGTAAGCGATGTTTTTTTGCTCTCGTTTTCTTCAATTGAGGCAATTTCTTTTTCGAGCTTGTCCCCGAGAGCCTCAATTTCATTATTGAGTCTTTCTATATCCCTCTTGAAGCCCGCCAGCTTTTCGTCCGAAAGCTGGTTTTCGTTCGTCATACGATTAAGCTCGTTCACCGTGTCAAGCATCTTTTCTCTTGCCTCGTTACCGAGCTTTAGGAGATTCTCGCTTCTGTCGCGGGCTTCCTGAATCTTCACCTCAAGGGTGTTTCTGTCCACGGTAAGCCTGTTGATATCCTTAGAAAGTCTCGTAATATCGTCCGCTCCCGATTCGTTAGAATCGGCGAACTTATCTATGTTTCTTAAGGTAATATTGATATCGAGCTTCCTCTTTCGGTCGCGAAGAACAAGCGCCTCTTTGGCCTTAATGCTGTCCTCTTCGAGAGATCCGATTCTTCCCTCGATTTCGCCGATGATGTCGTTAACCCTGTCAAGGTTAACATTGGCGTTTGAGAGCTTTCTCTCCGCTTCCTGTTTTCTGGTCTTATACATCACAACTCCTGCCGACTCCTCGAAAATTTCTCTTCTTTCATCAGCCTTGCCGTCAACGATGTTCTGTATCTTACCCTGACCTATCAGAGAATAGCCGTCTACGCCTATTCCCGTATCCATTATCAGCTCGCGTATATCTCTGAGCCTGCATTGATTGCTGTTTATGAGGTATTCGGATTCGCCCGAGCGATACATTCTTCTTGTTATCGCAACCTCATTGTATTCTATAGGCAATATCCCCTGCGAATTGTCGATTACAAGAGTAACCTCCGCCATGCCTCGGGATTTTCTGGAAGCCGTACCGTTAAATATGACCTCTTCCATCTTGCCGCCTCTGAGCATTTTAGGGCTCTGCTCGCCGAGCACCCACCTTATAGCATCGCTGATATTGGATTTACCTGAGCCGTTAGGACCGACTATACAGGTAACCCCCTGATGGAAGTCTATAATCACAGGCTCCGCAAAGGACTTGAACCCGTGCATTTCAATTCTCTTAAAATACATTCATTACCTCTCGATTAAGTCGAGCGTCGCCTTGGCAGCGTTTTGCTCGGCTTCTTTTTTTGTCTTACCGCGGCCGCTTCCGTATTCCCTGCCGTCCATAACAAGATGTGCATAAAAAACCTTGTCGTGCGCCGGCCCCTCTTCCCTGTCTATCACATAGCAGAGGTCTATGGCGCCGTACCGCGCCTGAAAAACTTCCTGAACCTCCGACTTATAGTCCGAAAAGATATCTCCGCTTATGGCGTCGTCTATTACTTCTCCGAACAGACCGTTTACTATTCCCCTCGCAGCCTCGAAGCCGCCGTCCATAAAAGCCGCTCCGATTATAGCCTCCATACAGTCCGCAAGAATAGAATCCTTGTCTCTGCCGCCGTACATCTCCTCGCCGGTTCCGAGATATATGTAGTCGCCAAGGTTAATCTTTCTCGAGATTGTCGCGAGCGTTCTCTCGCATACTATTGACGCGCGCGTTTTTGAGAGCTTGCCCTCGGGCGCATCCGGCAGCCTCTCGTATAAGCTTATCCCTATTACGGCGTCCAAAAGCCCGTCGCCGACGAACTCAAGTCTCTCGTTAAACTCGGATCTGCTCAGCTTAATATCGTTTCCGTATGAACTGTGAGTGAGCGCCGTCCTGATGAGTTTTTTGTCCGCAAACTCATAACCGAGCAACTCGAATAGCCTGTTTTCTTTCATTTTATGTATTCCTGAATCTTGCCTACGACGTCGTTTTCGACGAAAGGAATGGCCTTTAATATAGTATTTTTAACCCCCTTGACGGAGGAGGAGCCGTGCATTTTGACGAGCGGTTTTTTGAACCCCAAAATCGGCGCGCCCCCGTATTCGGAGTAATCCGTTTCTTTTTTTATCTCCATTAACTTGTCTACAAGCAGCAGCGAACCGAGCCTTGCATGAATGCCGCTCGTGAATTTTTTCTTAATTACCTTGAATATATTCCAAGCCATACCCTCGGTCAGTTTAAGAATTACATTGCCGGTAAATCCGTCGGTGACTATTACGTCGCATCTTCCCTTAGGGACGTCTCTCGCCTCGATATTGCCGTAAAAATTTAAGCCGCTGCTCTTAAGCAGTCCGTAAGCTTCCTTAGTCAACGGGGTTCCCTTCTCTTCCTCGGCGCCGATGTTAACAAGCCCGACCGTGGGATTCTCTCTGCCGAGAACCTTGTCCATGTAGATTGAGCCCATAACGGCGAAGTCATACAGATTCTTAGGCTTACATTCCGCGTTGGCGCCGGCGTCACAGAGAAAGGACGGCCTGCCGCCTATTATCGGATATATGCTGCAAATCGCGGGTCTGTCTATCCCCTTGACTCTCCCTATGTTAAACAGCCCCCCCGCTAAAAGAGCTCCCGTAGAACCGGCTGAAATGAAGACGTCCGCCTCTCCGTCTTTCAGGAGATTAATTCCCTTGACTATCGTAGAGTCTTTTTTTCGTCTTACCGCAAGCGCCGGACTCTCCGAATTGGTAATAACCTCGGTCGCGTCGACAAATGAAATATTTCCCATGAGCTTCCTCTTTCCGATGTATTTTTCGGTCAAAGTTCTCATTTTATCAATCGGACCTATG
>JBHAFL010000010.1:0-5953 GCA_041856085.1 Anaerovoracaceae bacterium | reverse complement strand
TAGCCGCAATATATATCCCTGAAAAGGGCGATATAGAGGTGATGAGCGGTAAGAGGGTGACAATAGATAAGAAGAACTTCTATGAGTTTACTACATCTCACTTCTCGGATTTCGCGCTCGTAGATGCGGACGAAGCGGGAATCGAGACATCGGAAGCTATGACGGCGGAAGATGTTAAGGCAGTCGTTAAAGGCCTTAAGCTAAAGGCCGCGACCAAGGCTCTCAAGAAGTCAATCAGAGTAACCGTCAAGGCTGATAAGGAAACCCTTATGAAGCTTAAGGAGAGCGGCTGCGAGCTTAAGTATAATTATTACAGAGCCGCTCGTAAGAACGGCAGGTATAAGCTGATAGCGACTGAGAAGTCGAACAGGTACGTCGATACTAAGACTGCTAAGGGAAAGACCTATTACTACAAGGCGCGGCTTGCGGTATATGACGGCGAGGGCAGGCTGATAGCCGCTACAAGCCTTAAAAACTGCAACGCTTCCAAGAGGCAGGTAAAAAAGGCTGCATAAAATAAAAAAGCAAAGTCTTAAAACGAGCATTATCTTTTAGCATATTTTTTCTCCTTTGGCTAAAGGCGGAGACGGCATCAGTCTCTGCCTTTAGCACGAGGAAAAATCGGGATAAGTTGTCTTGATAAAAGGCATAAGAACCGCAGAAAATAAAGCGTATTTTCGAACTCGGATTTTTTGACAGGTTTTTGATAGCATATTTTTTCCTTGCGCATGCCTTATAAATAGGTTATAATATCTCTGTCAAAGGCAATGTGCCTTTTTTATTTTGCAAAAATACGGGGAAGCGAAAACTATATGAGGGCGGAGAGAAGACGCGAGATAGAGAGACAGATGGCAACAGGAAAAAAATCCGGAAAAAACGGTTTTTTTGTATTTGTTGCGCTTGCATATATTCTGTCGCTTTCGGTATTCTCGATTTTTTTGATTAAACTGAATGTGCTTCCGCTCAAGTATTTAGTGACGGGTGCGGTTTTTTTGTTCATAATTACCATATTCACGGCGCCCGTTTTGATAAGCCCGAGAGGCAAACGCGGACGAAAAATCGGTGCGACTTTTGTTTCACTAATACTCGTGGGGGTCTTCGGCTTCGGTACGTATAACCTTGCCTCAACATCAGCTTTTTTTGACAAAATAACCGCTGCCGCGCTGCCGACGGAGGACTATCATTTGGTTGTAAGAAGCGAAGATATGCCGGCAGATGAAAAAGCCGGCGGCGCCGGAAACAATTATGGCGAAGACGAGCTCCTTATGCTCGTTTCGGGGAAGATCGTCGGCACGGTTATGTCCGACGACTTGAGATATTCCGAGGCAAAAGCCGTTTTGCAGGAAAAGGCGGATATAGAATACGATTATACGCAGGGTAATATCGAGACTATCACGAGACTCGTCGACAAGGAAGTGGACGCAATATTTATTGCCGCCGACAGATACGAGGCGCTTAAGGCTTCCGAAGAAAAAAACCTCATCGAAAAAACCTCGGTGCTTTACACTTTGAAGCTCCCTATAGAATCCGAGGATAAGACTTCGAGTGTGGACGTCAGAAAAGAAGCATTTAACGTGTATATAAGCGGAACCGATCAGGACGGATACCGCTCGGACGTGAATATGATTGCCACGGTGAATCCTGTAAGCCACGAGGTGCTGCTGACATCGATACCGAGAGACCTCTATGTCAAGCTTCCTACGAAAAATGCGGACGACAAGCTGACTCACTCGAGGATATATGGGCTTCAGGAGACAATCGGCGCTGTCGAAAACGCTTTTAACTTAGATATAAACTATTATCTCAGCGTGAATTACTCTTCGGTCAAGGGAATTGTCGATGCAATCGGCGGAGTGGACGTAGAGTCCGAGCACGAGTTTTGGACGTCAGGTATGGGCAGGCTTAACGGAATGCACTTCGTCGTCGGCATCAACCACCTCGACGGCGACGCGGCTCTTGCCTTTAGCAGGGAACGCCATTCGTTCCAATCGGGAGATATGACGAGAAATGAAAATCAGCAGGCGGTTCTCGAAGCAATCATTAAAAAAATAAGCTCGAGCAAAACCATACTCAGCTCCTACTCTGATATACTGAGTGCGGTTTCCGACAACATCGAAACGAATATGTCAGCCGAGGATATGTCGACCATAATAAGAGAGCAGCTTTCGGGAATGCCTTCTTGGAAAGTAAAAAAGCAGGCTGTCAAGGGCGAGGTCGGCTTCGGACTATGCTACGCGCTCGGAATGAACGCGTCCGTAGTGTACCAGGTTGAAGAGGAGGACGCGAGGGCTCTTGATAAAATTGTTCAGGTGATGGTCACGGCTGCCGAAACAAAAAATAAATAGTTGTTGACATTGACAGTCACCCGATTTATAATTATCAGGCGACTTTATGATTAAAATGAGCTGAGCTGTGCGCTGAGCTTGAAAATTAACAGGTAAAATGGAGGATAATCAAGATGAGAGTTAAGGTTACATTGGCTTGTACGGAATGTAAGCAAAGAAACTACAATACTATGAAAAACAAAAAAAATGACCCTGATCGTATCGAGATGGAGAAATATTGCAAGTTCTGCAAAAAGCACACTCTTCACAGAGAAACTAAATAAGGAGCGGGACAATGGCAAAAGACGAAAAGAAAAAAGCGGGCTTCAAGGAATATTTCCGGGGAGTAAAGACCGAAATGAAAAAAGTCGTATGGCCGACAAGAAAAGATTTGGTTTCATACACTACAGTTGTAATCGTAGTTTGTGCGGCATTCGCACTCGGATTCTGGCTGATCGATACCGGCATATTAGCTGCGCTAAAAGCTATATTGGGTGTATCTGTTTAACTAACATTTTGAAGTGAAAAGATAGAAGGTACGATGATGACAGATTTTGATAACAAAGAGACTTCTCCGCTGGTTGGCGAGGGAATTAAAGGAGACGGACTGCCGCATTGGTATGTGGTACACACCTATTCCGGTCACGAAAACAAAGTAAAAGTGAATATCGAAAAAATGGTTGAGAACCGTAATATGCAGAATCAGATTCTTGAAGTCGTGGTACCTACAGAAGATGTCGTAGAGATTAGCGGGGGTCAGAGAAAAATTAAAACAAAAAAAATGTTCCCCGGCTACGTAATCATTAAGATGATCCAAACTAACGAAACTTGGTATCTTGTCAGAAACACTCAGGGAGTTACGGGATTCGTCGGCCACAGCACCGACCCGATTCCGCTTTCTGACGAGGAAGTCGCCAGGATGGGAATCGAAAAGGTTCGCATCGAATTTAATATGAAAGTCGGAGAGACTGTAAGAATACTTGAAAATCGTCCTTTCGAGGGTTTCACGGGAACCATCGAAAGCATAAACGAGGACAAGCAGACCCTTGTAGTCAAAATCTCCGTATTAGGCAGGGATACTCCTCTCGACTATGCATTTTATGATGTAGAGAGAGCCTATCAATAAAACTACGGAAAGGAGAAAAAAATGGCTAAAAAAATTGAAGGCTATATTAAGCTTCAGATTGCAGCCGGAGCAGCCACACCCGCACCGCCTGTAGGACCTGCGCTCGGACAGCACGGCGTTAACATCATGGATTTCTGCAAACAGTTTAACGCCAGAACACAGGATCAGCCCGGAATGGTTATACCTGTAGTCATTACGGTTTATGCCGACAGGTCGTTCACATTCGTGACCAAGACGCCGCCGGCAGCAGTTCTTATCAAAAAAGCTGCGGGACTTACAAGCGCCTCGGGTGAACCTAACAAAAAGAAAGTCGCTACCCTGACCTATGCTCAGGCGGAAGAGATTGCTAAAACTAAAATGCCTGATCTGAACGCTGCAAGCCTTGAGAGTGCGACTCGCATGATTAAGGGAACGGCAAGGTCGATGGGCGTAGTAGTAGAAGAATAATTTAAGATGGGAGACTGAGAAGTCGCTAATACCACAAGGAGGAAAATTATGCCAAAGAGAGGCAAGACTTACAGACAGGCTGTCGCGACATACGACAAGACAGCACAGTACGATTTAGCCGAGGCTATGAAGCACGTGCTTGAAACCTCAAAAGCTAAATTCGATGAAACCGTTGAAGTTCATATCAGATTGGGCGTTGACGGAAGGCATGCAGATCAGCAGGTTAGAGGAGCTATAGTGCTTCCGCACGGAACGGGCAAGACTAAGAGAGTTCTCGTGTTTGCGAAAGGGCCTAAGGCTCAGGAAGCCGAAGCCGCAGGAGCTGATTTCGTGGGAGCTGAAGAGCTCGCTCAGAAGATTCAGCAGGAAAACTGGTTCGAGTTCGACGTGGTTGTAGCTACGCCGGATATGATGGGAGTAGTAGGAAGACTCGGTAAGGTGCTCGGTCCTAAGGGACTTATGCCTAACCCTAAGTCCGGTACGGTTACTATGGACATCGAAAAAGCTCTTCAAGAGATAAAAGCCGGTAAGGTTGAATATCGTCTTGATAAGCAAAACATCGTTCACACGCCTATCGGAAAGGCTTCGTTCGGAGCTGAGAAATTACAGGACAACTTTAATGCGCTTCTTGAAGCGGTTGTTAAGGCTAAGCCTGCCGCAGCAAAAGGACAGTACCTTAAGAGTGTTACGGTTGCGTCCACTATGGGTCCGGGAGTCAAGGTGAACCCTGCGCTCATACAATTCTAACCGATTGGAAAATTAAAAACGAAAATTAACCTAAGACAGCAGGTGCGAGAAATCGCTTAATTCCCTGCCGAGGTACAATATAAAATATATTGACCTCGTATAATCGTCTGACGAAAGCTACGAGGTTTTTTTATGGAGTACCGTAAATCTGCCGGACAAACCGGCAAGAAAGGAGACAGTTAATGTCAGTAGAAGCAAAACAGGCTAAACAAGTCATCATAGACGAAATAAAGGGTAAGCTGGACGGAGCTCAGTCCGCCGTAGTTATAGACTATATGGGAACGACGGTAGCTCAGGCTGATGAAATGAGAAGGAAACTCAGAGCAGCCAACATCGACTATACCGTTTACAAAAACACTCTCATCAAGAGAGCAATCGAGGGAACGGAATTCGAGCCTTTAGCGGAAGTTCTTGACGGACCGAGCGCTATCGCAATTTCAAAAGAAGACGCTACAGCCCCTGCGAGAGTATTAAACGAAATAATCACGAGCTTCAAAAAAATGGAGTTCAAAGCAGGTATAGTAGAGGGTAACTACTTCGATTTAGAGGGAATCAAGGCTATTGCCAACATTCCGTCGAGAGAAGTTCTAATCGCTAAGTTTATGGGTTCAATCCAGAGCCCGGTATCAAAGGCAGTCAGAACATTCCAAGCTATCGCGGACGCGAAAGCGGAATAAATTAAACTAAGATAATTTGAATTAAGAAAGGATATTTACCATGAATAAGGAACAGATCATTGAAGCTATAAAAAGCATGACAGTTTTAGAGTTAAACGAATTAGTTAAGGCCTGTGAAGAAGAGTTCGGCGTTTCCGCAGCAGCGCCTGTAGCAGTTGTTGGAACGTCAGCGGCAGCAGAGGTTGAAGAGCAGACAGAGTTCACGGTAGTTCTACAGTCCGCGGGAGCAGAAAAGATTAAGGTTATCAAGACTGTAAGAGAGCTTACGGGCTTAGGACTCAAGGAAGCTAAGGAATTAGTTGACGGAGCTCCTGCAAACGTTAAGGAAGGCATCGAAAAAGCGGAGGCTGAAGCAATCAAGGCTCAGCTTGAAGAAGTCGGAGCAGAAGTAGTTCTTAAATAACTACGCAATGCGATAAACTAAAAAATGTTCTAAAAACCCGAAAGCGGTGAAATACCCCTCTCGGGTTTTTTGCTTTTTTAACTTTTTCAAAAATTCACCTTGCCAATTTGACATCATTGTTGTATACTATTAAATTGCCATAAAAATTAGAGTGCCGTAGTGTGCCCCTTTCAAAAAAGGGCAACATAATATGGGCTTAGTTCATAAAGTTAAGGAGTGATAAACATGC
>JBHAFL010000009.1:0-10353 GCA_041856085.1 Anaerovoracaceae bacterium | reverse complement strand
CTCGCAAATTATGATACAATGTTCTCTCAGGCGTCCGCCGGTCTTTACTAAGAGCGGCGGCTTACGCCGTGAGGTTATTATACCATAATTTTTTTTCTAATTCCATAGCTAACGAAAGAATTGTTATTATTGACAAAATCAAAAAAAATGAGTTAATATATTCATATCAATACACGAACTATTCAGGAGGGGAAGCTATGAAGCGTACGGAAAGAGTCGGAGCAATTATCAGAATTCTATCGGAAACGCCTATGAAAGCCTACGGTCTGCAATTTTTCTGCGACAGATTCGGCTGCGCTAAATCAAGCGTATCCGAAGATATACGCGCCGCCTCAAAGGCTATAGAGTTCACCGGCACAGGCTATCTCGAAACGATACCCGGAGCCAAGGGCGGAGTTCGATATGTTCCCGATATCTCGGACTCTGAAATCAGGGCGCTTCAAATCGAATTCTGTGAGAGACTTCGAGATTCCTCCAGACTCCTCGGCGGCAACTTTCTCTACACCTCGGATATCTTCTACGACCACGGTTTGGTACAAAGGCTCGCAAGGGTATTCGCGAGACGTTTCAAAAATCTTAAAGCCGACTGCATCGCCACAGTCGAGACTAAAGGCATACCGCTCGCATATAATGTAGCTCATCTTCTAAACCTGCCTCTTGTCGTGATAAGAAGAGAGGCTAAAATCTCGGAGGGCTCTACGGTCAGCATAAACTACTTTTCAGGCTCCTACGACAGACTGCAGAAGATGTCTATGAGTAAGCGCGCCATAGATTCAGGCTCCAAAATCATAATCATAGACGATTTTATGAGAGGCGGAGGCTCCATAATAGGAATAAGCGATATGATAAAGGAGTTCAGCGGCTCCGTGGTAGGCACGGGAATCGCCATTGTGGGACTCCAGCCCGAGAAGAAAAAAATTGAAAACTATACCAGTATCATATACTTGGGCGACGTCTCGCTCGAGGACAGAATCATTACGGCGATTCCGAACGATGATATTTTTTGTGAAATATAATAAAAAATGAGGCATATTCAATTTTTTTATTGTGTTTTTTTTAACATTGCATTATAATGTGATTGTTGCACGGTTTCAAAATGTATATTGCAACGAGAAAGGAATTATTATATGAATATCACCGACATCAGAATCCGAAAGGTTGGAGAGGAAAGCAAGCTCAGAGCCGTAGCTTCAATCACCTTTGACAACGAGTTCGTAGTTCACGACATCAAAATTATCGACGGTCAAAACGGACTGTTCATTGCAATGCCGAACAAAAAAATGGGCGAGGGCGATTATAGAGATATCGCTCACCCGCTCACCTCTGAAACTCGAGGCAGATTAAGTGACGCGATACTCGACGCATACGCCAAAGCGGAATAATCCCATTTTCTATGTCATAAAACTAATCCCCGCAGCATTGTGCCGACCACCTGTTATTAGATTTTAAGGTCTAACTTTTGGTCGGTACGCTCGCGGGGTTTTCTTATGCCTTACTATATTTTATCTTGCTTCGATTAAAAAGCAGCCTCTTATTAAAATCATCTCTCGGGATTTTATTTCATCGTACCCGTTTTTTCGAGCCTTGAGTGCCACGACAGAGCCTCGTCGAGTATGTGAGGCGTCTGGCAAGGCGCCTGCTCGCACGCCCTCTCGAAATAGTCTCTCAGCCTATCTCTATACATCGGGTGAGCACAGTTTTCGATGATTGCCCTCGCCCTCTCCTTAGGCGAAAGCCCTCTCAGGTCGGCATAGCCCTGCTCGGTAACTATCACGCTTACCTCGTGCTCGGTGTGGTCCACGTGAGAGCACATCGGAACTATCGATGATATGTCTCCCCCTTTCGCAATCGACGACGTGGTGAAGATTACGAGCGAAGCGGACCTCGAGAAATCGCCGGAGCCGCCGATTCCGTTCATTATCCTTTTGCCGAGCACATGGGTAGAGTTGACATTGCCGTATATGTCCGCCTCGAGCGCCGTGTTCATCGCGATAAGCCCGAGCCTGTGCGCCACCTCCATCGAATTGGATACTTCCTGCGGTCTGAATATTATATGCTCCTTATAAAAGTCTATATCGTCAAAAAATTCCTGCATTGCCTCCGGCGACGGAGCAAGCGCCGTACACGAGGCGACGGTAGCCTTGCCGCTTTTCACAAGCTCGAGCATGGAATCCTGAGCAACCTCCGTGAAACAGGTCAGACCCTCGAAATCTGAATCCCTGAGCCCGTACAGCACGGCGTTAGCTACGGAGCCCACTCCCGACTGGATAGGGAGAAGCGAGCTTTCGAGTCTTCCCTCTTCAACCTCTTTTTTCAGAAATTCGATTATATGCCTGCCGATTTCGCGTGAGTCCTCGGATATCTCCGCAAGCGGTCTCATAAGGTCGGAATATTCGCTTATCACTATAGCCGCGAGCTTGTCCCAGCCGCACTCGATATAGGGAGTTCCTATCCTGTCCGCGGGGTGATTAAGCGGAATCGCCCTACTCGCAGGAGGAAGCTCGGACATATATATATCCGACATTCCCTCAAGAGCGAGAGGCTTTTTAACGGCAAGCTCCACTATCACCTTGTCAGCATATTTGACATAAGTAGGAGTATTGCCTACGGAAGTGGTCGGTATGAGATGTCCCTCTTCGGTTATAGCGAGAGCCTCAACGAGCGCGACGTCGGGCTTCCTGATATAGCCCTGTTTAACAAGCTCCGCCGAGCGCCCGAGGTGCATATCAATATAATCGACATTGCCGGCATTAATGGCATTTCTGATGCTGCTGTTCGTCTGATAAGGAAGCCTCTTCTTTATTATGCCTGCCAGCGTAAGCTCCGTATCAACCTCAGGTCCAACCGAAGCGCCCGAATATATGTCGATTTTAACTTCTCGCTCGCCGTTTTTTACCGACTCCGCAAGCGCGTGAGGCACAGCCTTAGGATAACCCGCGTTCGTGAAACCGCTGATTCCGACGACCATACCGTCCTCAATTATAAGCGCCGCCTCGTCTGCCGACATAATCAGCTCCTCGCCTCTTTCGGCTCTAATTCTTTGCTTTAATTCTGCGTCCATAATAAATGGTAACTCCTTTTCCGTTTGGTGAAATTCCTTTTTCGTTCAGTAAAATGTGGCGAGCTCCTCAGCAGGCGGCTGAGTCAAAATTATGTCCCTGACATAGAGCACCGGTCCCTTTGAGCCGTACATATCGTTATATTCCCCGACAATCTCGGCGGTAATAACCGCCCAGCCTCCGTGAGCAAGCTTCGGGAAGTATTCCGGCTGATACTTCGCTACAAGCCCGCCGAATTGGATATCGTCCGCACAGCAGGTCATTATATGCCTGCCGATGACAAATTCGTCCTCTTTTAGCCCTCCGCCGAGCAGCGTTCTTCCCTTGATTTTAACGGTCTTGCCGAAATAATTTCCCTCGTTTTCGTTTATGTCGGCATACCACATCGCATAGTCCTTGTCGGCTATCCTGATTACGGGCGCGCTTATGTCGAACGGCAGAGGATCCTCAATATTATCAAGCTCTATCTCTCCGCTCTCGGATTCGAAGATTATATCGCATTTTCGGTTTGCCTGACGCACTATCTTATGAAGAGGCAGCTTGTCCCCGCCCTTTTCAAAATGCTTGAAGATGACGGAGCCCGCGGATTTCAGCTTGTCGTAAACGAGCTGTCTCATATTGAGATTATATTGTTCATAGCTCCTGCTGTCCGCAAAATGCATTTCCTGATAAACTATCCAGTTCTCAGGCATATTGTTATAGAGAGTATCGAGCAGCCACATGCCGTTATATTCGATAACTATCTTTTCGGCAGACGCTTTATCTGCAATCTCAGCAAGTCTCCTGTATGTAAAATTCGCTTCTTCGTCAAAATATACGATATCCACATTATCTGACGCGAACTTTGAAGAGTTATATTCCTCCTCACCCTCCTCGCATACGATGAGAAGAGCTTTATCGCCGTCGTTAAAGGACGCGTCTTCCAGAGTTTCCTGTATGAAAGTCGTCTTGCCCGAATCCAAAAAACCCGTAAAGAGATACACCGGAATTTCTTTTTTCATTCAATTCACCTCTTACAACCCGAAAAGCTCTCTTACGGCTTCCTTATCTATCCCCGCGCCTATCACGACTATTCTACCGATAAGCGCCGCGGAGCCCGTCCTCACGTCAGGCTCGGACGGCACATAGTCAAAATGAGTCCAAGACCCGTTCTCGCCCTCTACGATTCCCTTAGCTCGAAGCACCTGCCCGTACACAGCGAAGTTTTGAAGCCTGTCGAGGCAGTCCGATATGAAATCGACGCTGAACTTCTTCGCAGTCTCGAAGCCTATAGAGTCGAACACCTCGTCGGCGTGGTGATGACGGTCGTGATGCTCGGCGTGACGGTGTCCATGCTGCTCGTGACTATGGTGTTCGCGGCAGTCGCAGTCAGGGTCGTCGCATTCGCCTGAGTGGTGATGATGGTCGTGATGCTCGGCGTGACGGTGTCCATGCTGTTCTTCCTCTAAACGCTCTATCGCCTTATTAAGCGTGTCCTCGTTCTCTATCGCCTCGAGTATCTGTTTACCTGTAAGCGAAGCCCAATCAGTTGTAATTACGGTTGCGTGCTCATTATGCTCGCGAATAAGCTCAAGCACCGCCTCTATCTTAGACTCATCGAGTCCTGCCGTATGGCTCATTATTATAGCGTTCGCGTGCTCTACCTGATTATTATAGAACTCGCCGAAGTTCTTCATATATACCTTGGCTTTTTTAGCATCTACCACAGTAGCGAAACCGTTTAACAAAATCCCGTCCATATCGATGTTCTCCACGGCGCTTACTATGTCGCTCAGTTTGCCCACTCCCGACGGCTCTATTATTATCCTGTCAGGGCTGAACTCTGTGATTACTTTTTTTATCGCCTCGCTGAAATCGCCTACCAGACTGCAACATATACAGCCCGCGTTCATCTCGTTAATCTGAATGCTGGAGTCCTTAAGGAAGCCCCCGTCAATGCCGATTTCTCCGAATTCGTTCTCAATGAGAACCACTTTCTCACCTGTGTATGCTTCCTCGATGAGCTTTTTAATCAAGGTTGTTTTGCCGGCTCCCAGAAAGCCGCTGAAAATATCAATCTTCGTCATATCTGTCTCTTTTCTTTTTTTATTTTATACCGCATTCCGTTAAAATTTTATCTATACTCTCCCATACTGAGAGCGACGGATTCTCTTTATAGAAGCTATAGCCACTATAGGTTTCTTTTTTATAGCCGCTTGCCTCGTTTCTATCCATAATTGCCTCGGCTCTATCTATTGCGGCAATCACATCTGAAATTGCTATCTTACGTAGAATTCTCTTGAAATTATTTTCACGTTTATACTCGCTTACGCTTTCAAAACTCTCACTGTATGCCCTGTTTATTTCTGATAAATACTGTCTGCGATGAGTTTTTTCTCCATTACAGTCCATCTTGTGCAAAATAATCCAAAGCTCAAACGTGAAATTGCTATAGCCTAACAGGTATTTGATTCTTTTGCCGAGCTTTTCCGCTTTGTTCATGCGAGCTAAGGTTTCTATAAACTCATCCTTATGATTTTCACTTTCCCTGTCAAAAACATGAGTTATTTCCGTTTTCCCTAAAGCCGTAATAGTCTTTGCACGTACAAGCGGATCCTTTTGTACTTTAGAATCAATCTTAACATTATATTTTGATTCGGGGATAGAATTTATGGTGCTCTGCAGCCAATCCAAATACCATTTTTCTGTTTCACCCTCTACCGTAAAGTAGTATTTTCTCGTTTCTTTTTTCATGGCTGTTTACCTTTGTCCCCACTCAAAACATTTTCGAAAACAGATGAAAAATCAATATCCTTTATTGCTCCATACCGGTCAATGAAATAGTTTTTCATATAGTCTTCATTCTTCCGTACGCCCGCTTTTCCCGCAGTACCGAAATCCGACAGCGAATAATGTATGCTGCAATGAGTTTCATCATCTCTCTCAACAAATTTTATTTCATCACGCCGAAATAAATTCGAATTAAGAAAAATTGGATTATGGGTGTTAAATATCAGCTGGGCATTGGTCTTATTGATTTCATCATTGTGGAAAATATTGATTATATTCATAAGCGCCATAGGATTAATTGAAGCATCGAATTCGTCAACAACCAAGGTTCCGCCGTTTAGCAATGCGTTAACTACAAGTGGGAACAGGTTTATAAAACGAATTGTCCCGAATGACTCAAATATCTCTGCAGGCATCACGGTGCCAAAATCTGCGCCAGTATCAAAAAGTGAATAAAGCCTTGCCTCTTCACTGTCTCCCTCGACCATGTATCCAAGCGCATTTGAGTTGATTCCGAATATTTTCGCTGCCTCATTTACAGTCTTTTCAATGTATATTGATTTTTTTTGAGGATCGGCAAACTTGCGAATCACCTGCATCGAGTCGGCACGATAAATAACCATAAACTTATCCTTTAGCCAATCCGTAATTATACCGGTGATTTTCGCACTAAACATATTTTTGAAGCCGTTCATCAAAAAAAGCTCTTCGTCATTCAAGTTGTTTTTTGCAATTGCAATCATGCTGTCCGCGTTTTGCTCGAATTCATTTACAAGATATTCTTTGATAAAGCTTAACTCCTTAATCTCAAGTTCTTCTTGCCTTTCAAACAAAACCTTTTCATTAACCTTTAGCGACTCGCATATAACCTTTCTCTTGTGGCTGCCATTCAAAAATCTTCCTATATCCATAGAAAAAGAATATTCAATCAGGAGCCCTTGCTCAATGAAGCTTATAAAAAAACTCACAGGTTCTCCGTTATCAAGAGTATTATTCGGAATCAGCTCAAGCGCAGCAGACGCAGCATTATAGTAATCTCTTTCACCGTTAAGAATATTGCCTCTCAAAACAATATTCTTAAAGCTGTCCATAGCTCCAATAATGTTTGTCTTGCCTGATGCATTTGAACCATAAATGATTGCCGAGCTTAGCCCCTTATAAGTATTTTTACCAATGTACTCACGCAAAATACTATAGTCAAGACCTTTTTGTTTCGGCGCCGGAATCATTGAAAAAACCAGTTCTTCTTTGAACGATTTATAATTTTTCGCCCTAAATTCTAAAAACATAACACTTTCCTCAATTTTGCAATATTTGCGTAAAATTATATTCTAATTATACCCATTTAGGCTGATATAATCAAGTATTATTATCTTTTTTGCTTTTTTTGCGCAAAATACATTGTCTGACCTGCGTTGTCTCTTAAATTGCGATTTTTTTCTTGAATGTTGAAAGGCGCCTTTAAGCGGCGCCTCGTCGTTTTAAGTATAGGTCTGTGATGTTTCGCTTGAGCTTAACCGTTAAGCGGCTTGACCCCGAACGTCGAGGAAACCAGCTCCGCGCCGGCGTCTTCCTTTATCTTAAGCTCGCACGAAAACAGCCTGTCAGACTCGCTCCACGAAATTGTAAGCTCCGGTTTAATGTCGAATACATATGACTTGCTGCTTACGAGCCCTACCCCGCTGCCGTCCGAAACTTTTTTAAGGAGAAGCTCTCCGCCGCTTCCGTAGTCAAAATACACCTCGTTATTCATTACTCTTGACTTGCTCTTATACTTGAAGCCGCCTATCCCGCTTCCCGCCGGGGAGCTGATTTCCTCAGCGTATCTCAGCTCGTCCTGCACAGCCTTAATCAGGGTCGCGTTCAGCACCCTCGCCTCTGAGCGCATAGTAGAGCGCCTGTAATGCTTAATGCCGAGATCTATGGCTGTGGTGACCATCGCCGTCACTAAAAGAAGCACTATAATCGCCATAAGAATCTCGACTATGGTCATACCTTCCCTGTCTCGCAGCTTAGAACCCGCCTTGTATTTTAATAATTTTTTCATATTAAACCTCTCGACATAAATGACCGGCTGAATATCCCTCTATGCTTCTACACAGGTAATGCTCGCCCGCCTCAAAAAACATTCTGAGGCAGCTATCACTCATAGTAGTAATAGCCCTCGTCCGAATAGCCGGAGACGCCGCTAAACGTCCTGTCCGTACCGCCGACCTCGATTTTTACGGTCGCCGTCTCGGAGGCTCCGCCATTATAGTCGCAATACTTCACATAGTCCTCAGCTCCCCTGTTCACCCTTGCCGCAGCCGTAACGGCATAAGGCAGCGCCACCAGCGCGAGGGTGACTATCAATATCGCTACGAGCGTCTCTATGAGCGTCTCTCCCTTTTTTTCTCTCAATCTTTTTTTCGCCTCGCCGCTTATGACTCTCATCAGTTTGCTCCTCCCGCCTTTCTTATTTTAGCTTCGCCCAGGGTATAGGTATAGGTGGTTGTGGTTGTGACCTGTCTCGTATATGGAGCCGAAAGATTTTCGTTTATTTCTGTACTGCTCTCACTGAGCGCAGCCGTCATAGTCAGCTTCATTCGATTTTTTTTGCTTGCGTCATTCGAATCAAGTGCTGAAATCGCGGATATGTCTAAGTTCCCTGTGGCGGCGAAAGTCTGACTTCTTTTTTCGTGAACCTCTATGTTCACCACCTCGAGATTCTCGCCTCCGACCTCAGCCTTTATCTTATAGCTCTCAGGTGATGTAAGCGTCCCGTCATAGCAGTCTTTCGTCCACTCGGTGAGCTTGTCCGAGATGGGGTTATCAGGCGCGCCCGCAGCTTCATTATAGACCCATGCCGCCCACGTGTCCGATACGAGTTCCTCGGTATTGTCCGTTTTGATTTTTTTTATTACAACTCTCCGTCTCGTTATAACGTCGCCCTCCATAGCCTTTTTCAGGAGTTTTGCGGCGGAGCTTACGGTAAGATATGCCTGCTCTTCCTCGTTGCCGCGCTTAGCATCATTCATATTGGAATGCGCCGCGCTTATTATGACGGCGCAAACCATTATAATGACCAGAAAAGCAACCATCGCGTAGATCATAGAAGCCCCGCTTATGTCAAGGAGCTTGCGTTTAATTAAACTCTGTTTCATACACCGTCTCCTTTTTTAGCCATTTAACCTCATTATCATTCGTCTGCGATAAGTGGAATAGGGTTGGGTGGTTATAACGGTACTGTATGTACCACCTGCCATAATTTCTGAATCTAAGTCCATTGTTAGAAACAGAAAGTCTTGTTTCATCGTTGTCATACGGGCTAAACGACATATAGTAATTATAGTACGCGGCACTCCAAATCCACTCGCGATTTATTCTCAAATAATTGCCGCTTCCGTTTCTGAGCTGCATATTATTGTTGTCATACCTTATTACGTTTAACTTAGCCTCGCTGACGCCCGACTCTTCCTCTTTAACATAGTACGAACCGGAATACATACTGCTTCCATCGTCGTACTTGAGGTTTGTCAATTCCGAATCCCAGCCCCTGTACATCCGTACATCGGAAGAAACGGCAGAACCCGAGCTATCCGTGAGCATCTTGACTGTGGCTGACCCTAATTCGCTTACTATGAGAATCTCATCTCCGGCAGATAAGCTCGATACATTTCTAAACACATTACTCTGCTTTCGCCACTTGGCTATGAGCTCGGTGTCGCCTGTTATCGAATACACAGCTCCGCCGTATGTCACGTTATCGGCGTTTATCTCTATCTTCTCAGTTTTGTCAGGCTGCACATACCAGCCCGCGAACTCCCAGCCCGCTCTCGCAGGCTCTTCATAGACATAGCTCTCATAGCCGCCGTCGCCCGGGAAATAGTTTATAACTTTCTCGCCGCCTGCGTACTGCTGAGTTTTTAGCGTGAGCTTATAATATCTCGACCAATGCGCGTATAGGGTCTTATCTCCTGACAGGTCGAAGCGCCCGCCCGTGATATAGCCGGTTACATCGCCTGCCGCTACCGTGCCGTCCGCCTCTATGACCTTCACTCCGTCGTTAAGCTCAGTGAACCAGCCGTCAAGCCTGTAGCCGCCGATTACCGGCTTCACATATTCAGGAAGCGAGCTCATAGTCGAATTAACGATATATTCATCAGTCTGCGCCGAAATCTGCCCGTAATTAAGAGTCAGGGTATGATTCGTCACCTCAATTATTTCGAGCGGCACAGCGTGTCTGTTGGCGTTTATTCTGAAATTGCTGTCAGGAACGGAATTGTCGTCTAAGTGCAGTCTGTGCTGTAATACGGGGATATCGAGACAGTCGAAATACACGGAAGTCTCGCCCGTCACTATCGCCTTAGCTCTGAACACGTTCTCGCCGTTAATCTTCTCCGTCGGCTGACTCGCAGGATTTTGGGCTAAGAACTGCAAATAATTATTCTGTAATACGAACCAGTTGCCGCTCCCGTTTATGGCATTTCTCGGGTTAAGTCCCGTGATTTCACGGTTTTTTCTGTCATATGCCTTGAGAATCCAT
>JBHAFL010000008.1:0-3406 GCA_041856085.1 Anaerovoracaceae bacterium | reverse complement strand
CTATACCTATTTTCATTCATGATTTTTTATGTATTCATCCATTTAATGACGGTAATGGTAGAATGAGCAGATTACTAACAACGCTTTTATTATACAGGAGTGGATTTTATGTAGGTAAATATATCTCACTTGAGGCACTAATTGCCAAAAATAAATCTGCTTATTATGATGCATTGGGACGGGCTGGAGTCCATTGGCACGAAGAAAACGAGGATATATTACCATTTTTGAAGTATATATTAGGAACAATTCTTGCTGCGTATAAAGAGTTTGAAGATAGATTTTCTATTGTAGAAGAAAAACTTCCTGCCGTTGAACTAGTAAGGAAAGCGACTTTACAGAAACTTGGAAGGTTTACTAAACAGGATATTAGAGAACTTTGCCCATCACTAAGTGTAAGCTCAATTGAAGGAGCGTTAAGAAAATTGATAGCTGAAGGTGAAATTAAAAGAGAAGGTGTAGGCAGAGCTATAAAGTATATACGATTAAAATAAAAATCCCTTAAAAACAATCAAAAATTAAGGGGAAATAACAAAATTAAGGGAAAGCATCTACTAATTACAGTAGGTGCTTTTTTAGGTTCATTTAAGGTTCGCCGCATATAATTGACTTGCAAACAGGATATAAGGCGATGAGCTCATGAACCGAAACAGGACGAATTAAAAGGCGGCGGCTATGTACGGGCGGAGAAACCCGAGTGGAGAAAGGAGGCCGATTATGGAGTTTAAGAGCGTATTTAAGAGATATGAACTAAAGTTTATTTTAAGTGAAAAACAGTATAAGGGAATGAGAGAATTGATGCAAGCGCACATGACGCCGGATAAATACTGTGAAGCTACAATAAGGAACGTATATTTTGACACACCGGATATGCTGCTTATCAGAAAATCATTGGAGAAACCTAAATATAAGGAAAAAATGAGAATCAGAACCTATGAGGCGGCGAACTCCGACGGAAGCGTGTTTATGGAATTGAAGAAAAAATATAACGGCGTCGTATATAAGAGAAGATGCAAAATAGGCGAGTCGGAGGCGTATGCATTTATGGCGGGAGCAAAGCCGGACATAAAGCCTTGTCAGGTTCTTTACGAGATGGAATATTTCAGAAATTTCTATTCGCCCGTAATACCGTCGATTTTTCTGAAATATGACAGAGAAGCCTACAAGGGAAGAGACGACGAGAATTTCAGAATGACGTTCGACACGAACATACTTTATAGGGACTATAATATCGGCTTATATAAAGGCGACGACGGCATTTCGCTGCTTGACAGAGGAGAGCATCTGCTGGAGGTTAAAACCGCAGGCGCGATACCGCTCTGGCTGTGCAGCTGCCTGAGCGAAGAAAAGATATATAAGATATCCTATTCGAAATACGGCAGGGCATATGAAAAAATGATAACACAAGTAAGAAAGGCAGGTTGAAAAGATGAGCGAATATTTAACTGCAATTTTTAACACGGTGACCGCGAGCTATGATATTCCGACGCTTCTCGCCTCGACGGCGGTATCGCTGGCATTGGGACTTTTGATAGCTGTATCGTACAGACTGAGAAACCGGTATTCTAAAAGCTTCATTAAGACGATTGCGCTTCTTCCCTTGGTAGTGAGTATGATTATACTTCTGGTAAACGGCAATCTCGGTGCGGGAGTTGCCGTGGCAGGCGCTTTCAGCTTAGTGAAATTCAGGTCGGTTCAGGGAACGGCAAGAGAGATTCTGGCGCTGTTCATAGCCATGACGACGGGAATCAGCTGTGGAATGGGATTTTATCTATACGGGACGATATTCGTACTGTCCACGATAGCTGCGGATCTGTTCATAGATTTTTCTAAGCTCGGAGAGAGTAAAAAGGGAGAAAGACTCCTCAAAATCACAATACCCGAGGGCTTGAACTATACGGACGCATTCAAGGATATTTTCGAGAAATATCTTAAAGCCTACAACGTTCTCGAAATCAAAACAATGGGTTTAGGCTCTATGTTCAAGCTTACATACGAGATAGAACTGTCAGAAGAGGGGAGGGAGAAGGAATTTATTGATAACCTGAGATGCAGAAACGGTAACTTGGAAATACTGTTAGCGCAAAAAACACATTTGTTAAATGAGCTTTGAAAAAAGCGAAAAAGAAACCGCAGCCTAATAAAAAAATATTTTAATATAACGGGAGGTAAAAAAATGAAGATAAGAGAGATGAATGAAAAATACAAAAAAGCTCTTTTGATAGGGCTGATGTCCGCGGCTATGCTGACGGCGACAGCATGCGGAGCCGGCGCGGAGAACAGCGCGTCATCCGCGGGGGACGTCGACGAATGTCACGGCGGTATCCGCGGCGGGTGCGACTGAGATGTTCTCCGACAGAGATTTTGATACGAGCTACGATGAGGAGAGCAGCACAAAAATTAATCTTTCAGAGCTCTCCCTCATGAGCGGAGAGGGCGTGACGGTGGAGGGAAATACAATCAAAATAACCGAAGAGGGCACATATATTTTGAGCGGGAAGCTTGAAGACGGCCGGGTGATTGTGGAGGTTGACGATAAGGAAAAGGTTCAGCTTGTACTCGACGGCGTCAGCCTTAATAACGATTCTACGTCTCCAATCTATGTTAAGAGCGGCGACAAGGTGTTCATTACCCTCGCAGCAGGCTCCGAAAACAGCCTGAGCACTACAGGGGAATATGTGAATATTGATGAGAACAACATTGACGCGGTTATTTTTTCAAAATCCGATTTGACCTTAAATGGAAGCGGAAGCCTGAATATAACCAATAAATACGGTAACGGTATAAGCTCAAAGGACGACCTGAGAATTACCGGCGGCACTTACGGCATAGAGGTGAGCGGACAGGCACTCGAGGGAAATGACAATGTCAGGGTGGCTGACGGGAATTTCGTCATTAAGGCGGGCAAAGACGGCATACACAGTGAGAACAATGATGACGCGAGCCTCGGGAATATCTACATTAAGGGAGGAAAGCTTGAAATTTCCGTCGAAGATGAGGGCCTCGACGCCATAAGCGATATAACTGTCGACGGCGGAATCATAAGCATACTGAAGAGCAGCGAGGGAATGGAAGCCGAAACTATAAACATAAACGGAGGGAAGATAGATGTGGTTTCCTCTGACGACGGCTTCAATGCCTCGGACTCCGATAAGCTGAATGTATCGGGCGAAGCGACGTCGGGAAAAACGGCGGCAGGAGGAGAGGCGGGAAGCGACACCGCGTATGTGAAAATAACCGGCGGAGAGGTTTTGATAAACTCCGGTACAGACGGAATCGACAGTAACGGAGCTCTGTATGTGTCGGGAGGTTACACACAGATATTGGGGCCGACATCAAACGGAGACGGAGCGGTGGACTATTATTCGGCGGCGGATATTACGGGCGGAACTTTCATAGCCACAGG
>JBHAFL010000007.1:0-14933 GCA_041856085.1 Anaerovoracaceae bacterium | reverse complement strand
TAGAGCGAATATTTAATTATGGTTAATATAAACGAGTATACGCTCGCGTCGAGGGACGATTTTTCGAGAGCTTTTTTAGCTATCTTGGTCGTTATTTTAATGATAAGAATCCCGGCGACTATAACGAGCAGCGCGGTTAAATATTCATCGGACTGCCCCTTGATGACTTCCCATACTCCCTCTATTTTCTCTTTAGTCATTTTACTCTCCTTTTTATGCAAAAAATCTTCTGCCCTGACGAAATTCCGTCCGGAATATGAGCGTTACCCGATTCCGTCACGCAGCCTGAATTACCTGAAGCTACCCAGCCGCCTGAAGCGCTCTACCGCTTCCTTGACTTTAGAAACGGTATAATCTATTTCCTCTGCCGTATTAAACTCGCTTAAGCTGAATCTTATCGCACCATCGATTTCTTTTTTTGACAGCTTCATCGCATTCAGAACGTGCGAGCCCGATTTTCGATTTTTGTTGGACGAGCACGCCGAACCCGTGGAAACGAATATTCCCGAGGTTTCAAGCTCGTGAAGTATTACCTCCCCTCTCGCTCCTGTGAAGCTGACGTTAAGTATGGAGCATATTCCGTCCTCAGGAGAATTGATTCTGATATCCTTAAGCTCTGATACTATGCCGTCCCTGAGCCTGTTCCTGAGAAAGGTCATTTTCTCCGCCCTGGCGTTTAAGTTCAGCATACACAGTTCCGTCGCAAGTCCGAAGCCCGATATGCCGGCTACATTCTCCGTACCGGATCTCAGCCCCCTCTCCTGTCCTCCTCCCGAAAGCAGCGGCGGAAGCCTGAGTCCCTTTCTGACATACAGCGCTCCGACTCCCTTAGGGCCGTGGAGCTTATGAGCCGAACCCGTGATAAGGTCCACGTTTCTAAGTCCCCCCTTAGAGTCGAGTGGAAGCTTCCCGAGCCCCTGAACGGCGTCCGTATGAAAAACTATGTCCGTACCGTTAGCGGCATTATATGCAGACTTCATCTCTCCGATTTCTTTTATGGGCATAATCGTGCCCACTTCGTTATTAACCGCCATAACGGAGATTAAAATCGTATTCTCGTTTATGGCGCTTCTCAGCGCTTCCATATCGGGTCTGCATTCTTTATCTGCGCCGATTCTGACGACGTCGTAGCCTAAGCCCTCAAGTTTTTTTAGAGGCTCAAGCACGGCGGGGTGCTCTACGGCTGAGGATATTATCCTTCTTCCTCTTCTTTTTTTAGCTTCGGCAACTCCGAAAATTGCCATGTTGCTCGCCTCGGTGCCGCAGGAGGTAAAAAATATCTCCTCCTCGTCAGCGTTAAAGCCGAGGGCAACTTTTTTTCTCGCCGTCTTCAAATGCTTCTCGGCTTCAAGTCCCATCGAGTGGAGCGATGAGGGGTTGGCATAAAAGCTTCCCGTCATCTCGTATATCAGCTCTCTTACCTCGTCAAACTCTCTCGTTGTCGCCGAATTATCAAGATATACTTTCATTTTTTATTTCCTCCGCCTCATTTGAGGTGAATATGTTCATCCATTTTCTCGATTTGAATCTGTAATAGCATGCTATTGCCTTAGCGATGTCTCCGAGTTCGACAAAAGCTACGCAGTATGCAAGCTCCCATTTGAACACCGATACCGCAAGCAGCGCGAGCGGCACTTGCAGAAACCAGTTGAGCCCGGCGTCGACTATGGCGCTCCATATCGTATCTCCGCCCGGTCTCAATATTCCGCAGATAAATTCGTAGGCGAGCATCTTCGGCATCTGAGCGAGCGCGAATACGAGCAGCGTCTCCATAAGCATACGGTTTGTCTCCTCGCTGTAGTCATAGAAGCCGACAATCCACCCTCTCAGGATTATCAGCGAGCCCGTGGTAACCACATTGACCAGCAGGGTGATATTCAGACATTTTTTTGCAAGGCGGTAGGCGCTTTCTCTGTCTCCCCTGCCCAACTCCTGTCCGACGATGACGTTGCAGCCGTTGCCGAGTCCGAAGTATATCGCCTGAAACGCGCTGTTTACCGTCATCGCAATCTGCACTACGGCAAGCGCCGACGGTCCGAGTCTCCCGTATATCGCGAAGATTAGCGTGAAGCTGAGAACCCAGAGAACCTCATTTAATACCACAGGGGTCGCGGTTTTCATAACGCGCACGAAAAGCCCCATATCAAATCTAAGCTCCGACGGAAGCGCTCTCAGCGGGTGCCCCTTTGACATATAGATATATGCGAATATGAGCGCGAACTCAACTATCCTCGATATGAGGGTTGCAACCGCCGCTCCCGCAGCCCCCATTTCAGGAAGCCCCATATTACCGAATATCAGCCCCCAATTGAGGACTATGTTCAGAGCTACCGCTGCTGCGTTAAAAATCGTCGGCCATTTCAGCCTCTGTATTACCCTTGAATTATATGAAATGACAAAAGTAAGCCCGTCCAAAAGGTAGGCAAAAACCACTATTCTGGTGTATGTGACCCCGATTGCGATTACCTCCGCGTCGCTTGAGAACACGGATATAAGCGACGGGGTAAAAATATAGACTCCCATAATCGCCGGAACTCCAAGCGCCGCCGAAAGCGCATAGCCTATTCCCATGAGCTTCCTGAGCATCTTAAGGTCCTTAATTCCCCAATACTGCACGGAAAATACCGCCACCCCCGACAGGAATCCGAAAATGGTGTTGATATATATTAAAAATATCTGTGTAGAAGCTCCGACCGCAGCCAGCGCTTCCTCAGAAAGCTTCCCGACCATCAGAGTGTCCGAAAGCCCCACGGCAACAATAATGAGCTGCTGGAACATAACGGGTATCGCTACCCTGAGCAGAGTTGAATAAAAACTCTTGTCTTTATTCGTGATTTTTTCCATAGATAACCGCGCTCCTCACGCTTCAAAAAATGCAAGGGACAGAATAACTGTCCCTCCTAAATACAAAATAGAATAAACTACTTGGCGTAGTCGATAGCCCTTGTCTCTCTGACGACATTTACCTTAATCTGGCCGGGATATTCAAGCTCGGATTCTATCTTCTTAGAAATTTCGCGAGCGAGGAATGCGACCTCGTCGTCCTTTATTTCCTCAGGCTTCGCTATGATTCTGATTTCGCGTCCCGCCTGAATGGCGAAGCTCTTCTCGACTCCCGGAGTAGTGTTCGCGATTTCTTCGAGCTTCTCAAGTCGTCTGATATATGCTTCGAGAGTCTCTCTTCTCGCTCCCGGACGGGCTGCCGAAAGCGCGTCCGCCGCGCCTACGAGCACCGCTTCCATAGTCTTAGCTTCATAATCGCCGTGGTGTGCTGCCATTCCGTCGATTACGGCGGTAGACTCCTTATACTTGCGAAGAATCTCGATACCGATATCAACATGAGTACCCTCATATTCGTGGTCAAGAGCCTTGCCTATATCATGAAGCAGACCCGCCCTCTTGGCTAATTTAGTATCAAGTCCGAGTTCTCCCGACATAAGTCCCGCAAGAAGCGACACCTCGACGGAATGTCTCAAAACATTCTGACCGTATGAGGTTCTGAATTTAAGTCTTCCCAGAATCTTAATCAGCTCTGGGTGGAGGTTATGTATTCCGCATTCGAAGCACGCCTGTTCTCCCGCTTCCTTGATTATCTGATTAACTTCCTTTTCGGCCTTAGCGACCATTTCCTCTATTCTGGCAGGATGGATTCTGCCGTCCACTATGAGCTTCTCGAGAGCGATTCTCGCTATTTCTCTTCTCACAGGGTCATAGGCTGAGAGTATTACCGCCTCGGGAGTGTCGTCGATTATGAGATCCACTCCCGTCATCGTTTCGATGGCGCGAATGTTTCTTCCCTCACGTCCGATTATTCTTCCCTTCATCTCATCGCTCGGGAGCGCCACAACCGAAACGGTTGTTTCACTCACGTGATCCGCCGCGCATCTCTGAATAGCGTTCGTGATGATGTATTTAGCTCTCTTGTCGGCTTCTTCCTTGGCTTTGGTTTCGATATCCTTGATGAGCACCGAAGCTTCATGCTTTACTTCTTTCTCCATATTTGCAAGAAGTATCTGCTTGGCTTCATCTACCGTATAACCCGATATCCTTTCGAGCTCTTCGGTCTGCTTATATATAATCTCGTCTAAATCCTTGTGCTTAGCTGCGAGCTTCTGCTCTCTTTGAATTATCCCTTCTTCCTTTTTTTCAATGTTATCGATTTTTCGGTCTAAGGCTTCTTCTTTCTGAATAAGTCTTTTTTCGGTTCTTTTAGCCTCCTCTCGCCTCTCTCTGGCGTCCTGCTCAGCCTCCGACCTTATTCTTCTTGCCTCGTCTTTCGCTTCTTTTTGTGCCTCTTTTTTAATACTTTCGGATTTATTTTCTGCGTCGAGAATAAGATTCTTCGCCATTTGTTCGGCGCTTCCGATTGCTTTCTCTCCTACGTTTTTTCTGTATATATATCCGATAAACGCACCGATCAGTATTGCAATCGCTGCGATAATTATTACCACATATACCGGCATTGTATATGCACCTCCTTTTCTGCTAAATTAACATATATCTAAATCAAAAAAATTGAATCTTGATATATCCATACGTGATGTATTATAATATGTAAGCGTCGGAATTGTCAAGAATTCCTTTAGCGGAGAAGATATATGAAAAAACGAATTTCACCCCTCAAGCATACGGATAAGCCGATACTTTTAGCGGTGCTGCTACTCGGAAGCATCTCCGTTTTAATGCTCGAAAGCACGGTCTATGACGGCGGTCCTGTTATGAATCGTCTCGTCGTCGTGCAGGCGGCAGCCTATATAATCGGCTTCGTAATCTTATCCGGTATTCAATATATGGATTATCGTTTTTTTCTCGGGCTCGAAAAATTTCTGTATGTTTCCGCCGTATTTTTTTTGCTGTCGGTATATATACCCGGTTTAGGGCTTGAGCAGTACGGCTCAAGAGCATGGATAAACCTCGGTTTCACTACGCTGCAGCCCTCCGAGTTCGTTAAAATTCTTTTCGTCATAATAATGGCGTCTTATCTTTCGGAGCACAGGGAAGATATAGACACCTTTACAGGCATATTAAAAGCAGCCGGTGTGGCTGCCCCGATTATCCTGCTCGTGCTCAAGGAAGACCTCGGCTCAGCCCTGGTCTTCATGTCGATGTGGCTGTTTATGATGTTTTTTGCGGGTGTGAACCTGAGGATATTTTTCAGATGCTTTCTCGGAATCCTCCTCGCTCTTCCGATTGCCTACAGCTTTCTCGACAGCTACCAAAAAGACAGAATCGAAGCGTTTCTTCACCCCGACAACCTCTCCCTTTCGGGCAATTATCAGGTGTGGCAGTCCAAGGTGGCCATAGGCAGCGGCGGCTTGTACGGCAAGGGGCTTTTTATGGGAACCCAGAAGTCTTTGGACTTCATACCCGTGCAGCAGTCGGACTTCATCTTCTCGGTTGTCTGCGAAGAGCTGGGTTTTCTGGGCGGGGCGTCGGTGATACTTCTGTACGGCTTCCTCATAATGCGCTTTGCCGGAATTATACGAACCGCGGAGGATCTCTACGGCGCTCTCATCGTGGTCGGCTTCATCGGTATGTTCCTGTTTCAGGTCTTCGAGAACATAGCTATGACTATGGGTCTGATGCCGGTTACGGGTATTACCCTGCCGTTTCTCTCCGGCGGCGGCACTTCCGTTATCGCCTCGATGATAGCGGTCGGTCTCATCATAAACGTGGGCGTCAATACCAAACACCTCAGCTTCTGACACGGCAATTCGGCCATACGCGTCAAATTTGTCCTATAAGCCTCAATTTTTGCCCCCGCACGCTGGGGTTTTTTATATGAAAAAGCCCGCCTCAGGCTAATTGCTCTATGCGGGCCGCTATAATATCGAAGTTCTTATGGATGTAGGTATCCGGCATATAGACGACCGGCGTACCGAGGTTGGTGGATATGTGTATATTTTTATCGTCTTTAATCATACCTATGATTCTGTTTCTTATGGCTTCGGGAAATCCTTAGGCGAGAGCTCCATACCCGCCTTGACGAGCTGTACGTCCACTCTGTTAAGTATGTAGAATATTTTTTTTATTCCCTGAGCCTTGAGACTCATAGTAACTGCCTCGGAGTCCCTTACAGAGGCGTAATCCGGAGTCAGCATTACTATAGTCTGATGTGCTCCGCCCGTCGCGATGGCAAGTCCGTCGTCGAGCCCGGCCGGACAGTCGACAATCACATAATCGAATATTTTATTCAGCTTCTCGCAAAGCACCTTGAGGTGAAGCGGCGTGAACTCGCCCTCGTCCGGCTTAGGCGAGGCGGCAATGAAATAGAGTCCGGGGAATTGCTTATGCTTGATAAGCGCCTGCTTGATTCGGCACAGTCCGTTAAGTACGTCGGACACATCGTAGACAACGTTATTCTCCAAGCCAAGATAGAGGTCAAGATTTCTCAGACCCGTGTCCATGTCAATCAGACACACCTTATGACCTCTCTTTACCAGCATAGCGCCTATGTTGGCAACGAACATTGTCTTGCCGGTGCCACCCTTTCCGGAGCACACCACCATAGTTTTTCCCATATAATTTTCCTGTCTCAATCTCTGCTTTAGCTAATTTTAATTCATCTTTGCCGAAAAGTCCAGCGAATAATCACCCTCATTATTAAGTAGATATGCCCCCGTTATCTCGCGGTTAACTATAGCGGCATTCGAGGATATGCCCCCCTGCACCAAAAGAGTTACTACGGCAATCTTCGGATTGTCATAAGGCGCAAGGGTCACCGTCCATGCGAAATTATCGTATTTTGGCTTAAATCTGTCAATCGAGCTTTGGCGCAGGGTGTTTCCTGAGGCCTCGATGAGAGCGGTATCCACCGCGTCGTTCTCGGTCGGGTATTTCTTAGGGTCTTCTTTCATCAGTTCCCTCATCTTCTTCTCAACCTGCTTCCACCTTACCTTGCTCGTTATCCTTGACAGATTATTCATGATGTATTTAACCTCGTTTTTCGGATTGATTCTTCCGTCTTTCTCCGCTGTGCCTGTTTTGCCGCATACGGCAATCGGGAAGTTCCTGAAAGTGCCCGACAGTGTTCCCGACTGAACTACCTTTCTCATTCCAAGAAGCACTGTTTCTATATCCTTTTTATCGGCCTTAATCTTGTGCTTTTCGACGGTTTTCACATATTCTCCGCCCTCCGTGCCTTTTATGACGCTGACGCTTCTCCTTATCCCCTTATTGCCGAGGGCGGCGATATATCTCGCCATCTGCAGCGGAGTATATGCGTTATCGCCCTGACCTATGGATATATTGAAGCTGTCGCCCACTCCCCATTCGGTGAGCCCGAAGAAAGAATATTTGCAGAGGTCGGCCAGGCTGTCCGTCTTAGCGCTTCTGACCGAGGTTTCTTTTTTCAGTCTCGATATGAGCGCATCCCTCGGCGGATTTTCTTCCGTCCATGAAACTATCAGGCTGACCTCCTCCTTCAGCTTAGCTTCGTCCTTAAAAACGGATGACGGCCAATAGCTTCGCGAGTTTGTAATAAGATGATAATACAGCATATTCTTGACCGTTTCAAGCCTGCCCTCTTTCGAGGCGAGAGGCGTTATCGTCTCATAAAGCTCCACTCCCGTCTTTTCGCCGAGACCGAATTCGGCTGCGGCTTCCATTATCTTCTCGATGGATATTCTCTCCTTATAGCCCAGATATGCTCCCGAGCCCCAGTCCTTACCGGTGGCGATACAAGCGAAGTAATAGTTACACGAGTTCTGTATTCCTGTCGTGAGGGTCTGCACTCCATGCGTACCTCTGTATGTGTTCCATGCGGAGCACCCGAAAGAAGTTCCTCCGAGGTCTATATGACCTCTGTCCGTTATTGCCCTGTTCGGGTCAAGCCCGCACTTTAGCGCGGCTATAGCGGTCACGGGCTTGAAAGTCGAGCCGGGTTGAACCGATGCCCTTGTGGCATTGTTAAACAGCGGAATCGGTGAAAGAGAATCCCTCGGATTCTCCGCCTGCACGGATTCCCATGCCTTTGTCGATATTCCCTCTGCAAAGATTGCAGGGTCATAGGTCGGATAGCTTGCCATTGCGAGAACTTCTCCCGTCTTAACATCAAGAGCAACAACTGCGCCTGATTTGCACTTAGAGAATTTTTCGGGTTTGATATTGCCGTACCTGCTCTTAAAAGTCTTTCCGGAGGCGACGCATTCTATGACTTTTTTCAGGGTTCTCTCGCAGTTTTTTTGCAGCTCGAGGTCTATGGTCGTATAGACGTCCCTGCCCGCTTCCTGTTCTCTCACCGACATTGTCTCCATATACTCTCCGAAAGAGTTTACCAATATGGTCTTAACCCCGTCCTTGCCGTGAAGATATTCCTCCATCGACGCTTCCAAACCGTCTTTACCGATAAGGTCGTCCGCGCTATAGCCTTTTTGATTCACATATTCCTCGTACTGGCTGTCGGATATAGAGCCCATATAGCCTAAGATATGTGCAGCGGTTGTGCCTGCCGGATATACTCTCGCCGTCTCCGAGGAAACCTCGGCTCCGGGCAGTTTCCTGCCCATCTCCTCTATGTACGCTACCGTCTTATCGGACACGCCTTTTGCCACGGTAGAGGAGCGGTATTTGTTATAGCCTATATTTTTTATCTCTTCCCTCAGACGAAAAATCTTGCGGCACATTTTATCGGATATGAGCTCTCCGTCATCGCCTCTGAACCTGTCGAGGGAATAGTTGGATTTCAGCTTTTCGAACGCCTCTCTCGCGCCGAGCTCAGTGTCGAGACCGTATTTTGATAAAAAGGCTTTTCTCTTCGCGTCAAAGGTGAACGTCATAGATCGCGGCTGTATGGGCGGCCACACCGAACAGTTCGTCCTCAGATAATCTATCGCCTCGTATCTGTCAAGCTCCTCGCTTATATCATATTCGCTCCTTAGTTTAGCGAGCACGTCCTCGGGCGAGGCGTCCTCCGGAAGCTCCAAGGTTTTCAGGTAATTTTTCTTCTCCCTGTTATATGAATAGTAGCAGGAGCCGTTTTTTGACAGCTTTATCGGGAAATTATCCGCGTAACTGTCCCCGTTCTGTTCGAACAGTTTCACAAGCCTGTAGCATGTGTTGTTTATTTGGTCGGTCTCGAGTCCCGATACATTGAACTGCACCGTGAAGACCTGCTTGTTGCCTGCGAGCACCCTGCCGTAGCGGTCGAGGATTTCACCGCGTGGCGCCGGGCTTACAACTTCTTTGGTATTCTGAGCTGTCGCCGCCCGTGACCATCTGTCATTTTCGTTTATCATCAGTACAAAAAGCCTTATGCAAAGTGCGAGCATAAGGAAGACTATGAGGGCTATGATTTGATAGTATCTGCTTTTTATCTTTCGTCTGTTCATTTCAGTTAAATCAGCCGCCTCTTGTATCCGTGTTTTTTGTTTCTGTTTCTTATGCGAAGCAGGACGGTAAATATAATCAGAACGACGGCAAGAGTGTACGACCCCGAATAGAGGATTTGCCTCAGCGCAATCGAAATCGCTCTCGGATCTCCCGCTATGCCGAGCAGCAGCCAGCGCAAAAAATAGTATATCGATATCGAGCCGGCGCCGAAAACAATCATATTGATGCAGCTTTCGTTATTCGCAGTATAGCCGATAACGCGGATAAACGCGCATACAGCCAAAAGCGCGAGAGCCGTCGGCCCTATTACCGGCGAAAACGCCATATCGTATACGATTCCCGAGACGGCGCCGAAGATTACGGCATGAGCTTCTCCTCTCAGGAGAAACGAAAAAACTATAACGAGCGCGAGACAGAGATTGGGCGTATAGCCGGAAACGGCGATAAGGTTCAAAAAATTGGTCTGCACGAGAAGTGCCGAGGCGAAAAGAACAGCCGACTTACAGTACCTCATCTCAACACCGTTACCTTGTCTATCTGCCTGAAGTTTACCGCAGGCTCTATCTCAAGCTCTTTTAGCAGCGTATCGCTGTTATATTTGACATTTTTGACATTGCCTATCTCTATTCCCTCGGGATACAGCCCGAGCCCCGATGTGATAATTACGTCTCCGGCTGCTACGTTGGAGCCTGCTTCCATCATATATCCCGATACGCCGCCTTTCGAGTCCCCGTAGCATATGCCGAGCTGGCTTCCTGAACGTGCAAGCTTGAAGCTTACCCTCTCACCGGAGTCTGTTATGGATATCACCTTTGACCAGCTCCTGCCCGTCTCTCTTATCTTGCCGATGAGCCCCTGCCCGTTTATTACGGGCGCGCCCTCCGCGACGCCGTCGTCCTCGCCGACGTTTATCATAAATACTTCGCTCCAGCCCGAGCCGTCCTCGCTTATCAGGTCGCCCGAGACGATTTCGATTTTTTTACTTGAGTAGTTATAGTTAAGTATTTCGGAGAGTCTTTCGAGCTCGTCGAGCTGCTCCGCGGAAACGCGGTTTTCGGCAAGCTCGAGCTTAAGCCGGGAATTTTCTTCTTCAAGCTCCGCTATTCTGCTTTGTAATTTTTTGTAGCTGAATATGCCTCCCGCATTCTCCCTGATTCCGGCTGTAGCTCCGTGCATAACCGAGGTTATCTTCGCCACTCCGGTGTTTACCGCTCTGCTTACGGGATTGCCGCCGCCTGAAATCACGGAAAAAACGAACAAGGCCACGGTGAAAATTACCAAAGCCGAAATTAAGCTGATTATTTTATGTGAGGATATCCATCTCATAAGCTGTCAATATCTCTTCTTTCCGCTGTTTGAATAAACCTTAAGTCTCTCTATATCCTGCAAGCTCTTGCCTGCGCCGAGCGCCACCGCCTCAAAGGCGTTTTCGGCAACTCTCACGTTCATATCGGTTCTTCTCTTGATGAGCTTATCGAGATTCTTTATCATACTTCCGCCTCCCGAGATAACCATACCGTTTCTGGCTATATCCGCGGCGATTTCAGGCGGCGCTTTTTCGATAGTCGCCTTTATAGCGTCCACTATTATGTCCACCGATTCCTGAAGAGCAAGCACCATATCCCTGTTGCTGACGCTGATGGTCTTAGGCAGCCCGGAAATAATGTCCCTCCCGCTCGCTTCCATCGTGACAATGACCTCTTCTCCGTTTTCGTCTGCGTCAAGGAGCGCGCAGCCTATATTATTTTTTAATTCTTCGGCAGTGTGCTCTCCTATCAGCAGGGCGTGCTTCTTTCTCATAAATTGAATTACCGCTTCGTTCATCTTGTCGCCCGCATGTCTCACAGAGGTGGAGCAAACAATCCCCCCGAGCGCGATTATGGCGATGTCGGAAGTTCCGCCGCCTATATCGGCTATCATACAGCCGTTCGTACCGTCCACGTCCATACCGGCTCCGATAGCCGCCGCCATCGGCTCTTCGAGTATGAAGACCTCGGAAGCACCCATCCCCCTCGTCACTTCCTCGACCGCGCGCTTCTCGACTTCGGTTACTCCCGACGGCACTCCTACAACAACCCTGAAATTTCTTATCTTTTTCGCCTTAAGAGCTCTCGTAATAAAAACCTTAAGCATATCTGCGGTTCTGTCGAAGTCGGAGATTACGCCGTCCTGAAGCGGACGCACGACGTTGATATTCTGAGGCGCCTTGCCGAGCATATCCTTAGCTCCGGCTCCGACCGCAAGCGTGCTGAGGCTCCTCTTATCTACCGCAATTACCGACGGTTCGTTCAGAACTATCCCCGCATCCTTGACATATATCAGCGTGTTCGCCGTGCCGAGGTCTATTCCCATATCCTTTGCTTTGAAAAATCCACACATATTGCCGCTTATCTCCTTAAACTATAAATCCTCTTTCCTTTAAGCTCGTATATACCCCGTCGCCTATGATAATGTGGTCTATCACGCTGATACCGAGTATGTCCCCCGACTCCATTATCCTATGTGTTACCGCAATATCTGCTTCCGACGGCTCCGGGTCTCCCGACGGGTGATTGTGAACGAGACATATCGCCGCCGCGCTCTTCCTTATCGCCGGGTTAAACACCTCTCTCGGATTGACCGGTGCTCCCGAAAGCTCCCCTATCGATATGGTCGACTGACATATCAGCCCGAGCCTCGAGTCAAGAAGAAGCACCCTGAGGTGTTCTTTTTTGAGGTGTCTCATATCCTCCATAAACAAAGAAGCGATGTCGGCGCTGTTATCGCAGCTGATTTTTTTCTCTCTCGGCAGCGATGATATCCTCTTGCCGAGTTCCACTGCCGCCATCAGTCTCGCCGCTTTCTTTTCGCCCACTCCGCTTATACTCATCAGCTCCTCGGGCATACTCTCGGCGAGATAGGATATTCCCCGACCTTCTGTTGAAATAATCTCCTCCGCTATCCTTATCGCCGATTTTTCTCTCGTGCCCGACCCTAAGAGTATAGCGATGAGCTCCGAGTTCGAGAGCACACTAACACCCTGAATCAAGCTCTTCTCCACCGGCCTCTCTTCGCGCGGCATTGCCTTGATTTTCATAGTTTGTCCTTTCTCTTCCCCGGATATCGATATTTAATTATTAGACAACATTACCGTTATGAGCAATCGCTGAGATATGTTTTGAAGTTATTATGCCGCACACCGTACATCTATGAAATCACAGTCTGTATTGCTCGTCAAAACCCGCCTCGCAAGAATCCTGTGATTCCGATATTGCTACGTATGCAGACACTATACCGTATTATCGGTTTATCCTCGAAACTATAAAATCCACGACCTCGTCTATGCTCATATCTGTGGAGTCTATGAGCACGGCGTCCTCAGCCTGCCTGAGCGGATTCAGCTTTCGGTTCATATCGTTATAGTCCCTTGAAATAATGTCGCTCAGCACCTTTTCGTAGCTGTCCGCAGCACCTTTTTCGAACAGCTCTTTGAATCTTCTCATGGCTCTTTCTTCAGCGGTTGCCGTAAGATAATACTTATACTCCGCGTTCTTAAGAACTACGGTACCGATGTCGCGTCCGTCCATTATCACGGATTTTCGTTTTCCCATAGCCTGCTGAAGCTCGACCAATTTTTCCCTGACGCACCGAAATGCGGAGCAGTCGGACGCCGCCCTTGAGATTTCCTGCGTCCTTATGAGCTCGCTGACGTCTTCTCCGTCAAGGTAGACTCTGCCCGCGTCGAAGTCCACGTCCGTGTCTTCGAGCATACTTTTAAGTTCGTCCGTTTCTTCCATCGGAAGCCCGAGCCTGACCATCTTCAGTCCGACGGCGCGGTACATCGCGCCGGTGTCAATATAGTCTATTCCCAGTTTTCGGGCGATTATCCTGGCTATGGTGGACTTACCCGCGCCTGACGGACCGTCTATCGCTATCTGAAATATATCCGACATTATTTTTTCCCTACCAATTTCTCGATTTCTGTAATAAAGGTATTAACGTCAGTGAACTGTCTGTACACGGAAGCAAACCTGATATACGCGACCTCGTCGACCTTTTTCAGCTCTTCCATTATAAGCTCGCCGATATAGCTCGACTCAACCTCTTTGACCATAAGGTTGCTCAGGTTTCTTTCGATTTCGTACACCATACGCTCCATATCGTCTACCGAAACGGGTCTCTTTTCACAGGCGCGCATAATTCCTTTTAATATCTTGTCCCTGTCAAACGCCTCGCGTCTCTTGCCGTCCGATTTTATTACCATAAGAATGTTTTCCTCCACCTTTTCATAGGTGGTGAATCTGCGGCCGCATTTGTCGCAGCCTCTCCTTCTTCTTATGGCATGACCCTCTTCGGTCGGTCTGGAGTCTATAACCTTAGTGTCGATATTGTCGCAAAACGGGCATTTCATTGAAGCTCCTCCCTGCATTATCAGCCTTATTAACAGCTTGAGCGGCAGACAATATTATGTATTGGATATTTTAACATAATATGTCCGCCTTTTCACAGCATTTTTGATTATTTGTCGTTTTTTGACAGTCTTTCGTAGATTTTCTTGAGAGTTTTGTCTAAACTCATATTCAGCGGCAGCTCGTACATATCCGTATATTGGACGATATCCATTCCCGTCTGCTGAGTGAACGCATCCTTATCCGTGCCGAAATTCTCGAGATATTCGTTAATCTTTTCGGAATATTCTTTGTCCGAAACCTTAACGTTTTCTTTTTCCGCGAGGGCGTAAGCTACGAGTTTTTTTCCGGCAACATTATTCACATATTCGTCTATCTGAGTATTGAACTCCTCTTCGGAGCCGAAATATTCTTTGACGAAGTCTTCCCATTTTTGGTTGTTCTTCTCCGCGAAACCCTTGTACTGATTGACTATCTTATCTCTCTCAAAAGTAAGAGCCTCCTCCGGATAGGTTTCAACCTTGCTGTTATCCGAAATCTTATAATAGAGCTCGGTCTGTGCCTTATATTCAGCTTCCGCCGTCAGCTTCTCGGTGAGAGCTTCCTTGACAAAGGCTCTGTATTCTTCCTCAGTCTTGGCCTTACCCTCGGAATCCGACTTGAAGAAGTCTTCATTGAGCTCGGCTTTAACCGGGACGGATTTTGATTTGACGGTTATAACGAATGTTACTTTTTTTCCCGAAAGCTCCTCGTTCACGGTGTAAGGATCCGGGAATTCGAGGTTAAGAGTGACGGACTCCCCTATAGTCGCCCCGTAAAGTCCCTCTTGGAAGCCGTCAATCATTGAGGCTGCTCCGAGCGTGAGCTCGTAGTCTTCGGCGCTCATTCCCGGAAGTGAACTTCCGTCCTCGAGGGTTCCCTTAAAATCGATTTTGACGGTATCGCCTTTCTCTACCTTACCCTCGGTTATTTCCTCGGTCTCGCTTGACGCCTTGTCCAGTCTCGCTTGGATTTCATCGTCCACGTCCTTATCAGTAACCTCGACTTCGGCTTTTTCGACCTCATAGGTCGAATAATCCGGAAGAGTGACGATTTCGGAATACTTTAACTCGCTGTATGGGCCTATGTCCATTTTGTATTCCGCTCCGCAGCCTGCGAGCAGGGTTACGCACATTGTTAAAATCATCAGTGTTGCAAAAAATTTTTTCATTTTTT
>JBHAFL010000006.1:0-19307 GCA_041856085.1 Anaerovoracaceae bacterium | reverse complement strand
GGTGAAGAGGCTGAGGAAACGGCTAAACAGTATGTTAAGAAGTTAGGCTTCGCAGAGCCGAGCGTTACATACTACCACGAGCTCGCACCCGGATTCACATTTTTTGTAGTATATGGAGCTGCTCAGCAGACTATCGACTACACGGCAATCAAGGTTCCTAAGGTAGAGGGTAACGTGCTCGACAGAGTGGAATGCGGCGAGTGGATAGGCGAAAACATCGGAAGAGACATCGTAGTGGTCGGCGCGTCCATCGAATCGGACGCACATACGGTAGGAATCGACGCCATTATTCAGATGAAAGGCTTTCACGGTCATTTCGGACTTGAGAGATTCAAGAACGTAGTGCCTTACAATATGGGTTCGCAGGTTCCTTGCGAAGAGCTCATAGCTAAAGCAAAGGAAGTGAACGCGGACGCTATCCTCGTTTCCCAGACCGTAACGCAGAAGGATATTCACATAATGAACCTCACTAAGATGGTAGAGCTTATGGAAGCCGAGGGGCTTCGCGATAAGATGATCCTCACATGCGGCGGCCCTCGTATATCGCACGAGCTTGCCCAGGAGTTAGGATATGACGCCGGCTTCGGCCCGGGAAAATATGCGGAGCACGTTATGTCATATGTTATGCAGGAGGTGCAGAAGAGAGGTTGGGAGAAAAAAGCGAATATCGCTGACAGATAACCCGCCGAATTAAATGTGACAATTGTCTGCCGATTCCTTGACTTAATCCCCCAAAGGGTGTACGATTGAGACATCGGCAGACTTAATAAAATTATAGGAAGGTGAAATATTACTATGATTAACAAAATCAAAACTGCTCAGGAGGCAGTTGCAGGCGTTAAAGACGGTATGACCATCATGATAGGCGGGTTCCTCGCGACAGGTTCCCCTGAAATCCTCATGGATGCGTTAGTAGAAAAGGGAGTCAAGCACCTCACGGTTATCGCTAACGACGGCGGACTCGCAGAGGGACAGCCGGCAGGAGAGTTCGCAGGCAAGACTTCCCGCGGAATAGGCAAGCTCTTGGATAACCATATGGTTGACCATATTATAGCTTCACACCTCGGCGTTAATCCGAGATTAAACGAGCAGTTCGCAGACGGGACGCTAAAATATACTTTAGTTCCACAGGGAACCTTGGCTGAAAAAATCAGAGCCGCAGCTTACGGACTCGGAGGAATCCTCACACCTACTGGCGTAGGTACGCCTATGGAAACTGAGCTCGACGAGCTCGGGAGAGAAAAGAGAGTCATCGAAATAGAGGGCAAAAAATATCTCTTCGAGCTTCCTCTTCATGCTGACTACTCGTTCGTAAGACCGTCGGTTTCGGACAAATTCGGTAACTATTACTGCGCTAAAGCTACTAAGAACTTTAACTACGTTATGGCGGGAGCCTCTAAGGTTACTGTTGCGGCGCCTGAAAAAATCGTTGAAATCGGCGAAATCGATCCTGACATATTCGCGGTTTCAGGTACGTTAGTAGATATCATTGTGGAAGGAGAAAAGCCATGGCAGATCTAAAAGAAAGAATCGCAAAACGTTGCGCTAAAGAATTTAACGACGGTGATTTCATCAACTTAGGCATAGGTCTTCCTACTATGGTGGCCGACTATATTGCCGATGATATTATGGTTACATGCCATTCCGAAAACGGATTCGCAGGAATCGACGCGATGGCTGACGCTTCAAACCTCGACGTGGACATCATCAACTCCGGAGGCTCTTATGTTACAGCCGTTAAAAGGGTTAAGTTCTTCGATACGGCGGAATCATTCGGACTTGTAAGAGGCGGACACGTTAAGGCTACCGTACTCGGAGCTATGGAGGTTGCAGAGAACGGAGACCTCGCCAACTGGATAGTTCCGGGCAAAAAAGTTGCCGGAATGGGCGGAGCTATGGACCTCTGCGCAGGCTGCCCGAACGTAATCATTACCATGCTTCACACCCAAAAGGGAACTCCTAAGATTCTCAAGGAATGCACGCTTCCGCTTACGGCAGAGAGATGCGTTACTAAGATAATCACGGAGATGGCGGTTATCGAAGTCAGAGAAGACGGGCTCTGGGTAACCGAGCTTCACCCTGACTTCACATGGGAAGACGTTCAGGCCGCTACAGCTGCCGAGCTTCATAAGGACCCTGCGATGAAGCCGTATAACGAAGCTTAATTTCAATGGTGACAAGCAAACTGATAATTACCTCTGCCGAGCAAAAATGCCCGGCAGAGGGCTTTTATTTTTGGCTCTATGTCAATAGTTGGGGGGCAATCCAAATTAAAAAGAAAACTTTATTTTTTCACACGGGAGATTCCTATGGTATAATATTTACACAGCTTCGCTGCGTAAATATTATACGGAGATTATATCGCCGTGCGATTATTTTGCCTGCGTGAACTCCGGCAAAATCGCACATGGCTGAATTATACCATGTAAACATGGTATAATGACTGCATACGCAGTCATTATATGGAGATTATATCGCCGTGCGATAATTTTGCCTGCGTAAACTCCGGCAAAATCGCACAAGAGAACGAAAATAAAAAGTCAATCATAACTTAACTGAAAACATCATCGTGACAGAGACATATAGTATTAAGGGTGAATCGGAGGAATGCAAGAGATGAAGAGCGTAATGTATAAGGTTTTGAGCATATTGCTGGCGGCGCTTACGGTTGTTTGCCTGATAGCGGCGTTTACGGTTAAGGGCAGCGGGATTATCGACATGAGCGGCATTGTCAAGTATCTTTTGATAGGCGTGGCGGCAATATGCGGAATCGGAGCTGCGGCGTTGCTCGTTGCGGCCAAGAAAAAGCGATAAAATAATTTTTAGGGGGATGGAGATTTTGAGAAAGAAGACTATGCCGATATTTATTATATCAGCGCTTATTTTGGCGGTGCTGCCGGGTTTATATAACGGTTTAGCAGTAAGAAGGTACGAGGTGACTTCGGACAAGGTAGAGGGAGATATACGCCTTGCGCTTGTGAGCGACCTTCATTCGTGCAAATACGGCGAAAAGGCACAGGAGCTTATCGAGGCGCTGATAGCTGAAAAGCCGGATATCGTTCTTCTCGGAGGGGATATTTTCGACGACAGAATGCCTGATATGAATACCGCGGATTTTTTGAGAGGAATCGCCGGTAAATTCCCGATTTATTATGTGACGGGCAATCATGAATGCCGGTGCGACGAGACAGGCTTTAACAAAAAGATGGACTTAGTTGAGAGCTTAGGTATCAAGAGGCTTAACGGCGACGCCGACGTAATAGAGGTGAACGGTTCGCACATAAACATCTGCGGTGCGGACGACCCCGAAATCAATGCCAGACTCGCGGCAGGCTTCGGATATTACGACGCTTCGAATAAGACTTACGCAAAAAATACGTCGCAGACAAACAGGGCGTTTGATTTTAATTCGCAGTTCAGGCGCTTGTCCGACGAAGCAAAAAACGGGCATTACTCGGTGATTCTTTGCCACAGACCTGAACTTTATGAAATGTACATAAACGGCGGGTTTGACCTTGCGCTGTGCGGGCACGCGCACGGAGGTCAATGGAGAATACCCGGCATATTGAACGGGCTTATTGCTCCTAATCAGGGTATGTTTCCTAAATATGCAGGAGGCCTGTATGATTTCGGCGATATGAAGATGGTAGTAAGCAGGGGACTCGCGCGCGAGTCTACGATTGTACCGAGGATATATAACAGACCCGAGCTGGTAATTGTCTCAATATCAAACAACTGAAGTCCGGGCTTGCCGAACTGTTTTACATAAGTCAGATAAAAAAATACGCCTGCGCATCGAATTCATTGAAAAACACGGCGCAGCCTTTTGTTATAAAAGGGCTGTGCCGTGCAATGTTTGGTGACTCTACCGGGATTCGAACCCGGGTAGCCGCCGTGAGAGGGCGGAGTCTTAACCACTTGACCATAGAGCCGCGCTACCAAAGTATTATATAATATCATAAGGGAAATAGCAAGAAAAAATTTAAATTTTTTCGAAAAAATCACAAAAATCATAAAAATCAGTGATTTTCCGCGCCGTAAAGTCTTAAAGCGGCTTATCCTGATGCACAAGCAAACCGATTTTTGTTTCTTATAATGAGCGATGACAATATAAGGTGATATTGCAATTTACGACTATGGTCGCCGCGCTCGCACACTACCGTATTTATGAGAATACTGCCGATTTTCACTTCAGTTTTTTTTAACTGTCAGCAACAGCTGTTTTGTGAATGCGTTTAACTCAAGATAGTTGATACTGCCGTTATCGGATAAAATTAGGTAGTCGTTAACATAGCCGCCATAACGTGAAAATGAGCTCGAATCGCAGAAATAGTCGTTCAAATTGACGAAAACGGAGGTTTTTTCTTTTTGAACGGGTATTTTTACCTCAAAGCGATTATCGAGCGTCAAAACGACTTCATAAGGTCTATCAAAGCTGCCGTATCTGATATATGACTCAGGCATACCTATGTACTTGCCCGAGATGATAAGATTTTTTGAGCTTAATTTAATTTCCGAAATATTCATATCGGGCAGGTTAACGGCGGGAGAGTCGTCTATTTCGAACATAGAAATATTGCTTCCTGCGAACATAGAGAGACACGGGTTTGCCGCGGAATCGGGGGCTTCTGCTGACGTTCTTACGGGGAAACCGAGCTTATTTAACGCCTTGTGTATATCCGCATATTTAAGCACAGGCAGAATCCTATAAAGCTGTAGCACGTCGTCATAATTATGAAGAAGTATGGTGCTCTTGATTTTTTCTTTAATTTCGGAATTTTCCTCAAGAAGATAGTGGTAGTAGAGCTCCACCGATTCTTTACCTGTGATTTCATCGTCGCGTTCGCCTGCAAAACCCATATAACGCTCTATGCTTTTTTGCTTGAGGTTCGTCAGCTTTTCTTTTAGAGGGCTGTGTCCGTAAAGTATCAGGTAGAGGTCGAGGTTATACGGGTTCAGCCTAAGCCCGGAGCGGTTCAGAAGTCTGTAGCGCCTTTCTACATAAGGGATATCGAAGTGTCTGCCGTTATATGTAATCACGTAATCATATTCGTTTAATTTTTCGGTGATGAGGTCGAGAGTATCCCTTTCTTCCGACAGGTCGTTCAAAAAATACTGCGTTATTTCGGCGCTGCCGTCGGCGTCAGGCTCTAAGAAGCCGAAGAGCACGGCGGGCGATACGGACGGATTAAGACCGAGAGTTTCTATATCGAAGACACAGAACTTCATATCTCCGAGATATTCATCTAAGAGGCGATAGCTGAAATATTCGGTTGTTACTTGATTTTTTATTATTTCCATATACTGATTTTACCATAAAAAAGTTAAAATAAAAGCAGATAACAAAATAGTCCGCAGGGGTGCAGACTATTTTGTTCAAAAGGGGTATTTTGGATTTGAGATTATGAGGTTATCAGGGGGGATAACCACAACATTATTCTACTTGAAGAAGCAAAAAAAAGCAAGTGTTTTTTTGAAAAAGGTTTATTTTTACAGAAATTTTACAAATTTTATATTGAAGTTGATTTTTTTTATAAAATAGGACATAATATAGCGGTAAAAACGTTCTTTTTTTATTTTTTGAGAAAAGCGAAAATCCGGAAAAATTAAAAACGGGAAAGTGGGGATAATCGGAATGACTTTTGAGGAAAAAACATTGTCGAGCGAATTGATATACAGCGGCAGAATTATCAATTTGAGAAAGGATAAGGTAAGCACGCTAAACGGTACGAGCTCGAGAGAGATTGTGGAGCATAACGGCGGTGCCGTGCTTATAGCGATAACCGAAGATAATAAGATGGTAATGGTGAGGCAATATCGCAAGCCTGCCCGCAGGGTTATGTTCGAGGCGCCGGCGGGTAAGATTGACCCGAATGAGGCACCGGAGACAACCGCGCTCAGGGAGCTGAAAGAGGAAACGGGATATACCGCCGGAAGTATCGAATATGTCTGTAGGTTTTTCCCGAGTGTGGGCTATTCCGAGGAGGTTCTCTATCTTTATTACTGTAAGGATTTAGTTAAGGGGGAGACCGCTTTTGACGGGGGTGAGGCGCTTGATATAGAGGAGCACGGAATAGACGAGCTTTTTAATATGGTTATGCGAGGAGAAATTGAGGACGCCAAGACGATCATAGCTATAATGTACGCAAAAGAGCTGGCGAACCTATAGCGAACGTATAGTTGACATAATATTTGGAATATAAACGAAAATTACTTGATATTTTTTTCTCTTGATTGTATAATAAGGGACACAGTTATTTGTTTGAGAGGTGGAGAATCGTGTTACTTGAACAATTTGAGACTTTTTTGAGAGAAGAAAAAAAGGTTGCGGCCAATACAATACAGGCGTATATTAAGGATTTACAGCATTTTGAGACCTTTATTCTCGCGAGGGGCGGACGCTTTAACGACGTCACCAACACCGATATTTTAGCATATCTTATGAAGCTGAAGGAAGAGGGCAAGTCCGGTTCCACGGTGAACCGTAAGCTGGCTTCAATCAGAACTTTTTATAACTATCTTCTCAGGGAGGTTGAGGTTCTCGAGAATCCGACCGAGAATATCAAGTCCCCTAAAATCGAAAAAAAAGAAATCGAGTACCTCAGCGTTGAGGATATCGATAAATTGATGCAGCTTCCGGGCGAGGGGGCTAAGGGTCTTAGGGATAAAGCGATACTTGAGGTTCTCTATGCTACGGGAATAAGAGCCTCTGAGCTTATCGACATGAAGCTGGACGATGTCAATCTCAGAATGGGATTCATTAAATGCTCGGGCGAGCATTCGCGCGCGAGGGTCATACCTATGGGCAGGCTGTGCAGAGCCGCTATGGAGGAGTATATGTACGAGTCGAGAGATAAGATGTTAAAGGGCAATTCGAACGACTTCGTCTTCGTTAACTATGTCGGCGAGCCTATGACAAGGCAGGGACTCTGGAAAGTTCTCAAGGAATACGGCGAGCTTGCGGGCTTCGAGGTTAATCTCACGCCTCAGGTTATCAGAAACAGTTTTGCGATACATATGCTTCAAAACGGCGCAGATCTCAAGTCTCTTCAGGAGCTTATGGGGCACGAAGATATCGCGGCGACGCAGGCATATTTAGCCGTTACGAAGAACAGAATCAAGGACGTATATGATAAGACGCACCCGAGGGCCTGAACGAACCCGAAAGAAATGTAAGAACCCGATGGCGCCTGAAAGGGGAAGTGCCGCTGCATAGTCCGATGAGCGCGTATAATGCGTATATCGAGGTTAAATAAGGCGGTAACAATGCAAAAAATGCCGCTGAATGACTTAAAATCGTTAAAAAAAGCTTGTCAAAGAGAGTTTTTTTTGATATCATAGTGTGGTTGAATTACGGGCGGTCCTCTGGAGACCTTTTTGCACGGGCAGCTTGCAGACGTGCATACCATGAACGTCCTTGAGGGAAGGAGGAAAAAATGAATTTAATTAAATCTATTACTCAGGAATATGAGAAAAACGATATCCCTGCTTTTGGTATCGGCGACACGGTTCGCGTGCATATCAAGATTAAAGAAGGTAACAGAGAGAGAATACAGATATTCGAAGGCTTCGTTCTCAAGAGGCAGAACGGCGGCATTTCGGAGACTTTCACAGTAAGAAAACTCTCAAACGGCGTAGGAGTAGAGAAGACATTCCCGCTTCACTCGCCTAAGATTGACAAGATTGAGGTTATCAGAAAAGGCGCTGTAAGAAGAGCTAAACTCAACTATATGCGTGAGAGAACCGGCAAGTCTGCCAAGATTAAAACCAAGGATAAATAATCCTTAATACGAGATTAACCCCTGCCTTGGCGGGGGTTTTTAACACATAGGGGGTGAAGATGAGAAAACTGCTTCTAATATATAATCCGAACTCGGGCACCAGAAAATCCGCAAAAAATCTTTCGAGCGTTGTCGAGCTTCTCACGAAAAAAGGCTGGGAGGTTACCTGTATGCCTACGCTCGGCAGGGGCGACGGTACGAAATATGCGGAGGAGCTCGGCGCGATGTTCGAAGCTGTAGTGGTGATGGGAGGAGACGGCACATATAACGAGGTCGTCGCGGGCGTTATGAAGCTCGATAAAACCGTTCCCGTCGGATATATTCCCGCCGGCTCTACAAACGATTTCGCAAGCTCGATGAAGCTCCCTAAGGATATAATGGAAGCCGCCGAGGTTGCTGTGGACGGCAGGGTAGACAGCGTGGATATAGGGCTTTTTAACAACAGGGTATTCACATATGTCGCAAGCTTCGGTGCTTTCACGAAAGCCACCTACGTGACCCCGCAGAATTTCAAAAATCTGCTCGGTCACACCGCCTACATCTTAAGCGGCATCACTTCGCTTGCTGAGATTAAACCGATATATGTCAGGATAGAGACAGAGGGCAGAGAATTTAAGGGCGATTATATCTTTGGAGCGGTATCAAACTCCACTTCGATGGGAGGAATCCTTAAAATCAACCCTGACGACGTGGATATGTCCGACGGCAGATTCGAGCTTCTTCTGATAAAGTTTCCTAAGGACTTAATAGAACTGGGAGAGATAGTAAACGCCATAACTCAGCAGAACTATGAAAGTACGGATATGCTCGTGTTCGTGGAGGGCTCGGAGTTTAAGTTTACCCTCGCTAAGGAGGTCGATTGGTCTCTTGACGGCGAATTCCAGAAAGGCGCGTCCACGGTCATAATCGAGAACAAAAAACAGGCTATAAACATTATGGTTCCCCAAAATACAACTGAAAAATCGCTCCGCTTGCAGGTGTAAAAAAACGAACGATAGATCGAATTATATGCCGATATATCATAATTTAACTAAAAATACCGAATAAAAACTATATTAATTATACTATAGTTCGCAATTATACGAATGAAAAGAAAAAGAGTCAAAAAATGATGGTTTTTTTGACCTTTTTTAATTGTAATTTTTTTGAGTTTTGATATGATTAAGTAGGTGAAATTGATAATTTATTTTATAGATATTTTTTCGGAGGAACAGATGAAAAAAGTAGGCATACTGATGGGGTCGTACAGCGACCTCGATATAGCGAAAAAGGCCTGCATCGCTTTGGAAGAGGTAGGAGTGGGATATGAGGTTCATGTCTATTCGGCGCACAGGACGCCTGAGGAAGCGGGGGGCTTCTCTAAAAATGCGGAAGAGAACGGCTTCGGCGTTATAATATGTTTTGCCGGAATGGCTGCTCATCTTGCGGGAGCGGTTGCGGCTAATACCGTGCTTCCCGTAATAGGAGTGCCGGTTAAGTCCGCCAATCTGGACGGGATTGACGCGCTTCTTTCGACGGTTCAAATGCCGACAGGAATACCTGTGGCTACGGTTGCGATAAACGGCGCGGCCAATGCCGCGATTCTTGCGGCGGAGATTCTTGCCCTGTCGGATAAGGAGCTTGCGACAAGGCTGAGAGCCAAGAGAAAAAAAGACAGCGAAGCGGTTCTCGCGAAGAATGCGGAGGTGGAGCGCGAGCTTAACAAATGACCGGTAAAAATAAACTGTCAGGCGGAAATGAACTAAGCGGAGTTGAACAAACATGACAGATAAATACAATCTAATAAGCAGAAATGAACTAACGGTAAAATAAATAGCAGGCAATAAATAAAATAGGTAAGTTTGAAAATAAAATATATTACAGTATTTAATTCAGGAGGAATAATATGGCTGATAAATTGGTTTATACAGGAAAAACAAAGGACGTATATGAACTCGAAAACGGGAATTATCTTCTCAAGTTTAAGGATGACTGCACCGGAAAGGACGGTGTGTTCGACCCCGGTGAAAACTCCGTCGGCCTTACTATCGAGGGAGTAGGCGACGTTAACCTCAGAATGTCGGTGTATTTTTTCGAAAAGGTAAACGCCGCAGGAATCTTAACTCATTTCGTTTCGGCTGATCTCGGCAGCACTACTATGGAAGTTCTTCCCGCCAAGGTATTCGGTCACGGACTCGAGGTTATCTGCAGAAACAGGGCGGTCGGAAGCTTCATTAGAAGATATGGCGAATATATCGAAGAGGGCGCCGAGCTTCCTTCGTACGTCGAGACTACTTTCAAAAATGATGAAAAGGGCGACCCTCTCGTTACAAAGGACGCTCTCGTGGCGCTCGGCGTTATGTCCGACAGTCAGTATGAGGACGTCAAGGCGATGACTCAAAAAATCACTAAAATAGTTGCCGACGATTTAGCGGACAAGGGACTTGTGCTCTATGATATCAAGTTTGAGTTCGGCTATGACAGAGACGGCAGGGTAATGCTCATAGATGAAATTGCGTCGGGCAATATGAGAGTATACAAAGCCGGAAAATATATAGAGCCGATGACCCTATCGGAACTGTTTTTTAAGTAGAAAGGGAAAGCCTTATGGGTGGATTTTTCGGAGTGGTGTCGAAGCACGATGCTCTCTCTGACGTTTTCTTCGGTGTGGACTATCATTCACATCTCGGGACAAGAAGGGGCGGACTTGCGGCTTACGACCCCGAAATAGGACTTCAAAGGGAGATTCATAACATAGAGAACTCACCGTTCAGGACGAAGTTTGAAAATATTTTTAACGAAATGCGCGGCACGTCCGTAATCGGCGCTATAAGCGACTCCGACCCTCAGCCTCTTCTCATAAGGTCGAGTTTCGGAACCTATGCGATATGCTCGGTCGGGCTTATTCAGAACGAAAAGGAGCTTATAGAGCAGTACCTCGACGGCAATTCGGGACATTTTAATGCGATGACGGGCGGCAAGGTCAATACGACTGAGCTTGTAGCTGCCCTGATAAATCGAAAAGGAAGCGTCGCGGAGGGCATTAAATACGTGCAGGAGCTTGTGAGAGGTACTATGTCCGTGCTGATTCTGCTCGACGACGGCAGGTTGATTGCCTCAAGAGATAAATTAGGCAGGCTCCCCGTTTCCATTGGAAAAAGCGAGTGCGGGTACTGTGTGGCGTTTGAATCGTTCGCGTACAGGAAACTCGGCTATGAGGACGTGAGAGACCTCGGACCGGGGGAGATTGTGGAACTCGGCGCCGACGAGATGAAAGTGCTTAAGCAGGCGGGCGAAGAGATGAGAATGTGCGCCTTTCTCTGGTCGTATTACGGCTATCCCAATTCAAGCTATGAGGGAGTCAATGTAGAGCAGATGCGCTACAGAAACGGCGAAATTATGGCGAGGCATGATATCGAGAGCGGAGTTGCGGCGAGGCTCGATAACGTATGCGGCGTTCCCGACTCGGGCACGCCTCATGCCATAGGCTATTCCAACGAGGCGAGGGTTAAGTTCTCCAGACCGTTCATTAAATATACGCCTACCTGGCCGAGAAGCTTTATGCCCGCTAACCAAAGCGAGAGAAACAAGGTCGCACGTATGAAACAGATTCCCGTACCCGAGCTGATAAGGGATAAGAAGCTGATGTTTGTCGACGACTCCATAGTCAGGGGTACGCAGCTGAAGGAAACGGTGGATTTTTTGTATGAGAACGGGGCGGAAGAGGTTCATATGCGTTCGGCTTGTCCCCCTATAATGTACGGCTGCAAGTTCCTCAATTTCTCCGCGTCAAAAAACGAGATGGAGCTTCTTTCGAGAAGAACCATAATGGAATTGGAGGGCGAAGAGGGGCTTAAGCATATTGACGAATATGCGGATTTTCGAACGGAGCGAGGCAGAATGATGAGAAAAGCCATCTGCGAAAGATTTAACTTCGACTCTATCGAGTTTCAGTCGCTTGAGGGCGTGATAGAAGCTATAGGTATTGATGAGTGCAGGCTTTGCACATATTGTTGGAGCGGAAAGGAATAGAAATGAACAGAAAATCTCAATCTGAAAGCTATGCTTTATCGGGAGTGGATATTACGGCGGGATATGAGGCTGTGGAGCTTATGAAGAAGCATATAGCGAGGACTGTGCTAAACGGTCGAAGCTCGGATATAGGCGGCTTCGGAGGTCTCTTCGAGCTTGATATCACAGGTATGACAAGACCTGTGCTCGTTTCGGGGACAGACGGAGTCGGCACTAAATTAAAACTGGCGTTCCTCATGAACAGGCACGACACCGTAGGAATCGACTGTGTGGCTATGTGCGTTAACGATATTATTTGCTGCGGAGCGAAGCCGCTGTTTTTTCTTGACTATATTGCCTGCGGCAAGAATTATCCCGAAAAGATTGCAGAGATAGTCTCGGGCGTGGCTGAGGGCTGCGTTCAGGCGGGCTGCGAGCTTGTCGGAGGCGAGACTGCCGAAATGCCCGGCTTCTATCCTATGGACGAGTACGACCTCGCGGGTTTCTTGGTAGCCGCTGTGGATAAGAGCAAGCTGCTGGACAACAATAAAATAAAAGAGGGAGATATAATGTTGGCTCTTCCGTCATCAGGGGTACATTCAAACGGATTTTCACTTGTCAGAAAGGTTCTTGACGTCGAGCACTGCGACCTCAAGGCTCCCGTAGACGAGCTCGGCGGCAAATCAATAGGTGAAACTCTGCTTACTCCGACCGTTATATACGTCAAGCCTATGCTTAAGCTCATAGAGAGCGTGACCGTGAAAGCTGTTTCTCACATCACGGGGGGAGGCTTCTACGAGAACATTCCTCGCTCCATTCCGGACGGATATACGGCAAGGATTGAAAAAAAAGATGTAAGAGTTCTCCCTATCTTCGATTACATAATGAGAAAAGGACAGATTCCTGAGAGGGATATGTATAATACTTTTAATATGGGCGTGGGTATGACGGCGGTGGTATCCGAGGAGGACTGTACGGCGGCGCTTGATGTTCTCAGAGAGCAGGGAACAGACGCATACATTCTCGGCAGGATTGTAAGCTCCGCGGATGACGAAAAGGTGGAGCTATGCTGAGGGTAAGGATTGCGGTATTCATATCGGGCAACGGTACGAATCTGCAAGCTCTAATCGACTCCGAAAAAAACGGGATATTGGAAACGGGGGAGATTGCCCTCGTGATTTCGAATAATGAAGAGGCTTACGGTATAAGAAGAGCCGAGGATAACGGTATTCCCTGTGAGGTAATAAAGAGGGGCGGTTATGACAGCCAAGCCGAGTTTGAAGAGGCTATAAAAAGCGCATTGAGAAACTATGAGATAGATATAATAGTGCTGGCAGGCTATATGTCGATATTGAGTCCGGATTTTATCGACTCATACCCGAGACGAATCATCAATATTCATCCGTCGCTTATTCCGTCGTTTTGCGGCAAGGGATATTACGGTATTCACGTCCATGAGGCTGCGCTAAAGTACGGAGTCAAGGTTACGGGAGCTACGGTGCATTATGTGAACGAAATACCCGACGGGGGTGAGATAATCCTCCAAAAAGCAGTCGAGATAGAGCCTGAGGATAATGCACTGAGTCTTCAACAGAGGGTCATGAGAGAGGCTGAATGGATAATACTCCCGCAGGCTGCGGAGTATGTGTGCAGGCAATATCTTAAAAGTATGTGCAAGCAGTGAGGTGGAGATGAATAATTTTGAAAGATATGAAATCGGGGAGCTTTTGAGAGAGAGCAGCTATCAGGGAAGAGGAATTGTAATAGGTAAATCCGCCGACGGCAAAAATGCTGTCGCAGCATACTTTATTATGGGAAGATCTGCTAATTCCGGAAACAGAATTTTTGCCGAGGACGGTGAAAACCTCGTGATTCTGCCTTATGACGAGTCTAAGGTGGAGGATCCGAGCCTCATCATCTACTCACCCATAAAAGTTAACGATAAAAACATTATAGTTACAAACGGAGACCAGACCGATACGGTCTTCGAGGGGCTAAAAAGAGGCATGAGCTTTAAAGAAGCCCTTGAGACAAGGTGCTTCGAGCCCGACGCGCCTAATTTCACACCGAGAATTTCGGGAATACTCAATTTCGAAGACCACAGTTTTTCTTATGAAATGAGCCTCATCAAGAGTATGGACGAGCTCGGAACCGCCTGCTCGAGATATACTTTTTCATATACTCCCGTCGCCGGGCTCGGTCATTTTATCCATACATATACCGGAGACGCCAACCCTCTTCCGTCTTTCGCGGGAGAGCCTAAGAGGATAGCTGTTCCGAACACGAAAGAGGAATTATTCGATTTGATATGGAATAATCTGAACGAAGCCAACAGAATTTCTCTTCACGTGAGATATGTGGACATCGAAACAGGGCGGCATGACAAGCTTACATTTAACAAAAATAAGTAAGCAAGTGAGCAAGTTTAATGCATAAGCAGCTTACGGATACTGAAAAATAATATTTATTAAATAAATATGTAAGAGAACCGATTGCTTTTGTGGAAGCGAAGCACGGCGGCGATGCTCGCTCGCAATATAAAAATTATAACATAATATAAAAATATACAGATTACAGATAAAAGTTGTAGAGAGTAAACATCAGTTAAATTACTTAAAAATATTAACAGGAAATACGGTTATGAAAGAATTAGAACTTAAGTACGGCTGCAATCCGAATCAGAAACCCGCGAGGATATATATGGACGACGGAAGCAACCTGCCCTTTGAAGTATTAAACGGTCGCCCGGGTTATATAAACCTTTTGGACGCCCTTAACAGCTGGCAGCTCGTAAAAGAGCTCAGCGCAGCTCTCGGGCTTCCGGCGGCAACATCATTTAAGCACGTAAGTCCCACATCGGCGGCGGTATACGTTAGGTTGAGCGAGAGGGAGAAAAAGGCATTTTTTGTCGATGACATAGAGGGAATAGACGAGTCGCGAATTGCCACGGCTTATGCCAAGGCGAGGGGCACGGACAGGATGAGCTCGTTCGGAGATTGGATAGCCTTATCCGAAAAATGCGATATCGTATGCGCGAGGCTGATTGCAAGAGAAGTTTCGGACGGAATAATCGCGCCTGATTTTGATGCGGAAGCATTAGAGCTTCTTAGGAAAAAGAAAAAAGGAAACTACACTGTTATTAAGATAAATCCTGAGTATGAATGCCCATGCACAGAGACCAAACAGGTCTTCGGCGTCAGCTTCGAGCAGGGACATAATGACTACAGGGTTAGAGACGAAGACTTTAACAATATAGTAACGAAGAACAGAGAGCTTACACCTCAGGCGAAGCTTGATATGACGGTAGCTCTCATAACTCTTAAGTATACGCAGTCGAACTCCGTAGTATTCGCGAAAAGGGGACAGGCAATCGGCGTCGGTGCGGGACAGCAGTCGAGAATCCATTGTACCAGACTTGCGGGCGATAAAGCTGATAAATGGCATCTAAGGCAGTCTGACAAGGTGCTTTCGCTACCGTTTAAGGAGGAAGTGGGGCGACCGGATAGGGATAACGCCATAGACATATATCTCTCTGAGGATTATGAAGAGCTGCTCGCAGACGGAAACTGGGAGAGGCTCTTTAACGAAAGACCTTCGGCGTTCACGAGGGCTGAGCAGAGAGCCTGCCTTATGGATATTTCCGGTGTAACGCTCGGCTCCGACGCTTTTTTTCCGTTCGGGGACAACATAGAGCGCGCGCATAAGAGCGGTGTAAACTATGTAATTCAGCCGGGAGGCTCGGTAAGAGACGATAATGTAACAGAGACATGCAATAAATATGATATGCTGATGGTGTTTACGGGAGTCAGACTGTTCCATCATTGATTTTTTGCGTAAGGTTGAACAAGTTATTGTATGACGCTTTTTCATAAGAAAATGCGTCCGTAAAACATATTATACGAGGAGAACCGAAGTGAAAGTAGTTGTAGTCGGCGGCGGAGGGAGAGAGCACGCCGTAATAAAAAAAATTAAGGAGTCCGACGCGGTTGAAAAAATCTATGCTCTACCGGGAAACGGAGGAATCGCGAAAGACGCCGAATGCATAGATATCGGCGCTACGGATATAGAGGCTATCAGAGATTTTGCGGTTAAAAACGAAGCGGATTTAGTGATAGTTACGCCGGACGACCCGCTTGTGCTCGGAGCTGTCGATCTGCTGCGGGAGGCGGGAATAAAAACTTTCGGACCGGATAAGAGGGCTGCAATAATCGAGGGCTCTAAGGCTTTTTCAAAAAATCTTATGAAAAAGTACGGAATACCGACGGCGGAATATGAGATATTTTCAGATTATGAGGAAGCCGAAGCTTATGTGAGCGCCTGCAAGCTCCCCGTTGTTATCAAGGCGGACGGTCTCGCGCTCGGTAAAGGCGTACTGATATGCGAGACAAGGGAGGCTGCGTCGGACGCGCTTAAAGAGATAATGAAAGAAAAAAAATTCGGGGATTCGGGGAATTCGGTGGTAATCGAAGAGTTCCTGACAGGCCCCGAGGTTTCGGTGCTCTCGTTTACTGACGGGAATACCGTGATTCCGATGGTTTCGTCGATGGATCACAAGAGAGCGCTCGACGGAGATAAGGGATTGAATACCGGCGGAATGGGGACGATAGCTCCTAATCCGTATTATACCGAAGCAATTGCTTCCGAGTGTATGGAGAAGATATTCATACCTACGATTGAAGCAATGAAAAGCGAGGGAAGACCGTTCTCGGGCTGTCTTTATTTCGGGCTTATGCTTACCGAGGAGGGGCCTAAGGTCATAGAATATAATTGCAGATTCGGCGACCCCGAAACTCAGGTAGTACTGCCCTTGCTAAAATCCGATTTAGTGGATATAATGGTTAAAATAGGAGAGGGAAGACTCGACGAGGCCGACGTGCACTTCAGCGGAGATTCCGCCTGCTGCATCGTAATGGCGTCCTCGGGCTATCCAGAAAGCTACGAAAAGGGTTTCAGGATAGATATGCCTTGTGATAAAAATATCTATGTTGCCGGTGCCAAGCTCGCGGACGGGCAGCTCATCACCTCGGGGGGCAGGGTGCTCGGAGTCACCGAGACGGCGCCGTCGCTTGAGGAAGCCGTGAGCAGGGCATATGAAACGGTGAAAAATATCAGCTTCGGAAATGCATATTACAGAAGAGACATAGGTAAGAAAGCGATAGAAGCGATAACCGGCAAATAAGCGTTTAATTGTTATCAATATCAGTAAGCAATCCGATACGGAGTAGGAGAGAAACAATGGTATTCAGAATTTATGTTGAGAAAAAGAAGGGACTTGACAACGAGGCGAGAGGAGTTCTCGCCGATGTAAACGAATTGCTCGGACTGAGAAGCCTAAGAAAAATCAGGATACTTAACAGGTATGACTGCGAGGGTATAAGCAGCGAACTGTTCGACTATGCGGTTAAGACGGTGTTTTCGGAGCCGCAGCTTGACAACACTATGTCCGAGCTTCCGGAAGCCGATTATATATTCGCTGTCGAATATCTTCCGGGGCAGTTCGACCAAAGAGCCTCCTCGGCTTCTGAATGTATCCAACTGATATCAAAGGGGGAAAGGCCTGAGGTCAGGTCAGCGAAGGTATATCTCCTCTATGGCGAATTAACTGAAAATGAATTATGTGAAATAAAAAAATATCTCATCAACCCTGTTGAGGCGAGAGAGGCTTCGCTAAAATTGCCTGAATCTTTGGAGATGAAATATGAGATTCCCGAAGAGGTTAAGATAATCGACGGCTTCATCGAAAGCTCCGACGCGGAGCTTGAAGCCATGATAGCAGAGCTCGGGCTTGCAATGGATCTCGCGGATCTAAAGTTTTGCAGGGAATATTTTGCTTCCGAAAAAAGAAATCCGACAATTACCGAGATTAAGATGATTGATACATATTGGTCGGATCATTGCAGACATACTACCTTTAACACAGTAATCGACGCCGTCAGCTTCGAGGACGATTTTATCAGGGAAGCTTACGACAGATATATTGAAATCAGGCGCAGCCTCGGCAGGACGAAGCCGATAACGCTTATGGACGTCGGTACGATTGCAGCCAAGTCGCTAAAAAAGCGCGGGCTGCTCGATAAGCAGGACGAGAGCGATGAGATAAATGCCTGCACGGTCAACATTAAGGTTAAGGTGGGCGACAGAGAAGAGGATTGGCTGCTTCTCTTTAAGAACGAGACTCATAATCACCCTACGGAGATAGAGCCGTTCGGCGGAGCGGCAACCTGCGTCGGCGGTGCGATAAGAGACCCGCTTTCAGGCAGGAGCTATGTTTATTCGGCTATGAGAGTCACGGGTGCGGGAGACCCGCTCACGCCGGTAGGAGAAACAATGCCGGGCAAGCTGCCGCAGAGGAAGATTGTCACGACCGCCGCAAACGGTTACAGCTCATACGGTAATCAGATAGGGCTTGCGACGGGGCAGGTTGAGGAGATTTATCACTCGGGATACACTGCTAAAAGAATGGAAGTCGGCGCGGTTATCGCCGCAGCTCCGAAAAGAAATGTAAGGCGTGAGGAGCCTGTGCCGAGTGATATCGTAATACTTCTCGGCGGAAGAACGGGAAGAGACGGCCTCGGAGGAGCGACCGGCTCATCGAAGTCGCACAGCGTAAGCTCGCTCGAAGCCTGCGGAGCCGAGGTTCAAAAGGGCAACGCTCCCGAGGAAAGAAAGCTCCAAAGGCTTTTCAGAAATTATGAAGCCGCCTCTATGATTAAACGCTGTAACGACTTCGGCGCGGGGGGCGTTTCGGTTGCAATCGGCGAGCTTGCGGACGGTCTGAGCATCGACCTTGACAAGGTTCCGAAAAAATACGAAGGACTTGACGGTACCGAGCTTGCGATTTCGGAATCACAGGAGAGAATGGCTGTGGTAATAGAGGCTAAGGACAAGAAGCGCTTCATAGAGCTTGCCGAGTCCGAGAATCTCGAAGCAAGCGAGGTTGCGACGGTTACGGAAGAGTCGAGGCTTGTGCTTAACTGGAACGGCAAGGCTATAGTTGATATTTCGAGGGATTTCCTCAATTCAAACGGTGCCGAGAAGCATATCAATGTCAGCGTAGGAAAAACTGAAAAATATGATAAAGAAGCTCCGAGCGATTTCATCTCAGGATACAAGGCACTTGTGGGCGACCTCAATGTGTGCTCTAAGCGAGGACTTTCAGAGAGATTCGATTCGACTATAGGAGCAGGCTCGGTTCTTATGCCGTTTGGCGGAAAGTTCCAAAGGACACCTGTACAGGCTATGGTAAACAAGATATCCGTCGAAAAAGAGGACACCGATACGGTAAGCTTCATGTCCTACGGATATAACCCGTTCATCACCGAAAAAAATCCGTATAACGGAGCTTATCTTGCCGTGGTCGAGTCGGTGTGTAAACTGATAGCCCACGGTGCGGAGCCTGAGGACGTATACCTTTCATTTCAGGAATATTTCGAGAAGCTCGGGAAAGCTCCTGAAAAATGGGGAATGCCTTTTGCCGCGTTATTAGGCGCGCTTGACGCTCAGATGGATTTCGGCTTTGCCGCAATCGGAGGTAAG
>JBHAFL010000005.1:0-23569 GCA_041856085.1 Anaerovoracaceae bacterium | reverse complement strand
GGGCTCGCGTATCTCTATGCTCGGCAGGCGGTCGAGGCTTCGTATTTCAGGGGTTGCCTTGTTTAACCCGTCAGGTTCACCGTATTTCGCAGTGCTTTCGGATACCGAATCGGCTCTTACCACCGAAAAATCAGGGTTAGAGCTCTCGCTGCGCTTAATCTCCCTGTTGCCGTCAGGATTCGAAGGTATATTTTCTCTTATTGACAATAGCGATTTTATATCAACCTGTTCTCCTTTTTCAATCTGTCCGCCTTTTTCAGGGAAGATAGTTCTGCTTTCGATTTTGGCGTCGTTAGGGACGATATCCGCGTAATTATCTGTCGTTCCGATATCGGGGTTTTTGCCCTTATCGGAAGAATTATCGTATTTGAACAGGTTCCTGCTGCTCGTAAACGCAGCGGTTTTATCAAGTTTATTATATATAGGCTTAGCAATATCGACTACCCCGCTTATTGTCGACAAGCCCTTGACTATCGAGTTCGATATGAACTCCGCCACCCTCGCCTCTTCGTCAAACCTTACCTCTCGCTTGTTAGGGTGGATATTAACGTCCAGCTTGGACGGGTCAACCTCTAAAAAGAGGTAGCAAACAGGATATCTGCCCTCAAACAGTCTCTCCCTATAGCCGAGACTTACGCCTTTCTCCATTACCTTGGAGTTTATAACCCTGCCGTTTACGAAAAATACCTGCGATATTCTGGAAGCCTTGGAAAAGGCCGGTGAAGAAGTGTAACCGCTGATTTTGAGGCCGCTGTCTTCATTAGATACGAGAACCATATCCTCGGCTCTTACATCAGGATAAATTCTTATTATCGAGTTAAGGCGGTTCCCGTCGCCCATGGTCGAAAAAAGTATCTTATCATTATTTATGAGCCTTATTTTTATGTCCTTATAGCACAGAGCTATCTGGCTCATAAAATCAATAATCATACCAGCTTCGGCGGCGTCCGATTTCATAAACTTAAGCCTTGCAGGCGTGTTATAGAACAGCTCCGTAACGATAACCGTAGTACCGTCAGGACAGCCTGTTCTTTCGTTTTTTGTTACGAGTCCTCCGCTTACGGCAAGCCTCGTACCTGTTTTGGCATCGGCGGTCTTAGTAATTAGTTCGGTATGAGTTACGGCGGCAATCGACGCGAGAGCCTCGCCTCTGAATCCGAGGGTCTCTATAGAATCAAGGTCTGAGGCCTTTTCAATCTTGCTCGTGGCATGCCTTAGAAAGGCTGTCTCCACCTCTCCGCTCGGTATGCCGCAGCCGTTGTCGGTAACCCTTATATAGCTTTTGCCGCCTTGCCTTATTTCGCAGACTATCGAGCTTGCGCCCGAATCCACCGCATTTTCAATGAGCTCCTTTACGATGGATACCGGACGGTCGATAACCTCTCCGGCTGCGATCTTATCTGCGACAGTTTTTTCAAGTATTCTAATCATAGTCTTCTCATAGTTTTTATTTATAAGCTTAATTTTGTTTTTCGGCAATATGCCGGTTTATCAGTCGGATATCGGTTGTCGGTTTATAGTTATCCAACGTTTCAAAGCAAATATTCACAGCTTAGACTTAAGCTCTTCCAATATCTTTATCGCCTCTGACGGCGTTACGTTCATAAGGTCTATATCCCTCAGCCTGCTGATTATCGGGTCAGGCGTCAGGTCAAAGAGCGAAAGCTGCTCCCGCGTATACCCCGCAGCCTCAGATTTCACAGACCTTGAGGTCGCATTATCGAAATCCGCGTCAGCAGCACAAAAAGAAGTAATGCCGCTTGCTCCGGTAGACTCAAGCTCCCTAAGCTTATCCTCTGCCCTCGCTAAAAGACTCTTGGGAATTCCCGCTATTTTAGCCACATGAATACCGTAGGACTTGGAAGCGCTTCCCTCGACTATTTTATGGAGAAATACGATATTTCCACCCTCCTCCGCAACGTCAACATTGAGATTCTTAACGCCCGAAACCTGTCCCTCGAGCACGGTAAGCTCATGATAATGGGTCGCAAATAACGTGCGGATTTTTTTATTCTCATTGCAGAGGTATTCTACCGCCGCCCATGCTATCGAGAGTCCGTCATAGGTGGACGTGCCCCTGCCTATCTCGTCGAGGATTATTAGTGAGCGCTCCTTAGCGTTACCGAGTATGTATGAGAGCTCGCTCATCTCCACGAAGAACGTGGACTGACCCTGGGACAGATTGTCCGATGCTCCGATTCGCGTGAATATCCTGTCACAAACGCCTATTCTCGCCGATTCACACGGCACGAAGCAGCCTGTCTGCGCCATAAGCACTATCAGAGCGGTCTGTCTCATATAGGTAGATTTACCTGACATATTCGGTCCTGTAATCAGGAGCATAGACGAATCATCGGTATCTATATATGTGTCGTTTGATACGAAGAGCCCGTTAGTCACATTCTGCTCTATTACGGGGTGCTTGCCCTTAACTATGCTTATTTCAAGTCCGTCATCAACGATAGGGCGAACATATCCGAGCTTGTCCGACACATGGGCAAACGAGCAAAGAACATCGAGCGTGGATATCGCTCTTGAAGTCCTCTGTATTATCTCTGTGAAACCTTGTATAAAAGCCCTTATCTCGCAGAATATATCATATTCCATTTGATTTATCTTTGATTCAGCCGAGAGTACGACGCTCTCCATCTCTTTAAGCTCAGGCGTGATATATCTCTCTCCGCCGACTAAGGTCTGCTTCCTGATATAGTCCTCGGGGACATATGAGGTCTGCGACTTGGACACCTCGATATAGTAGCCGAAAACATTATTGAATCCGACTTTAAGCGTCTTAATGCCGGTTCTTTCACGCTCCTTTTGCTCGAGCGAAGAAATCCATGCCTTGCCGTCTTTTATTGAAAATTTAAGCTCGTCAAGAGCTTCCGAGTATCCCGCCCTGATGATTCCTCCCTCTTTAACGGTGAAACCCGGGTCATCGACTATCGCGACGTCAATCAGCTCATATACCTTATCGAGCTCGTCAATGCCGTCGTTTATTTCGTTTAATATGGCGGAATCGGCGGCTGCAAGCTCGGACTTGATATCGGGAAGCGCAGCGATAGAATTTTTTAATGCTATTAAGTCCCTAGCGTTCGCGTTGCCGTAGGATACTCTGCCAATGAGGCGCTCAAAATCATATATCTGTTTGAGAGATTCTTTTAGATTATTTCGCATTAAAAGCTCGGTATACAGTTCCTCGACGCCCTCAAGCCTCTTATTTATCTCCGAGGAGTTGTTTAGCGGCTCTCTGAGCCATTTAGTCAGCTTCCTCGAGCCCATAGCGGTATGACATTTGTCCAGGATTCCTAAAAGACTTCCTTTGACGCTTTTTTCGTAGAGCGTCTCCGTTATCTCGAGATTCCTTATCGTAGCTTTGTCAAGCGCCATATGCATGCCGATTTCATAGAAGCTGATGCCTGTTATCGACTGCATTTTTTGCTTCTGTGTTTCTAAAAGATATGAAAGCAGTACGCCGAGCGCGACAGTCGCCGCCGGTCTGAAATCGAGGCCGAGACCTGTCAGAGAAATTGTATTGAACTGCGATAGAATTGCGCCCTCGCAGGATTTTTCGTTATAATATGTTTCAGGTAATATATCAAAAAACGCCTCCGACGCGTATTTTAACTCATCCAGAGGGTAGCTCTCCGCGAAGCTCTCTCCGATGATGATTTCAGAGGGTTTGATTTTTACGATTTCATTTAATAGGGTTTCGAATATATCGTTTCCACTGTATTCCGTAATGTACAGCTCGCCGGTGGATATATCGGAATATGCCACGGACATAGACTCTCCGCTTTCGGAGATGAATACGGAAGCTATATAGTTATTTTTATTTTCTTTGAGCATTGAAGAGGAAGTGATGGTTCCCGGGGTTATAATCTGTATAACCTCTCTCTTAACCAGTCCTTTTGCCTTAGCAGGATCCTCTGTCTGCTCACACACTGCGACCTTATACCCTTTCTCTACCATTTTTTGGATATAGGATTCAGCGGCATGATAAGGAACACCGCACATCGGCGCCTTTTCCTCAAGCCCGCAGGCCTTTGCCGTGAGAGTAAGCTCGAGCTCCTTTGAGGCAATCAGCGCGTCCTCGAAAAAAAACTCGTAGAAGTCTCCTAAACGGTAAAATACAATGCAGTCTTTGTACTGCTCCTTTATATCCGCATATTGCTGCATTCCGGGTGATAATTTGCTCATAAAACTCCTGTGTTTTTTTTGAGAGAAGGCACCAATGCGGCGCCCTCTCCCTAATATATTTATACTACTTTCTTGCGTTATAGGCTTTGATACCCTCTTTGATAATATTGATGCCCGCTCTCATATCCTCGGCCTTTAGAACGTAAGCGATACGAATATCGGACTGTCCCACTCCGGGTGTGCCGTAGAATCCGCCTGCAGGGGCGAACATACAAGTTTCACCGTTTACATCAAACTCTGTCAGGAGGAAGACGAGGAAGTCTTCCGCATTGTCTACAGGAAGCTGGCAGGTGATATAGAATGCGCCCTCAGGTACTCCGTATTTGATTCCCTCGATTTCGTTAAGAGCTTCAACCGACACGTTTCTTCTGTACTCATATTCTTTCTTGATATCGTCAAAATATGACGGGTCAAGGTTATAGAGTGCAGCGGAGCCGACCTGGTCGATTGTAGGCACGCAGAGTCTTGCCTGGCAGATCTTCATGAGGTTGCCCATGAGCTCCTCGTTCTTTGAAGCGATTGAACCGATTCTTGCTCCGCAAGCCGAGAACCTTTTCGAAACGGAGTCGACGATGATCACATTCTGCTCTGCTTCCTTATATGTTCCGAAAGTGGTCATTTCTTTTCCGTCGTATATGAATTCTCTGTACACTTCGTCGCAGATGAGATAAAGATCATTCTTAACGACGATGTCTACGATAAGATCCATCTCCTCACGAGTGAGAACCTTACCTGTAGGGTTGCCCGGGTTGATTATTGCGATAGCCTTGGTCTTAGGAGTGATAACTCCCTCAATTTTTTCTCTTACGGCATACTGGTAGCCGTCGTCCGCCGTCGTAGGGATGGCAACTACCTTGCCGCCCGCAGCCTTAACGAAAGTCTTATAGTTTGTGTAAAAAGGCTCCGCCATGATTACTTCATCGTCCTCGTCGAGAATTCCGGTGAAGATCATCGAAAGCGCCTCTGAGCCTCCGTTTGTGATTAAAAGGTCCTTTTTCTCGAATTCAAGACCGATTCTCTTGTAGTAACCTACGAGAGCCTCTAAAAGTTCAGGAATACCCTGTGAGTTCGCATAAGCTAAAACTTCCTGATTGTAGTTCTTAACAGCGTCGAAGAATGCGTCCGGCGTCTTAATATCAGGCTGACCGATATTGAGTCCGTAAACTTTTTTACCTTTAGCTCTTGCGGCGTCTGCGTAAGGGACAAACTTTCTGATTGGTGATAATTCCATTTCTTGAATCTTCTTTGAAAGCTTCATTTTTTTGTTTCTCCTTTTTTCTCTTAAAAATGTTTTAGAAAGTAGTTTTTGGTAATTATTTATTCTCAAACTCGCTGTGCGAGTAATCGACGGTTTTTTTTATATTTTCGGTGCTCATACGGAAGCTCCCGTCTTTGCCGAGGAGCATTAGATATTCAATGTTTCCTTTAGCGCCGGTTATAGGGCTGAAATCAAGTCCCTCCGGATACAGTCCCGAATCCTCGGCATAAGAAATCACATTTTTTATAACTTCCTCGTGCACGGCTCTGTCCCTTATTATTCCGCCCTTACCCACTTTTTCTCTTCCCGCCTCGAATTGAGGCTTGACGAGGGCGACGATTCGGCCTCTCGGTTTCAGCAGCTCGGCAGCCTTAGGCAGCACGAGTCTAAGAGAGATAAAAGACACGTCAATCGATATGAAATCGAGTTTTTCGAATCCCGACGAATCTATGTCGCGTATATCGGTCTTCTCCATAACTGCGACCCTTTCGTCGGTTCTCAGGCTGTATGCTAACTGATTGGTGCCGACGTCGAGCGCATATACTTTAGACGCGCCGTTTTTTAGCATACAGTCGGTGAAACCGCCCGTAGAGGAGCCTATATCCATGCAGGTGAACCCGTTAAGCTCCAGCCCCCATAGATTGATTGATTTCTCTAATTTCAATCCGCCTCTTGAAACATAAGGGCACGAATCCCCTTTTACTCTGATATTGGAATCCGCATTAAAGGTTGTGCCGGGCTTATCGCAGCAAACCTCATCGATAAGCACGAGCCCCGCCATGACGGCGCGCTTAGCCCTTTCCCTCGAATCGAAATATCCTTTTTTTACAAGAAGCGTATCAAGTCTTTCTTTCATCTTATATCTTCTGTCCGTCAAATATTATAAAATCGGCCTCGTGCTTTTATGAATACTCCTTTTCATTTTCTTCGATGAATCTGACCGCCGCCTCGGCAATCTTCTCGGGAGTAAGTCCGTATTTATCGGCAAGCTCCTCAAATGAGCCGTGCTCTATGAAACTGTCCGGCCAGCCGAAGCCCAGGAAGCGGCAGTTTTCACTGCCGAGAGCCTCGCGAAGCTGCGCGCCGAAGCCGCCTTTAACGGTATTGTCTTCGATTGAGATGATATAGCGGCATTTACAGTCATAGTAAGGCGAAATGTCAATCGGTTTAATACAGCTCACATCAACAAATCCGCATTCATAGCCCGTTGAAGAAATCAAATTCCTGACCTTGTTTCCGGTTTCGAACATCTTGCCGGTCGCCCATACTTCCACAAGCTCGCCGTCATCTATTCTCTTGGAGTCCGGCATATAGGAATTAAACGACCTAATCTCGTTATTGTAAACGCATTCACCCCTCGGATATCTTATCGCTACAGGTCGGTTTTGTTTAACAGCCCAGTCCATCATAGCGGTGAGTTCATTGCCGTCCTTAGGTGAAAGAATCGTCATATTCGGCATAGAGCTCAGATAGGATAAATCGAAAATCCCGTTATGGGTCTCGCCGTCAGCCCCCACTACTCCGGCTCTGTCAAGCATAAACACCGCTCCGAGCTCCTGAAGACATATATCCTCTATGAGCTGGTCATATGCGCGCTGGAGAAAAGACGAATATATGCATACGACAGGCTTAAGCCCCTCTTTAGCGAGTCCCGCGGCAAAAGTCACTCCATGCTCTTCCGCTATGCCTACATCAAAATATCTCTCGGGAAGTTCTATCGAATAGTCTTTCAGCCCCGTAGCCTCTCCCATAGCGGCAGTTATGGCGACAATCCTTTTATCTTCCTTAGCCATTTTTAGAAGATGTTTGCCCATAACCGATGAATAAGACGGTTTACTGCCGCTGTCTGTCGTCTCGCCGGTCTCCGGGTTGAAAGGGCCGATTCCGTGGAACTTACGCGGATATTTTTCGGCATTCGAATATCCCTTGCCTTTTTTTGTAATACAGTGGATAAGGACAGGCTCATTAAGCGATTTTGCCCTCTCCATAGCGTTAACAAGCTCCGATATATCGTGACCGTCAATCGGACCGAAATATGTCAGCCCGAGTCCCTCAAAAAACAAGCCCCTGCTGTCCAATATGGAGTATTTGATATCGTTCTTAACATTGGCGAGCCCCTGCGCGATATTATGTCCCACGCCGCTGCTGTCCACCTTATTTTTAATAAAATTCTTGGCCTTGAGATAGTTTTTAGAGGTTCTGATATCTCCCAGATATTTGGATATGCCCCCCACATTTTTCGATATGGACATACCGTTATCGTTAAGTATGATAATCACCTTGCTTCGCTTGAAGCCGATGTTATCCATAGCCTCATAAGCCATACCGCCCGTCATCGAGCCGTCGCCGATTACGGCTACTACCTCGTTATCCCCGCCCTTGATATCCCTCGCGGCAGCCATACCCGCCGCTACCGAGAGAGAAGTCGTGGAATGACCTGTATCGAATGCGTCATGCGCGGACTCAGCCCCCTTGGGAAAGCCGCTCATACCTCCGAATTTCCTGAGGCTTCCGAAACCTGAGGCTCTGCCGGTTAGCAGCTTATGAACATAGGATTGATGACCCACGTCCCATATCAGCTTGTCCTTAGGACTGTCAAAAACCTTATGAAGAGCAATCGTCAGCTCCACTACGCCTAAGTTTGACGCTAAATGTCCGCCCGTTTTAGATACCTTATCAATCAAAAACTCACGAATCTGCACCGCAAGCAGACCGAGCTCGTCATCAGTCATATGCTTAAGCTCTTCAGGGAAGTTATATTCCTCTATTCTTTTCATGGTTTACATCCTTCTGACCTTCATATCGTCAATCAGCTTATCAAAAAACTCGGCGTTGTCATAATATTTCGAAATAGCGTTTTTTGCATTAAGCGAGAGCTCGTCAAGCTTATCGTATGCTGCCTGCAAGCCGTTTACCGAGACATAGGTGTTCTTATTACCCTTGTCGTCCTGACCTGTGTTCTTGCCGAGCTCTTCTTTTTTGCCTACAACATCTAATATGTCGTCGACAATCTGGAATGAGAGACCGAGATTTTCGGCATATATATCCATGCTCTCAATCATAGTTTCGTCAGGGCTTCCAAGATGCAGTCCCGCCCTGATTGCAGCCATAATGAGCGCTCCTGTCTTGTTAATGTGTATGTATTCAAGCATCTCATTGGAAATATGAGTTTCTTCGTTCTCCACGTCAGAAAACTGACCTGCTATCATACCTCGAACGCCCGCCCCCTTCGCTATTTCATAAGCGGCTTTAACCCTCTTGGGAAGGCTCTTAGGCTCATCGAAATAGAGCATCATATCCTTGTTTATCGCCTCGAACGCCGTAGTCAGAAGTCCGTCGCCCGCGAGAACGGCGGCCGCCTCACCGTATACCATATGATTGGTAGGAAGCCCTCTTCTGAGATCATCATCGTCCATACAAGGGAGGTCGTCGTGAATAAGCGAATAGGTATGTATGTATTCCATAGCAATCGCATAAGGAAGAGCCTCCATGATATTGCCGCCTGCGAACTCACAGGAAGCGAGCAGCAGAACCGGTCGGATTCTCTTGCCTCCGGCGGTAAGGCTGTATTTCATCGCTTCATAGAGCGACATACTCTTATTATCAATCACGGGCAAAAAATCGAGAAGATGCTTGTTAACCAGCTCCCTGTATTCTTCAAACGTTCTTTCCATTGTAAACCTCTATTTTCCCTTTAGTCTCATCTAAGATTCTAATACATTCGCTATATGCTTTCATTCCGTCTTCATATGCTTTTATCGCCTCGTCAAGAGTGCCCGTTTCACTTTTTATCTTCAGGCTCATCTCTTCTAATTTTTTTAAATTATCTTCAAACATTCCTTATACTCACTTTCTTCTTACCGTCTCTGAATCTGACACTGTACTCGCCGTCTGCGAAACTTTTTATCGAGCTTATCAGCTTGCCGTCTTTATCCTCAATCACGGAATATCCCTTTTCAAGTATATTGAGAGGATTGTTTTCCTCTAAAATTATCCTTAGTTTTTCGATATTGAATAAATGCCCGTCAACTATCCTGAGCATATCGTTTTTGATTTCAGAAAAAAGACTCTCTGCACGAAGCTCGCCGAGTTTCAGCTTAGAGTTTAATTCAGACAGAAGATTATTGATTTTTTCAGAAAGTCTAAGTTTTAACTCCCCTATGTCAGGCACTGCCATTTCAGCAGCGGCGGTCGGAGTCTCAGCCCTCCTGTCGGCTACGAAATCCGAAATACTGAAATCAATCTCATGTCCTACAGCAGAAATAATAGGGATAACCGAGCGGAAGATTGCCCTCGCAAGAACTTCTTCATTGAACGCCCACAGATCCTCTGCCGAGCCGCCGCCTCTGCCGACTATAAGAACGTCGATTGTATTGAATTCTCTGTTGATATTATCTATAGTATCAGCGATTATCTCTGCCGCTCCGTCACCTTGAACCGGTACCGGGAAAACGGTTATGTCAACCAATTCGTTTCTCCTGCGAATAATCTTAATTATGTCCTCAACCGCCGCTCCCGTCTCGGCGGTCACGATTCCGATATGGTGCGGAAACGCAGGTAAGGGCTTCTTATGCTCGGGAGCAAACAGTCCCTCTCTTTCGAGCTTATCTTTCATAAGCTGAAAGGCTGCCGATAAATTCCCCTCTCCTGTCACATCAATAAGCCTTACGAAAAGAGAATAATACCCGCCTTTCTTATATACACTGATACTGCCTGTCACGGTAATTTCAAGACCGTCTCCGAGCCTGTATCTGAGCTTCGCCGCAACGCTCTGAGGCAAGAAGCAGTTAATCTTGGAGTCCGCGTCCGTCAGGCTAAAATACACATGTCCGGAGCTGTGGTACTTGAGGTTTGAAACCTCGCCCGTGACGGACACATTCATCAGCAGCGTATCGTTTTGAAGCACCCGCTGAATATAGCTGTTAAGTTGTGAAACCGAAATCGGTCTGCTTGCCATTAAACCTCCGTGAAATTTTTATCGTATAAACCTAATTTATATTTATTTATATTTTTTTAATATTTAATATTGACAATGGTATTCAGTACTGACGATTAAATTTATATTGAAATTGAGTTTATTTTTTTCGAATTTCTCTGAGCCCGATAAGAGCCGTGCCTACGGCATTATCTCCCGACAGCTCCACATCTCCGAAATGATATTTGATATAATCGGGCATATTAAGCTCAAGATATCTCCTGAGATAAGCGGAGCACGACACGCCGCCTGCAAATACGAATCTTCTTATGCGATATTTTTTTGAAATATATACAGTCATATTCAGGATTGATTCAGATATCTTTTCGAATAATTCTGATATCAGAGCCGAATTATCACCGCAGATTATCGACCTCAGAGCCTGAGTCTCTATACCGCTTAAGTTCACATATCCGTCTTTTAACTTAATGACGCTCAAATCGCCGGAAACAGTCGATATGCCTGACGAGCCGAGTCCGCCGATTGCTATACCGTCGAGCGCCTCTCCCGCCGGAAACGCGAATCCGGCTTTAACCCCCGCCCTGTCAATAAGCTGACCGTAGGATATGTCCTTAGTACCGCCTATTATTTCGCCCCTCAGAATTGCCTCCGTAGTGCCGCCGGAAAAATGAAAGAACACGATATCCTCTCCCTCTACATCAGCGCTGAATCTTATCGCCTCGATATGCCCCTCCTGATGCGAAGTCTCCGTAAGCGGGACATCGAGCGCCGCCGCGAGAGCCTTAGCGAAAGAATATCCCGCCATGAAACAAGGCATATAGCTTCCCTCAACGGGTCTCGGACGAGTGGAAACACTCACTCCCGCTATGCCTGCGCGATATTCCATAAATCGCTCGATTACCTCGGGAAGCCTCAGAACATGCCTGAAAAACGCCTCGGACTGCCTGAGTCCCCTTTCGCCCTCAGGAACTTCGAGAAGCTCACGATGATTAAGAATAATTTTACCGCCGGAATCTACAAGGGCGACAGAAGTTCTGTAATTGCTCGTGTCAATCCCCAATACGTATTCAGCCATCAATCTTACCCAAGATAGCGTTTATGAATGCGGGCGACTGCTCAGAACCGTATTTTTTCGCGATATTAACCGCCTCGTTTATTGCAACCGCTTTCGGTACGTCCTCAATATACATTATTTCCGCGGCAGCGGTTCTCAGTATAGCCAAGTCCATTTTCGCCATTCTGCCGGTCGTCCAGCCGTCGGAAACGGTGTTTATGATATTGTCTATATCGCATAAATGCGTCTTTAGAATATCAAGCAAAGTTTTTATGTATTGTTTCTGACCTGCAAGCCCCTCTTCCGAAATGAAATCTGCCACATCGAATTTATCCCAGTTTTTTAGTGCGTCAATCTGAAATGCGGAAGACATAACATATTCTCTCGCCTCTCTTCTGCTGATTGTATTTTTCATTTATTACCTTCCTTAATACCGACACCCTGAATATGTATGTCAGCCCTGCTTACGTTCATTCCCGTCGCCCTTTTGACTGCATTGATAAAAGCGGTCTGGACGTTCCATGCCACCTCAGGTATCCTGTATCCGTAGCAAATGTCGATATATATGGCTGCGGTGTACATATCGGAATTATTAGCTTGCTCGCCTCTGATATCGTTCACAGAAAAAACCCCCTCGACGCCGTAAGCGGCATCGAAGCCCGCATCTCGAGCCAATTCAAGTTTTATTTTGTTTTCCTGTTTTTTGTTTACAGCCATTTTTCACCTACTAATTCACCATATATTATAGCCTTTAAGCGCAAAAAACACAATATCCAAACTATTCCTAAAAAAGTTTATTTCCCCGTACATATTAAGTATATCCGGTAAGGTGGCGGAGTCTACATGATATATAAATACAGAATAATATATCTTGAGAATTTTGACTTCCTCCTTCTTTGAATCTTTGAACGGGTCTTTGTCGATTTTTACTTATAAGATATAAACTTTTTTTCAAAAAAATAAAGAAATACCCCCGTGGACTTCGGGAGTATTTCTCAAGCTTTGTTTTTTTATTATATATCAGCGCTTACGCGCTAATTTACAAGTTGTGTGTTTTTATTGCGTATATTCTATACATTCATTAAATCGTTTTTTTAATTAAATTAAATTTTACTATTGACGGGTTTACCGGATTATCATTGAACATTACGCGTATTGGCAAGCGAATAAACGGTTTTCTTTTAATGTAACCTAAAAGCATCGTCAATTCCCCCTGCCCCGTATCCCTGCACGCGAATTGTATTTTAATGCTGTTAAGCGAGGTCGAAGAAACCTTATACAAATAACCGGAATGAACTATTTTGTCATTCATTATTTTTCCGTGTTCTCCATCTATATCTACAACGGGCATATCTAATAAAATGAAATCCTTGCTGTCAAGAGCAATAATCAAATTATCATTTTTTGCTTTATCGTACTTGTCAAAAGCTATGTTGACCTCAACATAGAGTTCTTCCTCTTTTCGTTCGCATTTTATGTCAAAATCAAATAGCTTATTATCCGCTACAGCGCCGTATGGCAATGTATTAACACATTTTCTCCCCTGTCCTAACGCATACTGAACAAGCTCTACCTGGTCAATGGACAAGAGTTCATATTCTCTTATAGGCAAGACCTTTTCAGTATTACTTCGCATATAGTAATAGCTACAAGTTATATAAACGAATAAGTAAGAAATAACAAGGAAAAGCAATATTTTTTTATAACTGATTTTCATAATCTTCAGCAAAAAATTTTAATTTACTTAAAGTTAATTCTCATTTGTTTTTGAGTCATTCTGATATAATCGGATAGTGTAAAAGATATCGGACCAACCGAAATTGAGAATCCGGGATTTTCAAAACTCTGTGCGTAAGTAAATATAATGCTCTTGTCAATAGGCTCGCTACGTGATGTCAATATCATTAACCCCGTCATTTTATATCTCAATTGAATTTCAGGGATATGATGTAAATCCTTAAAAATAAATGATCGCCCTGTAAACCCTATTGAACTTGGTGGCACATCTATAGAAAGACCGTTTGTATACAATCCTGTAACAGATAAGTTATCTGCATAACGAAGTGTCCAGTGGTTACTATCCATCAAAAATCCAAATCCGTCTGCTCGTAAATAAGTTCCGCCTTGGACCCACTCAGCCGCCGGATATACATAGTACCTCTTTATGTTGTTAAATTTTACTCTTACACCAGTGGCAGAAAATTTTATCATATCTTTTAATAAATCATATCTTTCAAAATTTTCTTTTTCTAACTTTCCTTTCGCTAATGCTCCATGGTTGATGAGTATTAAAAGCTGTGTATTTCGTATGACTCGGCAGTTATCTGCCGAGTCATACGCTGTTTTAACGCTCACATGCGAAAGAGCGATTGCCCATAGGCGTCAACATTTAGCTTTTATGCAGCCTTTTTTAGCTGTCTCTTTGAAGCCTTGCAGTTTTTAAGGCTTGTCGTCGCTACGAGTCTTCCCTCATCGTCATATACCGCGAGGCGAGCCTTGTAGTAATAGGTCTTGCCGTTTGTTATCTTAGAATCCGTGAACTTAGAGGACTTCTTCGTAGATATAAGTTTGTACTTGCCGCTCTTCTTAGCAGCTCTGTAATACTTATACTTAAACGTATAGCCGCTGTCTTTAAGGTTCGTCAAGGTTTCCTTGTCAGTCTTGACGGTAACTCTTATCGACTTCTTGAGTGCCTTGGTAGTAGCCCTGATTTTAAGGTCTTTCACTATCGACTTAATCTCTTCCATCGTCATAGCTTCCGTCGTTTCGATTCCTATCTCCTCAGCATCTACCAGCGCGAAATCCGAGAAATGCGTCGTGGTAAACTCGTAGTAATTCTTTTTATCTATCGCTACTTTCTTACCGCTCATTACTTCTATCTCGCTCTTTTCAGGGATATAGATTGCAGCTACTTTCTTTTGAATAAGTCTCTCAGGTATGAGTTTCCTCACGGTTACATTACCTGCTCCGAAGTTATGAATTACGGTGTCTCCCGACTTAACCGTCAGTGCGAATACCTCTGCGCTCTCTCCTGCCGACTTCTTCTGCTCCTCGGTAGGATTCTTTACCTTAAGAACCTCGATAAGGAGCTTATCGCCCTTAGCCTGAGATGCTATCTCCTTTAGAGCGGACTGATTGATTTTTACCTCGGTTTCAGGAAGTTTAAGGGTCAGGTCGGAAGATGTGTCGCTCAGGATATTCTCTGCGACTTTCTTCGGAAGCTCTAACTTAACCTTATCCGCATCAGCTTCTGCCGACTTGGCGTCTAATACTATCTCGGAGGACTTGTTCCCCTTAGCCTGCTTGACCATCTCGGCTGCGTTCGCTTCTTTCACGGTTACGGCTGCGGTGCTTATGCTCGCGCCGCCTGCGCCGGTTTCAGTGCCTTTAGTAACATCGGTCTTGACGGTGGTTATTTCGTTCTTGCCGTCCTTTGAGGTGGAGACTTCTGCTGAAACTGCTGTAACCGCAGCCGCCCACTTCTCCGAGCCTTCTTCCTTGGTATAGTCCTCTGTATAATGGAATATCATATCGTCTCCATTACTTAAGAAATATGCATCTACGCCGACCTCAGGGTGATGTCCGTTTACAGTATACATCCAGCCGGAGTTTTTGCCGTTATCGAATTCCGATAAATAATCCTCAGTTCCTGGAATCTGAATACCTGATATATAAAGCGAATGATATTGATTCTGGTCATTGCCGAGCCATTTTAGATTTTTTTCAGACAATACTTTTCTGAATAAATCCCCTGCTGTGGAATTAACAGGCAACAAATATGTATTTTTTTCGATCCACGCATCAAGGTTACCGTTTTTTAGTGTATGTGCTTTTTCTCCTTCAGGTACTTCGGAAAAGTTTGTTTTTTTTGTTCCGAGAAGTGTGAAATTAACGCTTATATTATTATTTCCCGGAGTCTCTATCTCTTTGAAAATAACCTTGACAACTATATCTTTTTCAATATTCTTATACTTTGCTTTCAGAACCAGTAATGCTCTGTTACTGCTGTTAAATCCGGTAATTTCTACATCTTTGACATCTATATTTTCTTTTTTTCCGTCAGACCATATTGCTGTAAATCTCATTCCCGTGGTATCAAGTTTGTCACCTATATAGTATGTGTCCTTGTAGTTTCCAGCCACTTCAAATCCGACTACCACCGGTTGCATTGAGAGTTTAGGCTCGTTATTTTCCTGTGTCCAAGTGCCGAAACTGCCTTTAGATTTATTTAGGTCATCTGTGACCTTGCCCGATTTGATATCGGCAATATGTACCATTTTAGCAAGTCGTTCCTTATCCTTGCCGTAAGGCTCGTCAGTTCTGTTGTGATCGGATTTCATCTTCCACGGGAAATCAGTATCTTTAATAACAGGAGTTTCCTTGCTCGTATTTACATAAGTGAATCCATTATATAAGCCCGAAACAACTGCCGATGTATCTACATATTTTCCTCCGCCTATACCCTTATCCGAGCCGCATCCTTCGATAAAATAGTTATCGTTTATATTGGTGTATTTGTTAATTCCGTGGAAATATCCTACTATTCCACCTACATTGCTGCCCGAGGTTGCCTCAACTTTGCCTGTAAACAAGTTGCTTTCAATATAGCCTATTCCGTTTTCCCAGCACTGTATTATTCCCGGCTCTGCACCGAGAATGCCTCCTACAAAATCTTTTCCTCTTATGCTGCCTTTTGAAAAACAATTTTTTATTATAGCTGCTTTAGTGTTAGGTGCGGTGTGGATTCCCCAGCCTGTTCCGCCATATGCACCTCCGGCTATGCCGCCGACATACTTGTCACCCTCTACAATTCCGTCAAACTCTGAGTTTGCTATCGTATACTCGCCCATAGAGTTTCCCTTTGAGCCTACTATGCCGCCGACATAAGAAAGACCATAAACGGTTGCGGAACTCTTGCAGTTATATATGCTGCCGTTAAAATCTCCAGCTATACTTCCGATATTGATTTGGTCTTTATCATAACCGATAACAACACCCTTTTCGACTGTGCAATTATATATATTTATATCATTTGCCGCTTTAGCATAACCGCCTATGAAACCGGATTTTTTAATATTAGTCCCTGACTTAATAGTTACATTTTTGATTTCTACTGAATCAGGAATTGGAACATTGTGGTTTCCTTCTCCCGTAGGTCCTTCATCTACGAAATAGTTATCAACGAGACCAAATCCATTTATTTTTGTGCCATATATGTTCAGGTTCATTATCTTAGCATTTCTGACATAGCTGAACAGAGGTTTACCTCCTTCGGGAACGGTAATAGTATGCCCGTTGCCGTCAAATATTCCTGAGAAAGGGTGAACATTAGCACCTTTCATTTCATCTTTTTGTTTATCGATCTTTTCCCCTATTGAACTGAACTTGTCAAGTGTTATGTCCTGATCCATTTTGAAAGTTGAACCTTCAAAAGAAACACCGTTTTTGACTAATGTTTTTAATTCCTTGATATCTCTTAATTCATTTATTATATACGGCTCTTGTTTCGTACCCTTGCCCGAAAAATTGGTCTCGAGGGGTTCTGCCGTCACAGTCGCAATCTTGGTTCTAACAGGTTTGCTGACTTTTGCTCCGTCAACTTCACTACCGCCAAATCCGGATTTAATCTCGCAAAAATAATAAACAGGTTCGGTAGAAACAGGCGCAGATGGCTGGTACATATAACTATTAGCACCGTCTATTCTTTTCGCTCCGTCATATTCATTTTTATCATTTATGAACCACTGGAAACATAGAGTTTCCCTATCCTCATCTTCAGGCATTGCAGACACGGACAATTGTGAAGAAAACGGATAACCCACCTTTCCACTCAAATCTTTAGGTTCTTCAATAATTGACGGTGGATTTACTTCTTTTGGAGCTACAATAAAACAAGTTGCATAATCACCTTCTCCGGTGTCATAACAACTGTTCATATAGGTGAACCCCTCAAATTTCTTGCTGATTTGACACCATAAACTGCAATTTGAATAAAAAGGCTCAGTAGTATCTATTTTTATTTTATCTTCGTTCTGACCCGGTATCGGGCTGTCATTGATAAACCACTGATATGCTAATTCGCCTTTCGGGTATAGTAAATTGGCTTTTAATATTACTTCGTCCCCGACATCACATTGCCAAAATTCTTCTTGTATTTTTTTCAGATTTTCAGGTTTAACCAAAGAATACTTTATGAGAGGAACTTCCTCTGTTTCGATAGGCTCGACATCAAGTTTATAAGTTCTACTCTCGAAACCGTCACAAGAAAGTCTGATTTCGATATGTTTTGTTTCTTTATCCATATCAAAATGAGATGTGCTGATCTCACTGTTTGCAGATGATATTACAGGATCCGCTGTAATATTCGTCTCATATCCCTCTAAGGCATTGCTTCTGAAAGTGTCTTTATCCACTTTCTCCACGGGTCTATGTGTAGTGATTCCCGGATTACCTGATGCATCTCTGCCTTTGTTTGAACTTATTATGATTTTTCTTAATGTACAGAAAGGGATAATTTTTATAACTTTTTTTTCATTTCCTAATTCAAGTTCTATATTTTTACTGTATTTTTTTACGGTTTCATCATAGCCTTTTCGCTCGTCTAAGGTATAAATGCCGAACCACATAGTGCCGTAGGGCTCTTCTTCGCCCTCACCCTCCTCGCACCAGTCTTCTATAGTGATATTGCCGCTATCTATAGTTTTTTCTACAAGTTCATCTCCGCCGTGCAAATAGTATTTCACTTTAGCGTCAGTGCCGTCTATGCCTTCTACATTCATGGAAATACTCTTTCTCTTAAAAAGCGATAAATCTGAAATATATAAATTATAGTCTATACCATCGTCCTCGGTATTTTCTCTTAGCTCAAGGTTTTCTTTTATGCCGTCATTATCAATGCTAAAGCTGAACTTAGGACTTGTAGCTGTCTCTGCCATGCCGAATTGCACGCTTGATGTTAATATCATGGAGAACGCAATTAAAAAAAAGATTGCTTTATTGATTTTTTTTTTCATAATGTGTTTACCTGTTAATCTTTGAAAAGGGATATTGAGACAATATCCCTTTTCTTGTCATTGAGTTAAGCTAATTAAACTTAGTTTTAAGTTCATTACTGCCAAGGTTGTCCCGTATCCCAAGTCATATCAAACGGACTCAAATCCATTATTATCTCCATATTCGGTGCAACCTTTGTGCTTGTTAAGTAGGTGGCAGAAACTATATAGTTACCTGTTCCGATTCTATATGCAATCTGCCAGCCCGAACCTGTGGCGTGTCCCCACTTGTTTCCGTTCGCTCCTTGATAGTATGTGACATTATACGGAAGAGTTATATTATTGAGGTTGCTTATATATCCTCCGTTAGGCGTATTATAGCTATCCCAGCCCGACTGAGTAGTTAAACCATTCATTTCACAAATGTTCAGAATAGCATCGACTACGCTAGCTTTTCCGGGGAGCGGATTAGGAACATTTGAAGGGAGATAATGTGCTCTCTTCCACGTTGTTGTAGCTATCTGATTGAACTGTGCAACGCTTTTTGATTGGTTCGTAATATAGACATTCGGGTTGCCGTTCACATTAAAAGCTAAAGGTGTCCCTCCTCCAACGTAGTTGCCGGAAGTATCAAAATTATTTTGTGTTACCGAAACTTTTACTTGATTTGTCCTTAAGAGAGCGTAATCTGCAAAGTTTTCCTGTGCAAATGCGGTCGCGCTCATTGCGAATACCATAGCGACTGCCATAGTAATCACAAATATTCGTTTGAACACTTTTTTACGATCCATTTTATTCTCCTTTTTTGTCCGCAATCAATCTGCCTGCTTCCCGCTGCGGACTATTCACGGGGAGCATCTTTTTTCAAACGGCGAAATAACAGGCTTAAGTCTCAATACTAATACCGACTGAGAGGACGGCATTTTCGCAGCCCGTGCCCCCTGTTTATCCTCCGTTTTCGCCGGACGGAGCTATATAACCCACATTGGTTTCACCTCCTTTAATCTCCTTTAGCAATTTTTTTATTTTATATTCTTAAACCCCTCTATAATGAGGGCTGCAAACTATATGAAGTTACAAAATTTTTATGAACTTTCGCTTTTAATACTTATGATATCCCTTTCGGTATTTTATCCATATTCGGTTACTGAATCATTTATATTGCTGCAATAGGTTAGCTCGCAACATTCTATTCATATTAAGGGATATATGGCAGAAAATATCGGTTGAACGATTAATAATCGGTTGACCGAATCCACTTAATATACTATTTATAGAGGCAGTCTAAATTATGAGGGGTTCACACCAAAAAAGCGAACCGCCCTCAGGTAGTTCGCCTTATTATCGTTTCGCTCATAGGGTGAAATCATTACTTTCGTACCCTATTATCAGTCAAAAAGCACGGCAGGCAGCTATTATATCTATCTAACATGATAACCCTTATTCCTGTCTATCTTTTTTATCGATGTCCTACTACCTAAGATCAGTGCATCAGAGTCACAGCTCGTCTCCCGACTTGTCCTATGCATTAAATGCTGCCGAAAATGTAAGGTTCTGTTCCGTTCATTTTCGAAACTCGGCATTTAGTCTCAGGCATTACGGTTACTTAGTATAGCGCGGGTATCTCTCCCGACTTCCGTTAGCTGCGCTCATTAACTAAATATTCTTTTTTACACTCCTATACTACTATTTTATAAAAAGAATGTCAACCCCCGAAGCTCACCCCTGCCATGTTTCAAATGCGATTTTCTTAAAGCCTCAAGCTCTTTTTCCTGTCTTTCAGTATTCTATCTTTCATAATTTCAGCTTCGTCGAAACCTGCATTTATCAATTCTTCCGCTGCACGGTTCATCAGTTCACTTCCTTTCATCACAGCTTATATTCAAGCATGATTTTTCAGCCCTTTTTATGATGCTATGCGTAATTTACGGCAAGTCCGAGCAGCAGGATTAGCGAGGTCAGCACTAAGTTCAATAGCTGGAACTTGAATGAGAACTTCGCCCATCTTCCGTAGCTTATGCCCGCGAGCCCTATTGATATCAGAAGCACGGGGTTAGTCGGATAGAATACATTGCTGAAGCCGTCACCGAAAGCGAAGGCTACTATGCAGAGCTGGCTGCTTATCCCGAATATCTTAGCAAGCGGCACTATGAGAGGTATGAGCAGAAAGGCTTTCGCCGAACCGGACGGTATGAAAAAGTTCATCACAAGGCAGATAAGATAGATGAACAGTATCAATAAGGACGGCGACATTCCCGAAGCCGCTTCAACCGCTGCATGCAGCATGGTGTCAAGAATTTTCGCTTCCGTCATAGTGTACTTTATGGAAGCAGCCATTAAGATCATTATTACCGACGGTAAGATAGCGATGAGCCCGTTTATAAATGTGCTCGCCAATTCCGAAAACTTCATGCCCGCGCCTAATACGGACACCACACCTGCCGCAAGGAACATGACCGCGACTATTATCATGGTAAAATCTCTGATTGCAGGTATGAAACCCGAGCTAAGTATGAGCAGGATTCCTATCCCGAGAATCACCGCAAAGGCTCTGAGTCCCCTCTCCATAGTCGGATTTTTCAAATAATTCGCTTCACCTTTTTCTCTGATATCCGTAGCCTTTTCAACTTTTTTTGCATAGAGCATGATAAACGACAGAAGCAGCGCATATATCAGGACAAATGAGACAAGTCTCAGCCAGATACCGCTGAACATCGGAAGCCCTGCAAGTCCCTGCGCCACTCCTATCGTAAACGGATTGGCAACACCCGCCGCGAAGCCCGACCCCGTCGCGAGCAGCGACATTGCAACTCCTGTCTCGGCATCCCAGCCGAGTCCGATTGCAAGGCTCACTATTAAAGGAACCATAGGCACTACTTCCTCAAACGAGCCTACAAGCGACCCCATGCACATGAAGAAAAAAATGAGCACCGCCATCAATCTGTATTTAACGCCTCCGAACTTATACACTATCTTGTCGAGCATATAGAGCATGAGCCCGCTCTTGTTAAGCGAGTTAAAGACTCCGCCGATGACGAGCAGGAAGATAATTACTGCAATCAGCGCACCGTTTCCCGCCGAACCCAAGACCAGAATCGGTGACAATATCCATTTAACGAACGGGATACCGCCTTCCGTGTAGCTGAATCCCGCCTCAGTATCTATGATGAGATTTCCCGCATCATCAGCCTTTCTGGCATATTCGCCCCCGGGAACGGCGAAGGTCAATGCATAGGTTAAAAGCATCAGTGCAAAGATTATTACGATTGCCAGTATGAACGACTTCGTGCTGATATTCAAATCTGTTTTTTTTGCCCTGTCTTGCATTTTTTCCTCCTTAAACTTTAGCTTTTATCGCTTATTCAAAAAAATATATCTATTATTTAACTTGATGAAAACTATATGCTTTCATATCTCTGTCATCAAAATCTTATAATAGTCCACCGCAGGCACAAGCGTATCTGTAAAAAGATTCTCATTCACTCCATGTATGCTCTGTAGCTGCTCGTCGTCTATTAAAAACGGCAGAAACCTGTAGCAGTTATCACAAATTCTGTCAAAAAATCTCGCGTCCGAAGCTCCCGTCATTATGTACGGAACCGCGGCATCAAGCCCGGGATATGTGTTTTTTGCTGCCTTCTCTATAAGTGCAAAAAACTCCGAATTATAGTCTGCGATTCCCGATTCTACGCCCTCCTCCAAAACTTCTATCTTTATATCATATTTATCCGCTATCGGCGCTATCGCCTGAATTGAACTGTCTCTGCCCTCGTGGTGAGAGAAACGCATGTTGCCGATTATGCATGCCTCCTGTGGAAGCACATTACGCCCCGCCGAACCCTCTGCTATGGTGAACGCGAGTGTCGTCTTAAGCATCGCTCCCGCCGCAGGTGAAATGCCGGGCAGTATGCGGATCAGCAGCTTCCCGAATATTCCGAGGTGTCCCGTGATAATACCTGTTTTACCCATATAAGGTGAGATCCTTCTGAACATCTCTTTCATAACAGGATTAATCTCTCTTTTGAACGGATCTCTTTTCTCTACTTCCGCCATGAACTTACCGAGCCTTACGAGCGGGCTGTCTTTAGGAGGTGTCGAGGCATGACCTCCTGCTGACATGGCGGTAAATTTAAGGTCGCAGCAGCCTTTTTCACCTAAAGCGACCATCGCGAACATGCCCTTTGCGCCGCCTACAGGCTCATTCATTATCATGCCTCCCTCGTCAAAGACCGCATCGAATCTTATTCCCCTATCTCTTAAAGTTCTTGAGATTAAATCTGCTCCTTTTCCCGTGGTTTCTTCATCGCATGAAGATTCGAAAAAAATATCCCTTGACGGTATGAATCCCTCGCCTGCTAATTCATCCGCCGCCTTAAGTATAGCGAAGAGACCTCCCTTATTATCAAGGGTTCCCCTGCCCCATATCCTGCCACCGTCCACATCTCCCGAAAAAGGCTCATGCTGCCACTTGCCCGGGGCTTCGACCACATCCATGTGGCTCATAAAGAGTACAGGGAGCTTGGCGGTTTCTTTTCCTTTCCACCTGAGGAGCATGCTTCCGTCGAAGTTCTCATACTCCGATATAGAAAAAAGATTAGGAAAAAGCTCTTTAAGCAGCTCATGAAATTCGATAAATTTAGAGATATTCTCGTAATTATTATCTTCGCACATCGACGATACGGTTTCATTCTGTATCATTCGCGCAAAATCAATTATGTATTTTTCTTTTCTTTCAATTACATTATTCATATCCGTCAAGCATCAAATCTGATAACACATTTTAGTTATCACTATAGAATTACTTTTAATACATTTTACTATTTAATGAATATAAACGCAATTTTTTTATAAAGCCGAGTTCGTTCATTATACTGCTTCTTCAAATAATTACCTTCTTAGAATATCCGTGCAATCCGTTAAAACCGGGGTTTGAACCATAGTGTATAAATTAGGAGTCCTCGCAAAGCGAGGACCCCTAATCTGGTGCGCCCGACGGCGCACGTTTCTAATGGGTGAAAGTTAGAACAAGGATAAGGAAACTGAGAAGCCTTAACCTACCCGAATGGGTGGTGCATGAGTTAGCCAACTGCCGCAAAGGTATATGGCGGTCAGCATTGGTGCTAAACCGTGCT
>JBHAFL010000004.1:0-17050 GCA_041856085.1 Anaerovoracaceae bacterium | reverse complement strand
CAATTTGGGAGTCTGTTATCGGACCTGTTATAGGCTTCCGGTCGGATAGGACGCTGAGCCGCTTCGGCAAGAGGAAGCCGTTCATGCTTGCTGCCGCAGTCCCTATAATGCTGGTGACAGGACTGCTGTTTTCATCGTTTGAGATGAGTCAAACTGCAAAGGCTGTATATTACTGCGTTATGATAATACTGTTTTGGACCTTTTTTAGCATGGAGTTCATTCCGTACATAAGCTGGGGCGCCGATTTGACGGACGAATATCACGAGAGAACGGTACTGAGGTCTTATGCTTATGTTTTTAATCAGATAGGAATGCTGGTGGGAATGGTTCTGCCGGCAGTAATCATCGATATTTCAATGAATGCGGGAGTATCCGAGAGGGGCTCATGGAGTATTGCAGGAATTTTTTGCGGGATATGTGCGGGAGGTTCGCTTCTCATATCGGCGGGAACGATAAAAAAAGATGACAGAGAACCGAAATCTAAAGAATTTATCGATGAAAAGAAAAAAAGAGCTGCCGAAAATGAGAAAACAGGAAGCCGGGCGGAAATGCGGAGCTTATCCCCAAATATACTCATAAGAATTTCGGGCGGCATTGCGGCGATTTTCAGAGAATTCGCATCGATACTTAAGCTGAAATCGATAAAATATCTACTCGGAGCTTCAATGGTATACCTGATAGCCAACACCGTATTCAGCTCCGACAGGGTGTTTTTTATGACGTATAATCTGGGTATGAGCAACAAGGCTATTTCAGGCATTATGCTTCTTATTACGGTGTCCGGCATAGCATTTGTGCCGTTCATTGAGAGGCTCTGCAGAAAATACGATAAAAAGAACGTATTTATGTTAGGAATAGGCGGCGCGGGCGCTGTTTTAATCGCTCTCAGATTCATCTATGTCGGCGAATATGCCGGTTTAATCGCCGCCTGTCTGATTTATTCAGTAGCCAATACCTGCTACTGGCAGCTGATGCCGTCGATGATATATGACGTATCCGAAATAGAAGCTCGCCTGTCCGGCAAGTCTCACGCCGGCTCTGTGGTTTCGCTTCAGGCTCTGTCGGAGTCGATATGTATAGCTATAGGCTTGCAGATACTCGGCATAATTCTCGAAAAGTCCGGATTCGACGAGGCGGCGGGCATTGAGGCTCAGAGCGAAACCGCGCTTGCATGGGTAAGCCACTCGTTCACGCTCATACCCGGAATATTTATGGTACTTGTGCTTTTGATAATGACGGGCTACCCGATTACAAAGAAGAAAATAGAGATGCTTCTTGCCGAAAAAAATAACTGACGGACAATAGAGCGCAAAAAATTATGCCTCCACACAAAATAATGATTTTTTTCAAAAACAATTTGTTAACTAATTGACAAAAATTGCAAAAAGTTATAGCATACTGAGTGTGTTATATTTAATTTTATCACTATATTTTTTTGGAGGTTGTTATGTTCAAAAAATTAACAGAGGGCTGCGTTCAAGTAGTTAACAGATGGCTGCCTGACCCGTTCCTATTCGCAATTATCTTAACGATTGTCGTGTACATCGCGGCGCTTTTCTCCACCGGTATGGGACCGATAGAGATGGTCAATGCCTGGGGAAATGATGCGGGCTTCTGGAGCCTGCTCGGCTTCGCTATGCAGATGGTGCTTGTACTCGTGCTGGGTTCTGCGATGGCTTCCGCCAAGATTTGCAAAACCGCTCTCGGTGCTATTGCCAAATCTGCCCATGACAAGAAATCCGCAATTATCATCACTACCTTAGTTTCCACATTATGCTGCTGGCTAAATTGGGGTTTCGGTCTTATCGCGGGCGCGCTTCTTGCCAAAGAAATCGCTCGTCGTGTAAGAGACGTTGACTACCCTCTTCTTATTGCGTCCGCTTACTCCGGATTCGTAATCTGGCACGCAGGTCTCTCCGGCTCCATTCCGCTTCAACTGGTAGCGGGCAAGGACTTCGGAGACGGTGTTATTTATCAGGCTAATACTTCTGAGACTCTTTTTCACCCGGTGAACCTCATTATGTGCGGAGTTATCTTAGTGCTTATGCCTTTTGTCAATTATGCTATGCACCCTGATAAAGAACATACTATTTTGGTAGATCCGGCTCTTCTTACGGACGAAAAAGAGAGAGAATATGTAATAGACTCACCTGCCGCTAAGATCGAGCACTCAAAGATTCTCTGGATAATAACGCTCGCTTTCGGTTTCGCTTATATTGTGTATTATTTCTACGCTAACGGCTTCAACCTCGGACTTAACATCGTTAATATGATATTTATGTTCCTCGGAATCCTGTTCCACGGAAACCTTCGCAGGTATGTTGACGCCATATCCGACGCGGCGGCAGGAGCCTCCGGCATCATACTCCAGTTCCCGTTCTACGCAGGTATCATGGGACTTATGATAGTGAAGAACACTGATGGAGTTTGCCTTGCAGGTATTATTTCGGACTTCTTCGTTAGCATCTCAACTTCAGTTACTTTCCCTGTCTGGACATTCCTTTCCGCCGGTATCGTAAACTTCTTCGTACCGTCGGGCGGCGGACAGTGGGCTGTACAGGGACCTATCGTAATGCCTGCTGCGGCACAGCTCGGGATTGAACACGGACGCGCCGCAATGGCTATCGCATGGGGTGACCAGTGGACTAATATGATTCAACCGTTCTGGGCTCTCCCGGCTCTCGGAGTTGCAGGACTCAGCGCGAGAAACGTTATGGGCTATTGCGTAATTGTGCTCGTTTTCACAGGAGTAGTTGCCTGTCTCGGCTTCCTCGCATGGGGGCTTTGGTTCTAAAACCGAATTAGACGACTTAAGGCGTAGCCTCAGCTCGAGGTTACGCTTTTTCTTATGACGGGAAATAAAAAAAGCCCGAAGGAGACACTTTCTCCGGGCGACTTTGCTCATGCTGTGCATTTAACTTATGCACGGTGGGGACGGGTGAGTCTTATTTTGCAGCCTTTGCTGCGTTGAGTTTCTTGGCTAATCTCGAAGTTTTTCTGGAAGCGGCCTGCTTAGAGATAGTTCCCTTGGAAGCAGCCTGCATAAGCTCTTTCTCTGCTAATCTGAATTTTTCCTCCGCGGCGGCGGTATCTTCGCCTGCCAAGGCTAAGTCGAAATTCTTAAGAGAAGCCTTGAGATGATTCTTAACTCTTCTGTTTCTTGCTGTTTTCTTCTCGATTACTGAGATTCTCTTTTTTGCGGATTTGATGTTTGCCATGAAATTTTCACCCCACTTTATATTATTTTTCGGTTCGCCGCTCGGTTTCAGCTGTTCGCCTAAAAAACCGGCGGCACAAATTCGCCTTTTCATTATATGCCCATAGTCAATAAAAAGCAAGCGTTATTTCGAAAAATTGTGTTTTGCGCAGAAAAGAATAGGCAAACGCTCTTTTTAATGCTATTATTGCAGAGTACGGGCAGTAATGCCACTGCAATTGACAGCGGCGGATACTGTGCGCAGGAGCTTTAGTGCTAAAGTATTTTAGGAGATAAGGATGCTAAGAAACTTCGATGAACTCAGAGAAAAAGTCAAGCAAAAGAACAGGGTGTTTACGGCAGTCGTTGCCGGCGCGGACGACGAGCACGCGCTCGAATCGGTCTTCGCTCTTGAAGAGGACGGAATAATCAGACCTATTTTGGTCGGCGCGGAAGAAAAAATAAATACCAAGCTGGAGGAGATGGGGCTGACCGGAAGAAGCTACGAAATCTTATGCTGCGAAGAGGAGGAAAATCCGGCGGAGCTTGCGGTCAGGCTCGTGCGCGCCGGCGAGGGCGATTTCATACTAAAGGGCAAAATCCATACGAAAGCGCTTCTGAAGCCTATTCTTAACAAAGACGGCGGACTTAACGGCGGAAGCTTCATAACCCATTTTGCGCTTATGCAGCTAAAAAAATATCATAAACTGATGGTAATGAGCGACAGTGCGGTAATTCCGTTTCCTAAGCTTGAGGAAAAAATCAAGATAGTAAAGCTGTGTGTAGAGACGATGTCGAAAATCGGAATAGCGGAGCCTGTGATTGCGGCGCTCTGCGCAGTGGAGGTTCCGACGGACAGAATGCCGGACACATTGGAAGCGCTTGAGCTCAGCAAGCTGTCGGACGAAGGAAAGCTTGGCGGATGCAAGGTTATAGGCCCTATTTCTTATGACTTGGCTATCGACAGAGAATCCGCTAAAATCAAAGGCTACGATTCGCCTTATACAGGGAATATCGATATGATACTCGTACCGAATATGGTAACGGGGAATGTGATGAGCAAGATATTAAGCAGGGAAGACGGCAATATTCTGGCGGGCTGCTTTATCGGAGCGGACGTGCCGATAGCCGTCACCTCGAGAAGCGGAAGCACTGCCGAGAAGCTCAACTCGCTTCTCTTATGCTGCGCATTAAGCTGAATAAAACAGCCTTTATACGTGCTGAGCGACCGTCTGAAACAATTATACTCCGCTTTTTCGGGCAGTAAGTCCTAAAAACCAGAGGCGCAGCTGTTTTTCGCACCGAGATAACAGCCTGCACTCCGGGAAAAGCCGTCAAACGGACGAAAGCGAGCGGTATACAAAAATGTGGTAGAAAGGCTTAAGCTGTGCTATACTGTAGCAGGACAGTTTATCACTAAAATAAAGTTTTTTTGCAGGTAAAGCTGCGATATCGTTTTCTAAAAAAACGGAATCTTAATAAGCAGAGGAAAATATGGACTACCAAAAATATATCAGAAATTTCAGTATTATCGCTCATATCGACCACGGTAAATCGACCTTGGCTGACAGGATAATCGAGAAGACGGGGCTCGTTGCTCAGCGTGATATGAAGCAGCAATATCTCGACAATATGGAGCTTGAAAGGGAGAGAGGAATCACCATCAAGCTCCAGACGACGAGACTTGTATATAAGTCAAAAAGCGGGCAGGAGTATATATATAACCTGATTGATACGCCGGGGCACGTCGACTTCACTTATGAGGTTTCGCGTTCGCTCGCTGCTTGTGAGGGAGCGATTCTTGTCGTGGACTCGACTCAGGGGGTCGAGGCGCAGACCCTTGCCAATGTTTACCTCGCCCTCGACGAAAACCTTGAGATCTTGCCTGTGCTTAACAAGATAGACCTCGCGTCATCAAGACCTGATGAGATAAAGGAGGAGATTGAAGAGGTAATAGGGCTCGACGCCTCCGATGCGCCGCTGATTTCGGCTAAGACGGGACTCGGCGTAGACGAGCTGCTCGAGAGAATTATCGATGCGGTTCCCGCTCCGACAGGAAATCCCGACGGTAAGCTTAAGGCGCTGATTTTTGACTCTAAATATGACAACTATCTCGGCGTAATCATATATTCGAGGATAGTAGACGGCAAGGTAAAAAAGGGCGATATTATTAAGCTGATGTCCACCGGAGCGAAATACGAGGTTACAGAGGTGGGTTACTGTGCGCCGGGGCTCAGACCTACGGACATACTTAAAGCCGGAGAGGTAGGCTATATCTGCGCTTCGATTAAGCAGGTAGCGGACGCGAGGGTGGGAGATACGGTAACTCTCGCAGATAATCCTGCTGACAGCCCCTGCCCGGGATACAAAAAAGTTCAGTCAATGGTCTACTGCGGAATCTATCCGGCAGAGGGTGAGAAATATGACGGGGTCAAGGACGCTCTCGAGAAGCTTCAGGTTAACGACGCCGCTTTTAACTTCGAACCCGAGACCTCTCAGGCGCTCGGATACGGCTTCCGCTGCGGCTTCCTCGGTCTGCTTCATATGGAGATAATAGTAGAGAGACTCGAGAGAGAGTTCAATCTTGCTGTTATTACGACTTCACCGAGCGTAATATATAAGGTTGTCAAGACCGACGGCGAGGTCATAATGCTTCAAAATCCTTCGAATCTGCCTGCGGCACAGGAAATAGACCATATTGAAGAGCCGATGGTAAAAGCCGACATTATGATACCTAACGATTATGTCGGCGCGATTATGGAGCTCTGCCAGCAGAGAAGAGGAGTTATGAGTCATATGGAATATATTACGCCTGCTCGTGTTCTGCTTCACTATGATATGCCGCTGAATGAGGTAATATATGACTTCTTCGACGCGCTTAAGTCAAAGACTCGCGGCTACGGCTCGCTCGAATATGAGTTTGACAGATATGAGAGGAGCAGGCTCGTTAAGCTCGACATTATGCTTAACCGAGATCTTGTCGACGCTTTCAGCATGATAGTTCACGAGAGTAAGGCTTACGCGCGCGGAAGATTCGTATGCGAGAAGCTTAAGGACATCATACCTATGCATCAGTTCGAGGTGCCTATTCAGGCGGCAATCGGTCAAAAAGTTATCGCGAGAGAAACCGTAAGGGCATACAGAAAAGACGTAATAGCGAAGTGCTACGGCGGAGATATATCGCGTAAGAAAAAGCTTTTAGAGAAACAAAAAGAAGGAAAGAAGCGTATGCGCCAGTTCGGCACGGTAGAGGTTCCGCAGGAAGCTTTCACCGCCGTGCTCAAATATGACGATAACAAATAAAACGGCAGCTGTTTGGCATTAAAAAGAATGAGCCCCAATAAATAAGAAAAAAAGATACTGAAGCATTTAAGAAAAGTGAGTTTAGGCATATACATACATATCCCGTTCTGCGTCAATAAATGTCCATACTGCGATTTTTATTCGGTGGCGGGTGCGGACGAAAAACTAAAAAAAAGATATATTGAAGCCTTAACCAAGGAAATCAGACAGACGACGGAGTTTTTTGCGCCCGAGGGAAAAGGCGGTTTTCGCCTCGGCAAGACGGCGGTCACCTCGATATATTTCGGTGGAGGAACCCCTTCGATTCTTGAGAGAGAGGATTTTATCGAGATATTTTCGGCTGTCTCGGACACTTTCGGAGAAGAATGTCTAAAGGAAGCGGAGATTACCATAGAAGTAAATCCGGGCACGGTTTACGAAAAGGGAAAAAATGACTGCACTGATAAGGCGGCCTGCGTTGCGCAGGAACGGCAGGGTTCGGGAAAAATTTCACCGGAAAAACTCAAAATGCTTGCAGATCTGCCGTTTAACAGAATATCTATAGGAGTGCAGAGCTTCGACAACGAAATCCTAAAGAAACTCGGCAGAACACACAGCTCCGCGGATTCATACAGGATAATCAGGGAAGCGCGGAACGCGGGATTTTCGAATATAAGCGTAGACCTTATGTTCGGTATGGAGTGGCAGTCGTTAGAATCGTGGCTTGACACCGTCAGGAGAGCTGTCGAGCTTAAGCCCGAGCATATTTCGCTCTACTCTCTCGAGATTATCGAGGGCACGGAGTTCGGCAGGAGACTTGCCGCAGGCAAGATGTACGAAACGGATCCTGAGGTCGACAGACGTATGTATGAATACGCCGTGGACTGCCTGAGGGACGCGGGCTATGAGCAATACGAGATATCGAATTTCTCATACAGACGTGATGAAAACAGCTCTGAAAAGGTCGCTGAAAAGGACGCCGCGACGGCGGAAAAAGCAGGCGGCTCCATAATCGCCGGCTACGGCAGAGATTACCGCTCCGGGCATAATCTGAAATACTGGGGACTTGAGGAATACTTCGGCTACGGAGCGGGCGCACATTCTTATTTAATAAACGTTCTCACGGGAAAAGGCAGGAGACATTACCACGAAAGAGATATAGAGGCATATATCGAGAACCCCGCGCAAATAATCATCAGCGAGGAAAACGAGTATTCCGACGATATTCAGGAATACACGATTACGGCGCTCAGGCTGAGCGAGGGTATAGCCAAGAGGGGGTTTTTTGAGAGATTCGGACTGGAATTTTGGGAATTTTACGGCGACATAATAAGATTGGAGTTTAATTCCTTTGTTGAAACCGGCTATGCCGAGGAAGATGAGGAGAGAATAAGGCTGACGATAAAAGGCTTCAACGTAAGCAATCGAATTTTAGCACTTTTTGTTTGAGGAGGCAGACTTATGTCAAAATACATTATGGCGCTTGACGAAGGTACGACGAGCGCGCGCACGATAATTTATGACAGGAAAGGTAAGATAATTTCTTCCGCGCAGAAAGAATTCCCGCAGTATTATCCCGAGGACGGCTGGGTGGAGCAGGACGCAATGGAAATCTGGTCGACTCAGGTCGGAGTGGCATATGAGGCTCTTCTTAAGGCGAATCTCAGTTATAAGGACATCGACTCGATAGGCATAACCAACCAGAGAGAGACCACCGTTGTATGGGACAAGAACACAGGAGAACCCGTAACGAGGGCAATCGTGTGGCAGTGCAGGAGAACCGCCGAGTTCTGCGATTTTTTGATAAAGAAGAATATGACTTCCGCAATCCGCGAGAAGACGGGGCTGCTTATTGACCCGTATTTTAGCGGTACTAAGCTCAGATGGATACTTGAAAACGTACCGGGCGCAAGGGAGAGAGCCGAAAAGGGAGAGCTTCTTTTCGGAACCGTAGAGACGTGGCTTATATGGAAGCTTACTGAGGGCAGGGTGCACATCACGGATTACTCGAACGCGAGCAGGACGATGATGTTTAACATAAACACTCTCGAGTGGGATAAGGAGATATTAGAGCTTCTCGACATACCCGAAATTATGCTGCCGAAGCCGGTACCGTCCTCGATGATTTACGGCGAGACGGCGGACAGCATATTCGGCGGGGCGATTAAGATAGCGGGTGCGGCGGGAGACCAGCAGGCGGCGCTTTTCGGTCAGACCTGTTTTAGCGAGGGAGAAGCAAAAAACACCTTCGGGACAGGCGCGTTTCTGCTTATGAATATAGGAGAAAAGCCGGTGCTCTCACGCCACGGGCTGGTAACAACCATAGCGTGGGGAATAGGAGACAAAGTGAGCTATGCCCTCGAGGGCTCCGTTTTCGTGTGCGGAGCGGCAGTGCAGTGGCTCAGAGACGAGCTTGACATACTTGAGTGCTCCAAAGAGTCGGAAGAGATGGCGCTAAAGGTTCAGGACAACGGGGGAGTCTATGTGGTTCCCGCGTTCACGGGACTCGGCGCGCCGCATTGGGATCCTTATGCGAGGGGCGCCGTGCTCGGGCTCACGCGCGGAGCTAACAAATATCATCTCGTGCGTGCGACCCTTGAATCCATGGCTTATCAGGTAAAGGATTTAATAGACGCGATTAACTCGGATCTTTTCGACTCGGGAATATGCTGTCTTACTAAGCTGAAAGTTGACGGAGGAGCGTCTGAAAACAATTTTTTGCTGCAATTTGAGGCCGATATTTTGGACTGTACCGTTATGAGGCCGTCGTGCATAGAGACGACGTCCCTCGGAGCGGCATACCTTGCGGGGCTTGCGACGGGGTACTGGGCGTCTACCGACGATATACTCGACAACTGGGAGGTTGAGAGGACGTTTGAACCGTCAATGTCGGAGGAAGAGCGGGAAACGCTTATGTCAGGCTGGAAAAAGGCAATTTCGAGGGCAAAAGAGTGGGCAAAATAAACGGCAAAAACAAAGACTTGCTTACGACGGGCGAATTCGCGAAGCTCTTCGGGGTCAAGAAGCAGACGCTTTTTCACTACGACGAGGTCGGTATATTCAAGCCCGACAGAATCGGTGAAAACGGCTACCGATATTACGGTCACACTCAGCTCGAATCATTTTCGATTATTTTGATGCTCAGGAATCTCGGCGTACCGATTTCGGATATTAAGGAGCAGATTGACAAGCGCTCGCCTGCCGCGCTCATCGAGCTTTTGGAAGAAAAGGAAGCCGAAATCGAAGAGAAAATTGACGTGCTGAAATGGTCGAGGACCTACATTAAAAAGAAAATTGAGATTACTCGCGAGGGGATGGCGGCTGTACCGGGAGAAATTATAATATCCGAGCTACCCGACGAGTTTTTAGTCAAAACCGAGTATTGCGGGGAACAGGACGAAAGGGCTATAAACGAGGCGATAGGCGAACACTACACTTATTGCAGGAGTCTTGGTATGAGGAGCAGATATCCGAGCGGAGCGATGATTCCTCGTTCTTCCGTGAAAAGGGCGGGCGGCTTGACAGAAGAGAGCCTCTTCGAATATGAATATTCGAGCCTCTACACCATAGTTTCCAAAGCCGAGCTTGAGGCTGCGCCTAAGGACGCGGCGGCGCTCGACTACGGCGGACGTTTTTTGTCGATTTATGATGACCGGGGTTACGAGATGATAGGGAACTGCTGCAACAGGCTGCTTGAATATGCTCGCGAGCATGGTCTTACCTTAGGCGAATATTTTTATGAAGACGTAATACTTGACGATCTTTCGACCGAGGGGTACAGAAACTATCTCGTCAAGGTGTCGATACAGATTTCGGACTGATAATTTTTTGCGAACGGAGGAATAATGAAGTATCTTGAAATAGTGATACATACGAACAGAGAGGGACTGGAGCATGTTCAGGCGGCGCTGATTTCACTCGGAATAACGGATATGGTAATCAACGACCCGTCCGACCTTGCCGATATTCTAAAAAAAGAAAAAGGCTACGAGTGGGATTATATCGATGACGGCGTACTCGGACTCGCGAACAGTGAGCCTACCGTTACGGTATATTTTGACGGCGATGAATGCGGCGACGGTTATCGGCGCGCGGAATCGCTCGATATTGCGATTGACGCGATAAGGCAGGAACTTATGGACGGAGTCTACGGCGAGGGAGCCGACTTCGGACCGCTTACGGTTACTACGTCGCTTCGCGACGACAGCGAGTGGAAAGACAACTGGAAAGAGTTTTTTAAGCCCGCTCGCGTGAGTGAGAGAATCATAGTCAAGCCGACATGGGAAAAATATGAGCTCGACGAAAAAGAGAAAAAGGCCGGGGTCAGAATACTCGAAATTGACCCCGGAATGGCTTTCGGCACGGGTACGCACGAGACCACTTACCTGTGCATAAGGGCGCTTGAGGAGTATATGAAACGGGGAGACAGCGTGCTTGACGTCGGCTGCGGTTCGGGCATTCTGTCGATTGCCGCGGCTCTGCTCGGAGCCGGAGACTGCACGGGAATCGAGATAGACCCCGTAGCGGTCGAGGTTTCAAAAAAAAACATACAGCTTAACGGAGTTGAGAATATAGCGAGGGCGCAGTACGGCGACCTTACCGAGGGTTTGGAGTATAAGGCTGATATAGTGGTTGCCAACCTTATGGCGGATCTCGTGATTACGCTGTGCGGGAACGTGAGACGTAATATGAAGCAGGGCGCGAAGTTCATAAGCTCCGGCATAATCGAAGAGAAGCTCGTAGAGGTTGTTGACGCGATGAGGTTAAAAGGCTTCAAGATAGACGAAGTAAAGCAGGACGGAATGTGGCGCGCCGTAATAGCGTCGCTGTGATGAAACGAAGACGGCGGCGCGCAGTTCGCCGCCATAGCTGCAAAAGCGGAGAAAAATCCGGAAGCCGAGGTATGAATTAACGGTCGGGGAACGTTTTATGATAAAATTTTTTGTTGAAAAAGAGAATATCACGGGAAGCACCGTCTATATTGACGACCGGGATGACGTGAGGCATCTCGTCAGGGTTCTGCGCTCTAAAATAGGCGACAGGATTGTTATCAGCGATAAGAGCGAATGGGAATATGAGGCCGAAATCGAGGAAATATCAAAGGACGAGGTCAAACTCAGGATAACAGATAAGCAAAAAATTGCGAGCGAGCCGGAAACCAAGGTCGTACTCTATCAGGGCGTGCCGAAAGGCTCAAAGATGGAAGCCATAATACAAAAATGCGTAGAGCTCGGGGTGGATTCCATAGTTCCCGTGTTTATGGAGAGGACGATTGTCACGGACAACGGCAGCTTTCACAAAAAAGTCGGCAGATGGCAGAAGATTTCGGACGAGGCGGTCAAACAATGCAAGCGCGGAAGAATACCGAAAGTTTACGGGGCGGTTGACTTTGACGAAATGCTCGGGGATATAGCGGCGGACGGCTATTCACTGGTGCTCCTTGCTTATGAAAACGAAGACGGTCGCACAATCAAGGATGCGCTCAGGGAGTATTCAGAGCGCACACGCCCCAAAAATCAAGGAGAAGGCATGACTGAGAAATGCATGACGGAGGCAGGCTCAGACGAGTTGTGTTTTAACTTGGCTAAAAACGGAGAAGATGCTGCGAGCGTCAAGGCAGACAGCGAACACGAAAAAATATGCGATAAATATATATTAAAAAACGCGAACGCGACTGACAAGGTAGCGATAATAATCGGTCCCGAAGGCGGTTTCGACGATGAAGAAATCGAAAAGGCAAAGACGTTTTTTCGAAAGAATGAAGTTAATGGCTCGGGGGAGAGCCTGATTGACGATAAAGCAGATAATTTTCCGACAAAGGCGGTCAAAGATGCAGAGGGAGCCCCGACAGCGGCTTCAAGGAACGGTGAAACAATAGGGTCGGAAGTCATTTTGCGGCCTGAATTTGAAATTGTCAGTCTCGGTAAAACGATTTTAAGAACCGAAACAGCGGGTCAGGCAGCGCTCGCAATGGTGATGTACGAGCTGGAGCTGTAGAGAAATAAAATAAAAAAGTTAGTTGGTGCTAACTTTTTTGTTTTTTTTGCTTGACAAAGGAGAAAGTATGTTGTATTATATGCTTGTGAGTTAGCTAAGGCTAACTGAATGCGACGGAATGACTGACTCACATATTTTAATGAATGTTTCGAAAGGGGGATTTTTATGAATACGGCCGATGTTATCATCAGCATAATCATAGCAGCATTTGTCGCAGCGATAGTATATAAGCTGATTAAGGATAGGAAGAACGGCAAGAGCTCCTGCGGAGGTTCGTGCTCGCATTGCGCGGCGGGCTGCGGAGCGTGTCATTCGGAACACAGCCGGCATAAGCATAGCCATGAACACAGAGGATAACGGTGTTCAGGGCGCTGAAATAAATCTGTTTTTTTCGGTTTAACCGAAGAAATATATAACAATCTTACACTCTAAATATTACAAGTCATTTTTTTACAAAGCCAACTTAAAAAATTGCGAAACGGCCATATCGATTTATCGATGTGGCTTGTTTTGTGTTTTTGGCTATGTTAGAATATCAGCATGAAAATATCGTTTTATACATTAGGCTGTAAGGTCAACCGCTATGAGACGGAAGCGATGAAAGAACAGTTTTCGTCGCACGGTTTCGAGGTGGTGGGTGAAGAAGAGTCGGCGGACGCATATATCATAAACACCTGCACGGTAACCAACTTGGCGGACAGGAAGTCGAGGCAGTTCATAAGAAAGATGAAAAAACTTTCGCCCGACTCGGTTATAGCCGTCACGGGCTGCTATTCTCAGGTGAAGCCCGAGGAGCTCGAAGCAATGCCGGAAGTCGATATCGTGACCGGAAACGGTGAAAAGTCTGTTCTGCTCGAGCTCGTCGAAGCCGCGCTTAAAAACCGCGCGTCGGGAAGCGGCAAGATAGTCAGGGTTATGCCTTATGACGCTCTCACCGAATATAACGACAGAGGAATAATAATGTCGATGGACGGGCGTACGCGCGCCTACATAAAGATTGAAGAGGGCTGCGACAGGTTCTGCTCATACTGCCTTATTCCGTTCGCGAGAGGACATATACGCTCGCGTAACCCGCTTGAAATCGTTGAAGAGGCGAAGGATCTCATCGCGAGCGGATTCCGCGAGCTCGTACTCACCGGAATCAATACTGCACTCTACGGAACCGAGGACGGTTTCAGGGAGAAGTTTCACGAGGCTTTTTGCGGTGAAAACGCGAAGCTCTCCGGTATGGAGAGAATAATCAAGTCCATAAACGAACTTGACGGCGACTTTCGCATAAGACTGAGCTCTCTTGAGCCTACGGTCGTGAACTCCGATTACGTCAAAAGACTTACGAAGTATGAGAGGCTGTGTCCTCATCTTCATTTATCGATACAGTCCGGCTCCGACAAGGTGATAGACCTTATGAACAGGCGCTATACCCGTGAGGACTATATGGATATAGTCGAGGTTCTCAGAGACTGCGACTCGGGCTACGGAATAACCACGGATATAATCGTGGGTTTTCCGGGTGAAGATGAGCGGGATTTCGAGGCTTCGCTTGATATTGTCAGAAAGGTCAGGTTCGCCAAGGTACACGTTTTTAAGTATTCCAAGCGTGAGGGAACCAGCGCCGGCAATATGAAAAACCAGATTTCGGGAATCGATAAAAATATCAGAAGCGTGAGGCTGATTGCCGAAGCCGAAAACTCTGCAAAGGAATTTTTTGCAGCGGAGACAGGGAGGCTCAGGACGGTGCTTTTCGAGGAAGCTTCGCCCGAAAACGCTGCGGGAGCGCTGAACGCGGGGACATCGGAGAACGTCTCAGACAATGTGAGCGGCGCATATTCGGAGAATGTTATATCGGGCTATACCGAAAATTACATCAGAGTCTATGCCGCCGTTCCCGACGGGAGAACGAGGTCGGAGTTCATAAACGAGCTCGTCAGGGTGAGACTCACGGGGCTTGCCGGGGACGGCATGACTGCCGAGATAGTATGATAAAAAAGGAGGAGAAAAAATGTCGGACTGTATTTTTTGTATGTTAGCCTCGAAGACGATACCTACGAATATCGTATATGAGGACGAAGAAATGTTCTGCTTTCACGACGCCGAACCGCAGGCGCCGGTGCACGTGCTTTTGATTCCGAAAAAGCATATCGAATGCCTTGACGCTCTCAATGAAGAGGATGTGGAGCTCATCGGCAGAATGATGTTAAAAATTAAGGATATTGCGAAGACGCTCGGGCTCGAGAACGGATATCGCGTCGTATCGAATAACGGTGAGGACGCGTTTCAGACCGTTAAACATCTGCACCTGCACATCTTAGGCAAACGTAAGATGCTATGGCCGCCGGGTTGACAACTTGGAGCGTAGCTTGGGATAAGGCGCGCAAGCGCAATTTTAAGTCTATAGTCAATATCTGCAAAATAATGGGAATATGAACGAAAAGCGAAGTCTAAAGGGAGATATTATTTTAATTCTGTCCGCAATAATTTACGGCAGCGGGCTTGTGGCTCAGAAGAGCGGCAACGATTTAGGGCCGTTCACGTTTACGGCGATAAGGTTTATGCTGGGCGGAGTCGTCCTGATACCGATTGCGGTGTTTTCATATAGGTGGAAGAGCGAAACGGACAGAGGAATGAAGCCTGCTGAGATGGTTAAGCCCATAGTCCTTATCGCGGCGCTGCTTCTTTTTAGCGTAATAACGCAGCAATACGGGCTTATGTATTCGACCGTAGGAAAAGCCGGATTCATTACCTCTCTCTATGTAATAATTACGCCTATAGTCGGCGTGATACTGCTTAGACGAAAAATAAGCGGCAGGATATGGTTCGCGGCTCTTGTTTCCGTAGCGGGATTTTACTTAATCAGCTTGAACGGCGGTATTGAGAAGCTGAATGTCGGGGACGGACTTCTGCTGCTTGCCGCGGCGTCTATGTCTTTTTATCTTTATGCCATCGAGTATTTTGCGCCAAAGGCGGACGCGTTCGTATTCACGAGCATGCTTTTTATTATTACGTCAATTCTCTGCTTACCGTTCTCGTTCGTATTCGACCTTTGGAGCCTTGCGGGCATCTCGGAAAACATCGGGGCGATTCTCTATGCGGGCTTCGGAACCTGCGCGGCGGGCTACACGCTCCAGATGGTCGGACAAAGATATGTGGAGTCGGAGCGTGCGATAATTCTTCTAAGCACGGAGGCGCTTTTTTCATTGTTTGCGGGTATGGTAATTCTGAAAGAAATGTTGAGCTTAAAGGAGTATATAGGCTGCGCCCTTATATTCACAGCCGTTATAATTGCGGAGACGAAAGGGAATAAAAACAGAAAACGGGGTTAAATGGAATATATCGGCTGTCCAAAATCGGCGTTCATATATGAAATAATCAAAATACGAAAAAAACACTCCGATATCGCACAAGACGCGCTCACATCAGAGTGTATTTTTCAGTATAGATATTCCTGAACGAAAGTCTTCACATCGCCGCCGTCCGCGAGACCCTTTAACTTAGCCATCGAGGCGCTCATAAGTCTGCCCATATCGGCGCGACCGGCGCCCTGCTCTATACCGAGCGAGGATGCCACTTCGGCAATCGCCTTTTTAAGGTCGTCTGCCGAGAGACGAGCCGGAAGATATCTTTCGAGGATTGCGATTTCCTGTTTATAGGAATCTATTAAATCTGTTCTGCCTGCTTTTTCAAAATCAGGGATTGCATCTTTTCGCATTTTAACCTGTTTGGACAGAATTGCGATAATGCCCTGATCGTCAAGCTCCTCGCCGCGGTGGTCAATCTCATATTGCTTGACGGCCGCTCTGGCGAAGCTGATGGTGTTTTTAGCTACTTCATCGTGCGCTTTCATAGAAGCCTTGTAGTCTTCCATAAGCTGCTCCTTAATAGTCATCAAATCACCTTCTTTAATTTAACTTTAACTGAAAAGTCCGGAATTAGAACTTTCTGGCCTTTTTTCTGGCTGCTTCAGATTTTTTCTTTTTCTTAACGCTCGGCTTCTCGTAGTGCTCTCTCTTTCTGAGTTCGCTCATAACGCCGTCTCTTGCGCATGATCTTTTGAATCTCTTAAGAGCAGATTCCAAGCTCTCGTTTTCTCTTACGATTACTGTTGCCATTCCTGATTCACCTCCTGACGCAAATGAGATTAGCCGCAGAACAGTATCTGACTATAACAAAGGTATTATACTATCTTTAGCCTGAGGTTGCAAGATATTTTTTTAGCCACGTTACGTAGGGCTTTTTTTGAGATTTTTTGTTGTCAAGCGCGGCGCGGCGAAAAAAGTCTGTGGGGGCGACAGAACGAGTGAAAACCGGCGAAAACCGAAGCCGGACTTTCATAAGCACCTTTTGCGACGGATTCCGACGCAAAAAAATATTGTGTATTCTTGATATTTACGGCTTTGTGGGGTAAAATATAGGCGTATGGCGGAAGCCGAATATGCGAGGCCGCGCGGTAGTTTGACAGCAAAGTTCTTCTGATAAAACGTGAAACTCCTTTAATCGCAAGCCTTAGGGGAAATTTTTTTGTCAAATTTTAATTCTTTTTCTTGTATCGTTACATACAGTTATGGTATAATAATATTG
>JBHAFL010000003.1:0-28366 GCA_041856085.1 Anaerovoracaceae bacterium | reverse complement strand
TCGAGCGGCACGGTCTCGACGACCTCGACGGTCCTCCTGTTATTCTTATAGGTAACGGGACCGTCAATTCCGAGGACGGCACCGAGCTTGAGGTACTCCTTGGCAAGCTCCGCCGAGCCCGAATAGCAATGTATGTCCACATGCGGCTTATCGTCTTCAAAAAGTTTTTTTCTCTCTTCGGAGAACGCACCCTCTTCTATCAATATGTCCATAGTCTCGCGATCCGCCTCCCTCGAATGTATGACGAGCGGAAGCCCGAGCTCGTTCGCAAGCCTTATCTGGCGGCGAAACCAATATCTCTGAACGTCTCTCGGCGAAAGGTCATAGTGAAAGTCGAGTCCTATCTCTCCTATCGCTACGATTTTTTCGTTTTCGGCCGCAAGCTTTTTTAGTTTTTCAAGCGTTTCATCCGTCATAAATTTTACCTCGTGAGGATGAACCCCTGCCGTGGCATAGCAAAAATCGAAACGTTCGGCGTGAGACAGGGCTAAAACCGAGCTGTCATAGTCAAATGCCACGTCGCAAACGTAGGCGACCTCCGAGCTTTTTATTTCTTTGATCAGCTCTTCCCTCTCTTCGCTCGAGTATGTTTCATTATTGATATGCGTATGAGAATCGAATAATATCCTGTTCATAAGCTCCTGAATATAAAAATGCAAGGTTTTAATATAAAATCACTTCCGCCCGCAATGCGGGCGGCCTACTTAGGCGTTTTGCGCCGAAAATATGCTAATTAACAGCTTCTCCGTCAGGCGCCGACGTCGTGACGATTTCACAGCGTTTGCCGTTCTCCGCGAAGAGAAGCATTCCGTAAGATTCGAGACCCCTCAGCATTCTCGGCTTGAGGTTCGCTACCACGATGACTTTCCGGCCGAGCATTTCCTCCGGCGTGAAGTCTTCCGCCACTCCGCTTATGACCTGTCTGACCTCGCTTCCCATCTTGACCTTGAATACAAGGAGTTTGTCCGCCTGCGGGTGCTTCTCGGCGCGAATAATCGTGCCGACTCTGAAATCTATTTTGTCGAAATCGTCATATACTATAGGCTCTTTCAGCTTAAGCGGTACGGACCCCGCAATTGCTTTATCCACTGGGTCTTCGGCTTCCGCCGCGGCTTTGTTTTTCGCGAGTTCGTCGGCAATATCCGAGAGCTCCGCAAGCTCTTTCTCTATGTCGAGTCTCGGGAAGAGCGCCTCTCCTCTCTTGACCTTTTCCTGATACATCATCTCGAACTCCGCGGCGTCCTCCCATCTGACGTCGGCATACCAGAGTCCGAGTTGCTTTCTTATCTCGTCCGAGGCGGTATGCATAAACGGATATATGAGCACCGAAACTATTCTGATAGTCTCCGCAAGGTTCTTCATAACCGTATCGAGCTCGGCTTTTTTTGACTCGTCTTTTGCCAAAATCCACGGAGCCTTTTCATCGATATACTTGTTCGCTCTTCTCACTACCGTCCAGATATCCTCGAGCGCCGCACTGAAAGCGAACTTATCCATATTTTGCTCTACTTTTTCCCGAGCGGAAACGGCGATATTCTTAAGGTCGTCGTCGATTTCGTCGTTCGTCTTCGCCTCTGGCACCACTCCGCCGCAGTATTTTTCAATCATCGTGACCGTCCTCAAAACAAGGTTTCCGAGGTCGTTCGCGAGGTCGAAGTTCATTCTCCTGAGCATTACCTCATTCGTGAAGTTGCCGTCCTGCCCGAAAGTATATTCGCGCAGCAGGAAGTATTTTAGCGCGTCGACGCCGTATCTCTCTATGAGAACTACAGGGTCGATTACGTCGTTTCCCTTAGCTGTCTTGGACTTGGATACCTTTTCACCGCCAAGCAGCAGCCAGCCGTGTCCGAGCACCTGTTTAGGAAGCGGAAGCTCCGCGCTCATCAGCATTGCCGGCCAGATAATGCTGTGAAACCTGACTATTTCTTTGCCTACCAGGTGTACGTCTGCCGGCCAATATTTATCGTATAATTCCGGCTCGTCGGAGTAACCGAGCGCGGTGATATAGTTGGTAAGCGCGTCGAGCCAGACATAGATGACGTGCTTCTCATTGAGAGGCACGGGTATTCCCCAGCTGAAGCTCGTCCTCGAAATGCATAAATCCTCAAGCCCCTGCCTGATGAAAGCTTTCATTTCGTTTCTCCTCGTTTCCGGCTGCAAAAAATCCGGATTCGAATCGTAGAGCTCAAGCAGTCTGTCGGCATACTTGGAGAGCCTGAAAAAATACGCCTCCTCTTTAGCCGGAAGAACTTCTCTGCCGCAGTCCGGACACTTGCAGTCCTTAGCCTGCGACTCTGTCCAAAAGGCTTCGCATTCTTTGCAGTAGAGCCCCTCATATTCTCCGAGGTAGATGTCTCCCGTGTTCCACAGCTTCATAAAGAAGCTCTGCACTCTCTTGACGTGTCTTTCCTCGGTGGTTCTGATGAAATCATCGTAGGATATTTCCATGGTCTTCCAGAGCTCCTTGATCCCTGCGACGACGCCGTCCACGTACTCCTGAGGAGATAAGCCCGCATCTTCCGCCTTGGTCTGAATCTTCTGACCGTGCTCGTCCGTCCCCGTCAAAAAACGAACGTCGTAGCCCTGAAGCCTCTTGAATCTCGCCATCGCGTCCGCCATTACGGTGCAGTATGTGTGCCCGATATGGAGATTGGAGGACGGATAATAGATGGGAGTGGTTATATAATAGGTCTTCCTGTCTGCCATCAGTCCTTTACCTCCTCGCTCTTGTTTTCGGGAAACAGCTTGGTCATTATCATATTCGTACCTGCCACGAGAGCGACTCCCGAAGCGATTCCGAGGCCTATTACGCCGAGCAGCGCTTTGCCTACGGTCTTGGCTGTTATTTTTTCTGTTTTTGATATGCTTCTGCCACTTCTCATAGTCAGTCCTCCCTGTATTTTCTGTTATTTATGTAGCTCACTATCATCTTCGCCGTTTCTTCCTCCGATATATAGCTTGTATTAATGCTGAGATTATAGTTCCTGTAATCGCCCCACTTATGCGCCGTATGATAGGCATAGTAGTTGGCGCGCGCCTTATCATAATCGTCGACTATGCCGGCAGCCCTGTTTTCGGGAATCCCGTACTGCTCTGCGGCTCGCCTTATACGGTCTTCTTTTTCGGCATAAATGAATACGTTTGTCACGCCCGGCTTATCTCTCAGCACATAGTCGGCGCATCTGCCGATTATGACGCCCGCATCGGTATCGCCGATTTCTTTTATCACCTGAAACTGAGCGAGGAAGAGCTTATCGTTCACAGACAGCGACGCACCCTGACCTTCGCTGAAGCTGAGCGCCGCCGCGAGGCTGTATATGAAGCTCGATTTCGCCTTAAGCTCCGCGGTTTCAAGCACTTCCTTGGAGTAGCCGCTTGACTCTACCGCCATATCGATGATTTCTTTGTCATAAAACGGCACGTTAAGCTTGTCCGCTACGAGCTTGCCGATCATTCTGCCGCCTGAGCCGTATTCTCTGCTGATGGTAACTAATTTTTTCATTTTTTTCCTTTCCGGCGCAAGCCCGTGATACCTGCGACAAACAATTATTTTTCGACAAAAGCGCCGTATATGGCTCTTATCGCCTTATCAAAATCGTTGTTATCAACGCCGACGATTATATTAAGCTCCGAAGAGCCCTGATCTATCATTCTGACATTCACACCCGCTTCGGCAAGGGCGGTAAAAAGCGTCGCCGAGGTTCCTCTCCTTGAAGTCATACCATGACCTACGGTAGCGATAAGCGCGATGTCTTCTATGACGTCTATGGAGTCGGGGCGGAGCCTCGATTCGAACTCCTTAAGAAGCTCGTCAAGTCTTCCGTTTATCTGCGAATTGCTCATTACTACGGATACCGTATCTATTCCCGAGGGCAGATGCTCGAAGTTTATGTCGTGGTCGTCTAATATACCGAGTATTCTCCTGACGAAGCCTCTCTCGCTGCTCATCATATTCTTATACAGAGCGACGACCGTGAAATCCTTTGAGCCGGCTATGCCCGTTATAATTTCTCCTGTAGAGCCTATTGCGCCGAGACCTAAGGCCGCAGCTTTTTCCTCAGAAAGAATATAGGTTCCCTCGTCCTCCGGCTCGTTGGTGTTTCTGATGTTTATAGGTACGTCAGCGAGCCTCGCAGGATAGATGGCATCCTCATGCAGAACCGACGCGCCCATATAGCTGAGTTCTCTGAGTTCTTTATATGATATCGTCCTTATCTTCTTAGGTCTGTCTACTATCCTCGGGTCAGCCATAAGGAAGCCGGACACGTCCGTCCAATTCTCGTAGCATTCCGCGCCGAGCGCTCCCGCGATGATGGAGCCTGTGATATCGGAGCCGCCTCTTGAAAATGTCTTAATGCTGCCGTCGGGCATAGACCCGTAGAAGCCGGGGATAACCGCATATTCGTGCCGCGAGAGCACGTCACGTACGGCGTCGCCCGTTTCCTCATAGTTCAGCCTGCCGGCTCGGTCGAACTTGATGAGCTTATCGCTGTCCACGAAGTCAAAGCCGAGGAAGTCCGCAATAAGCACCGCGTTCAGATATTCTCCTCTTGAGGCGAGATAGTCGCCTGTGGGGTTGTTAAGAAGCTCTCGTCTGATGCCGTCATAGGCCTTGTTCATATCCACCTTGCAGCCGAGATTGGCCTGCACCGCCGTATATCTGTCGCAGACCACTTGAAAGAGCTGCTCATAAGGAAGATTATTATCCATGGTCGTCTTCACAAGGTAAAGAAGATCTGTGATCTTCGGGTCGCCCTCGAAGCGTTTGCCCGGCGCGGATACCACTATATATCTTCTGTCGGGGTCGGAATTGATTATATCCCTTATTTTTTTTAACTGAATTACATCTGCGACCGATGAGCCGCCGAACTTGGAAATTTTTATTCCCATTATATCCTCCCTGAGTAATATGAATACTTCGTCTTCACCTCGTTAACCTGCTTTTTTGCAAAAAATCAAGGTCTTCACATCACAGTGTCTATCAAGTTATTTTATTACATTCTAATAAAAAAATCAATGAAATTTGTCGGCAATTCTACTCTTTTAATGCCGCTTTTTATGTGTTATACTCTCTATATTATTTAACTTACAAAAGGAGAGGAACAATATGAAATTATCTAAGCCTCTGAATAAGTATTTCGACCATACGCTGCTAAAGCCGGAAGCGACGAGAGACCAAATCGACGAGCTCTGCAAAGAAGCGAAAGAAAACGACTTTTTCTCGGTCTGCGTTAACACCTGCTACGTAGCAAGATGTTATGAGCTTCTCAAGGACACCGACGTCAAAGTCGCGGCGGTAGTCGGCTTCCCGCTCGGCGCCTGCACCACTAAAACCAAGGTTTTCGAAACTCGGGAAGCCTTTATGGACGGCGCGAGCGAGGTCGATATGGTTCTGAACATCGGGATTTTTAAGTCCGGAGACTATGACTATATCAGAGATGACATAAGTGCCGTAGTGGAGGAAGCCAAGCTGTATAATGGTATCGTCAAGGTAATATTGGAAACCTGCCTTCTCAGCGATGACGAGATAAGGGAAGCCTGCAAGCTTTCTCTCGAGGCGGGAGCACAGTTCGTTAAGACGTCCACAGGCTTTAACTCAGGCGGAGCTACCGCCCGCCACGTAGCCATAATGAGGGAAACCGTAGGCGCTTCTGCTTCCGTTAAAGCCTCTGGAGCAATCAGAGACTATGAAGCCTGCATGGCTATGATAGAGGCGGGGGCCGACAGAATCGGCGCTTCCGCGTCTGTAAGCATAATGGAGGCGCATGATGAGCAATAGGACAAAATATCTGCTTCAAGGCTTATTCTTCCTCATACTGGGAGTTTTTTGCGCCTATGCGTATTTTTCGGGAAAATCCGCCGACCTCAAAAAATTCACCGGCTCGGGAGTTATACTTTCGATTTTCGTCGGACTGATTTTCTTAAAGAACGCATTAAAAAAATAAATTTTATCTTAAGCAAAGGGGGATTGTCTGAAAATTACTCAGACGAAATCAAAATGAAAAAAACATTTAAATTATCAGCCGCGGTTCTCGTTATGTCAATGCTTCTTATGCTGCTCGCGGGCTGCGTTAATAACGGAGACGGCGCCGACTCGGGGAACGAGTCCGAAGCTCCTAAGGCGGGCGTCTCCGCGCCTGTCAATATCGCCGCACTGAACGGTCCGACAGGTATCGGCCTTGTGAACCTCATCGGCGTCGACGGCTATAACGTGGATATTCTTCAAGCTCCGACCGACGTGGTTCCCAAACTCTTAAACGGGGAAGCGGATGTGGCCTGCATACCGTCTAACCTCGCGTCCGTTATCTATAACAAGGCCCCCGGAGAAACCGTCTGCATCAGCCCTATGATTATGGGCGTACTGCACATTCTCGGCAACAAGACGGACATATACGAGTTGAAAGAGCTTAAGGGCAAGACGATAATCGCGGCCGGTCAGGGCGGCACACCTGAATACGCTCTTATGAAAATACTCAAGTCCGCCGGCATAAATACGAAAAAAGACATAAAAATCGAGTGGCTCGCAAGTCACGCCGACGTCAATGCAAGGCTTCAGGAAGAAAAAGGCGCAATAGCTATGCTGCCCGAGCCTTTCGTGTCGGTCGCTCTCTCCTCGGGTAACAGCGATATAATCGAGCTCTTCGATATGAACACCGAATGGACTGTGGCTACGGGGCAGAATTTCCCTATGGGCGTTCTCGTCGCGAGAAAAGATTTCATCGAAAACAGAGCCGGCGATCTTGCCGTTCTTCTCGACGATATCAAAAAATCCGTCGAGGCGGTGAACGGGGCGAGCGACGAGGTTTGTCAAAAAATCGTGGACGCGGGTTTCATTGCCAAGCCTGAGATTGCCAAGGCTGCAATCCCTAACTGCGGTCTCACCCTCTACATCGACAAGGACGGGGATATGAGCCTCGAAGCGGGAAGAGAAATAATGACCGTCTTTAACGAGACTATGTTCAATTTGGAGCCTAAGTCGGTCGGCGGCTCGCTTCCGGCAGACGACTTCTTTTATCAGCCGTAATGTGAACTGAAACTTCCGAAGCCCTCAATACACTCGCTATTGAGGGCTTCTTCATTTTTTAGTTATATCTGAAAATACAGCCCCGCCATTGTGTTCTGCGCAGGCTAATGAGCTATGCGCGCACACGCGGATATCGTGCCGAATTGACAGCGTATTAACTCCTATTTTATTTATGCTTTCATAACTGATTTTATTATAGAGCCGAGCTTAGGCTTGGCTCCGTAGAGCAGAACTCCCACGCGGTATATCTTCGACGCCAGTACCCCGACGCCGATTGTCGTCGCGATAAGTATCGTCACGGATATTATCAGCTCATACGTCGGCACGGTACTCATCGCAAGTCTCGTAAACATCGCCATAGGCGAAGTAAAAGGAATGAATGAGCATACCGTCATTACGGCGCTGTCTACCTTGCCGCTGCTCATGGAGAACATAACGACGATAAAGGCTATTATGAACGTCATCGTTATAGGCATTACCGAGGTGTTAATATCCTCCATTCTTGACGCGGTCGAGCCAACCGCTCCATACATAAATGCATAGATGAAGAAGCCCAGCACGAAGAACAGCAGCATATAGCCGAACAGGTCGAGAGGCATATCAAAGATTGATTTTATTACCCGGCTGTCTCCCCAATGCGACTCATTCATATTGTAGAACAGAAGCGCCGAGCCGAAAATCACCGTTATCTGTATGAGTCCGGCAAGGCACGAAGCGATAACCTTACCGAACATCATAGACGTCGGTTTCGCACTCGTAATCAAAAGCTCCATAGCGCGAGAGCTCTTCTCGGTGGCGACACTCGTCGCAACCATCTGTCCGTAAAGCACAATAACCATATAGAGCGCGAATATCATTATGTATGTATAGAAGAAGTTTTGTCTCTGATCCTTACCCAGCTTCTCCGTGCTGCCCTCTATCTCAGTCGAAAGCACCGCCTCAGCCTCGCTCTCCGAAAATCCCCCTGCAATCAGCGCGCTCATACGGTTCATTCCGAGAAGAATCTCCTCAGCCGTATAGGTGTTGCCGTCATACATAGACAGATCGTCGACATAATATGTATAGCTCTTCGGACTGTCTATTACAAATGCGCATTCGGCTTCGCCCGATATGATTTTTTCTTTTATGCTCTCTATGTCATTCTCTACAAATCTGACGTCATAGTTTTCAAACGCCGCCGAAAACGCCTTTTCAACAAAGCCGGAGCCTTTATCGTCAAAGCTTGCAACGAGCATTACGGACATATCTTCCTCCGAACTCCCTCCCCCGCTGAACGCAGCCGAAATCTGCGGAAAAAACATCACAACGGCAATCACCGCTATGAGAAAAAGCGTTACCCCTATAAAAACCCTGTTCTTAAAATATGTTTTTAATTCGTATTTTAATATCGTCTTAAACTGCTTCATAATCCTCACTCCTTGTCCCTGTCGCCTGCATATTCCACGAAAATATCGTTCAGCGACGGTTCGTAAACCTTGATTTCATCGATATCATAACTGTTTATCAGTTTGCTCATAACGTCAGTTTTTTCTTCGGGGCTGCCAAGAGTCAGAATAAGCTCGCCCGTGGCGGTTTTTTCGCAAAGCCCCTTATATTCCGCCGCAATCATATCGGCTCCAAGCGAACGCACGATGATGCGGTTACGCGGATAATTTCGCTTAATCTCTCTGAGGTCGCCCGAAAGAACTACCCTGCCCTCGTTTATTATGGCTATGCTGTCGCAGAATTCCTCTATATAATTCATCTGGTGACTCGAAAAAAGGACAATTTTACCTTTTGCAATCGTCTCTTTCACCACGTCTTTCAATAGCATCGCGTTAACAGGGTCAAGACCCGAAAAAGGTTCGTCCAAAATCACGATTTCGGGGTCGTGCGCCAAAGCGGTTATCAGTTGTATCTTCTGCTGGTTTCCCTTGGACAGGGTATCGAGTCTCCTGTTCCTGTATTCGGTCATACCGAGCCTTTCAAGCCAATAGTCTATAGAGGCTACAGCCTCGCGGCGGTTCATACCTTTCAATTCCGCAAAATACACGAGCTGTTCTATTATTTTTTTCTTCGGATAAAGTCCTCTTTCCTCGGGAAGATAGCCGAACCGCACCTTATCGTAGTCTATGGCATTGCCGTCAAGAAATACTTCTCCGCTGTCCGCAGAGAAAACGTTCATAAGAATACGAATGGAAGTAGTCTTGCCGGCGCCGTTTCTGCCGAGCAGTCCGAAGGCTTTTCCGCTCTCACAGGTTATGGATACCTCCTTAAGTACCTGTTTATCACCGAAAGATTTTGTTATTTTTTTTAATTCAAGTATCATAGATTTTCCCTTTCAATATTTCAAGCTGCTCGACTCGGCATATCAAACGTCGACTCCGATTTTCAACCGTCGATTTATTTTTCGACCGAGCTACAGCCTTATGATTCGTTCCGCCAAGACCACGGCTGTTTTTTCGTCGTGCGTTATGAGGATTGTCGTTCGGAGCTTATCCCCGCAGCGTGATATCTCGTCTCTCAGAACGGATATCAGCCTCTCCTTAAGCTCTCCGTCGATGCCCCTGAACGGCTCGTCCAAAATAAGAACTTCGCTTCTCCTCAGAAGCGCCCTGCCGAGCGCAGCTCTGTGAGCCATGCCTCCCGAGAGCTCATAAGGCATTTTATCGAGAACCGAAGCAATTTCAAGCTTCTCCGCGATCTCGCGCACTCTCTCCTTAGCGACCGCGCGGCTCATACCTCTTTCGTTTATTATGCCGAGCATCATATTGGACTCGGTGCTCAGCCACGGGAGCAGCCTGTCTTCCTGAAAAAGATAGGATATGCTTCCCACATTTTTTATCTCGCCCGAGTCCGGTTGCTCGAGCCCTGCTATCAGCCTCGCAAGAGTCGTCTTGCCTCTGCCGGACGGTCCTAAAATCGCCGTTATTCCTCTCTCGAACCGTACACTGTAATTATCAAGAACTTTTACGGCAGCCGGAGGGATTTTCTCAGCGTGTTCGGGCTTAACGGCCGTTTTTGACTTTGCGTCGGATAAAGGCTCTCCGCTTTTCGGGGCAATCCCTGTTTGTGAGTACGATTTAGTAACGTTTTTTAATACAAACTCGTCTACGTTGTCTACGTATTCCTCTTCGCCGCCGAAGCGGAGTATGTTTTTTGCTCTGCTGCGCTTAGCCTCCATAAAGCTGCCAAGCGCCGATTCCACGATAAGGCTGAGTACGACGAGGACGAGTATATATGCGAAAAGCTGAGGAGTCTCGAGGTAATATTTTGATTTTAACATCTCGTATCCGACCGAATATTTCGGAACGGACAGCACCTCGGAAGCGACCACAACTTTCCAGCTCATTCCCGAAATCAGGTTCAGCGCCGCGCTCAGCTCGGGTCTCAGCATAGGAATAAGCACGAGCCGATAAGTCTGAATACGGGTTAAACCGTTTACCTCCGCGAGCTCTATGTAATCCCTGTTCATACCGCATAGTCCCGCCAGAACATTGGAGTACGAAATCGGGAAGCACATAAGCAGGCAAACTGCTATAGACACAATGTCCGATTTAACGATAAGTATCACATAGATTACTATAGCCATCACCGGCACGCTCTTAAAGAAGCTTACAGGAAGCCTGAAAAACTCTCGCGCATAGGGAGAGCGAAATGCGAGAACGGCTGCGAGCGCTCCCATTATAAAAGACCCCGCTATGCCGGCGGAGCATCTCAGCGCCGTAAACAGCAGGTTGAGGTAAAACTCCGCCGTACCTGCCATCGTGATAAGCGCCATAGCCGTATCAAAAGGGGATGGAAGCAAAAGAGCGCTTGCGGTGAAGTGTGCCGCAAGCTCCCATATCGCCAGCCATATCAGTGCGAACAAGCATTTTATGTATGTTGATTTTCTTTTATCGACTTCCCTCATAAGCTATACCCGTTATTTAGCCTCATAATATGACCGTCTTAAGCGCTGCCGCCTTAAATATCACCTTGCCGCTTTCTCTAAAATTCATATTTTCTTATTCTTCGTGGCTGATTAAATCCACGAACTCCTCGAAATCGAAAAAGTACGAATTGACAAACTCATAAAACACAGGCTCGTCAAACATATATTTTGAGCTCTGCCTGAGCAGATTTTTACCGAAAGCGAGCACAAGCTCAAGCTGTAGCCTCATCATCGACGGCATATCATACGCCTGAAGCAGTACCTGACCCGATTCCAAAAAATAAAAAGTGCCTAAGACGTCGTCGTTTAATCTGAATATCTCCTGCGAAACGTGCTCGTTATTAGGTTTGAAAACCATATACAGAGTACCCGTCTCGTGAACGCTTTTTTGAGCCTTGGCAAGTATCGGGAGAACTTCGCCGTTTATCTCGCCCGCGTCCTCGCTCAGTTCGTAGACATTCACATATTCCTCCCTCTTAATCAGCATTTCGGCTTCCATATCCGAAACGCGCTCCGATGTGAGTCTCTCATATTTAGTAACCTTAAGCTTCTCGACAGTTACGCTTGAGGTGGTAACAAAAAACTTCTCGTCATATTCTATAAGCGATCTGCAAAGATAGCTCATACTGCTGCTGAACGAGGTCTTATCGCCGGATATATTAAAAGATGACTCGCCGACATGAATTTCGTTTTTTAGCAGGATAGCCGCCTTGTGCTCCGAAAAAAGGTCGGTTCTGATATATTCCTTAGTGAGGAATTTGGCGGCCTTAAAGTCCCTGCCCGCGCAGCGCATTATGAAATAGTTAACCACCTGAAAATCATTAGTGATAGGCTCGCATTGTTTGCCCATCAATATATTTTCTTCCTCTCGCGTAAGCAGCAGCTCAGGCTTGAGAAGCTCGGTAAACTCCGCCTTATCCGGCAGCCTAATCCCCTGCCTCAGGTTTAAGTCCGCATAGTCCTGCACGAGAGACATCAGTTCCCTCTCTGTAATCTCGACCTCATTGCCGCCGAGTCCGCCCATAAGAAGATTTTTTGTCTCCGTAACCCTGTCCCTCGTTTCGCTGTCGTCGGGTCCGATTATACATTCATAGGTATCAAGCCCGTACTCCTCGGCGTCGAGGTAAAATATCTGGTACATCTCAGTGCGGAGACAGTTGTCGGGCAGCTTCCAATGCGCATAAACCCCAACGACTCCCATAAGTCTTGTGTCCGTAATATATGCCGATATGAACTTTTTTTTAGATGTGGCGGCGCTTTCTCCGTAGCCGCCGTGTATCAGTTTAAGCATAGGACAAGTATAGCTTTTTTTAGCGCTTTTTTCAAGTCTCACCTTATTTCAGACAAGAAATTTTAACGTTTGCTCCCCTCGACCCGTTATTACCGATTCCACAGACGGTTTCTTAATACGGCATTGCGGACAGTGTATAAAAACGGGCTGCCATCCCGCCGTTAAAATAGCGGGGGTTCCGTCCGTAAGAGATATTACGAGGTATAATGAAATCAATTACAGCTATGTGGCTGATAACAGTTATGAATGAATATTATTTAAAGAAATCCTTACTGCCGCGGTTACTTCGGTTTTATTTGAATATTTTTTGCACGGTTATGTGTAATTTATGTGATTTCGGGTAAAAAACTTGATAAAAATGAATCTAAATGATAAAATTATAACAAAAAAGAGAAAACCATGGTTTAATAAAAATTTCTTGATAATAAATAAAGAGAAAGAGCGGAAAATAAAATGGAAAAAATGTATATTTAAGATCGTAACAATTATGTTATTGGTAGCTATTACCTATACAAATGCATATGGAAGCAGCTACTTTGGTCACATAAATCATTCAGGAAGATGGTACGGATGATTATTTTGTCATATCTGAGGGAAGTTATGTAGGGGGCGATAACAATGAAAGAAAAACGGATTAGCCTTGTTATTTTGATTTTCATAGTACTTTCAATATTTACGTCCTATGCCTTTGCGGAGTCGTATGGGTCAAATTCAGGCGAAAAAAGAAATAGCGGCAATATGGAGATGAGTTTTGATGAGCTTTTAGAGCGAATCTCGGAAATCAGTGAGCGCGACGCCGGATTTGTTGAGCAGGAAATCTTTTTGCAAGAGGGTGGCGCAGTGCAGGCAGAAAAGAAATACAAACAAAAGAACTTTGTACAAATCTCCACTGTTGTAAAGAAAGGGTTTAGTGACGGCGAAATATTGGGTTCTCTCACGGTTTACGGTGAAGGTCAGGCTTTCGGACAGGACCACATACGCCTTGACAGCGTGCTCTACGCATATTTTGAACCGAACGAAGCTATATGCGAGGAAGAGAAGTTCGGATTTTACGGGGAGATGTTCCTATGCTTTGAAAATGGAAACAAGGTTTATTATTCGCTGGAGGGTGATTTTGTAACAGCGGAGGATATGATTCAATTGAACCTTGGAAATGCATATTATCTTCTTGCCGATATGTACAGCTCGAAGCCGATAAGAGCACAATCTGACAGCGGACAAAAATTGCTCAGAAGCCTGAGTACTGTTTTTGCGGCGGGAAGATTTGACGGAAATATTTAATGTGAAATGTCCGTTTATACTAAAGTCGCGGCTGATGTTAAAATCAGATTAAAGAAGTCGCAGAGTTCGAGAGGGTACTCTCGATAATAGACGAGGAGCTTATGGGAGAATAAGAATACTATCCGACATTTCGACAGAATAATAACCTCACGGCGTAGACCGTCGCTCTGCTAAGCAGACCGCAGGACGTCCGAGAGAGCATTGTATCATAATTTGTTAGCCTCGATAAAATCTAAACGCTCGGTTTCTGTAATTTTCATAATCCGTACCTCCAATATATTCAATTACTCCAAAACATTCTGGTGCTAACTCCTAAAGACGGGAATTATGAATGGCGCCACCGGTACACGGAATGCCATCAAACAAATCGGTCGGCTTGGGGCGGTAATCTAATCTGTCAACCAAAATGTCCGTAAAAACTTGACACCATCAAAAAAAAGACCGAAGACGTTGACAATACCGTTTCAATATTGTACTATATCGGTGACAATATAACTTGACCTTATCAAGAGCGGCTGAGGGAATAGGCCCGACGAAGCCCGGCAACCCGGCGGCATATGCCGACCGAAGGTGCTAAATCCTACAGGCGACGAATCGCCTGAAAGATGAGGAGAAAATTCATATGAATTTTAACCGCCTCTCTTTCAAAGAGAGGTTTTTTGATAAGGAAGATAAAAAAGGAGGACAAAATGAAAAAACTATTCACATCAGAATCCGTAACAGAGGGGCATCCTGATAAAATGTGCGACCAGATTTCTGACGCCATTCTGGACGCCATATTAGAGCAGGATCCGAACGGCAGAGTTGCCTGCGAAACTACAACCACTACCGGCTATGCCATGATAATGGGCGAAATCACTACTAAGGCTTACGTAGATATCGCCGGAATCACAAGAAAAGTAATTAACGACATAGGATATGATAAGAGCGCTTACGGCTTCGACGGAAGCACTTGCGCTGTCTTAACCGCTATCGACGAGCAGTCCGGAGATATAGCTATGGGTACAAATGACGAGGTAGGCGGCGCGGGCGACCAGGGTATAATGTTCGGCTATGCCTGCGACGAAACGCCCGAGCTTATGCCTATGCCTATCGCTCTTGCGCACAAGTTGGCGAAACGTCTCACCGACGTCAGAAAGGACGGCACACTGACATACTTAAGACCTGACGGCAAGACGCAGGTAACAGTGGAGTACGACGGAGACAAGGCTAAGAGAATCGACACGGTTCTCATCTCGACTCAGCACGACCCCGAAGCTACCCAAGAGCAGATAAAAGAAGACCTCATCAAGCACGTTATCAAGCCGATAATCCCTGCGGAGCTTCTTGACGATGAGACTAAATACTATGTTAACCCTACCGGTCGTTTCGTAATAGGAGGACCGCACGGCGATTCGGGGCTCACGGGACGAAAGATTATCGTAGATACATACGGCGGATATGCTCACCACGGCGGCGGCGCATTCTCCGGAAAAGACCCGACTAAGGTTGACCGCTCCGCAACCTACGCAGCCCGCTATGCCGCAAAAAATATCGTAGCGGCAGGTCTCGCAAACAAATGCGAAATTCAGCTTGCATACGCCATCGGAATCGCCGAGCCTGTTTCCATTTTAGTTGACACTTTCGGGACGGGCAAGGTGTCAGAGGATAAATTGGCAGAGCTTGTGGCTAAAAACTTCGATCTCACGCCGGGCGGGATAATCAAGTCGCTCGACTTAAGACGCCCTATATACAGACAGCTTGCAGCTTACGGACATTTCGGAAGAACCGATATCGACCTCCCTTGGGAAAAGACCGACAAGGCGGAAGCTCTTAAGTCGCAGGCAGGGCTGTAAAACTGAAGACTGTAGTATCTTATTAAAACGCTGCTTGAACTCCAAAAATAGCCTCGTTGCCATACCGGGAATCGGTACAGTAACGAGGCGTTTTTCATATACAAGGTAATTAAATGTTGCGTTGTCGATATATTTATATTGCGAACTCAATACTTTTGCTGTATACTGTTCTGGAAGGAACAATAGAAGCAAGCTTGACGGAGGTAACTACTATGGCGTTTTCATATAAGCCCCTTTGGAAATTGCTCATTGATAAGGAAATGAGAAAAAAACAACTGATGGAAGCCACAGGAATATCAAAATCTACGGTGGATAAAATGGGCAGAGGCGAACAAGTCTCAATGGATATTGTAGATAGAATGTGTACTTTTTTTGGTTGTGACGTATCCGATATCATTGAACATATACAGGAGGAACAGAAGTGAATTATATAGGTTCAAAATACTCACTACTTGATTTTTTGCAAAACACAATTGATGAGGTCACTGGATTAAATCCATCTGATGGATATGTATTCGGTGATTTATTTGCAGGTACTGGAGTTGTGGGTGCCACATATAGAGAACGCGGATGTGAGGTAATTGCCAATGATATACAGCACTACAGCTATGTGCTTAACAAGCAGTATTTAGAGAATTGTTCTCCTATGGATGATGGTCTTCTCGATTATCTTAATACCTTGGAAGGTGTTGACGGGTTTGTGTACAAGAATTACTGTGCTGGTTCTGGGTGCGGTCGAAATTATTATACTGATTCCAACGGAAGACGCTGTGATGCAATTAGGCTCGAACTTAATCGACTTCTTGAATCTGGAGAAATAGATGAGGGAACATATTTTTGGTATTTAGCAAGTTTAATAAATTCCATAGACAAATACGCAAATACGGCGTCCGTTTACGGAGCTTTCCTTAAGCATATCAAGGCCTCCGCTCAAAAGGAATTTAAACTGGAATTGCTGCCAGTTATAAATGGTATAAAAGGGAAAGCCTACAACGAAGACATTAACCAGCTTGTTAGAAATATATCTGGTGATGTACTATATCTTGACCCCCCATATAATGCAAGGCAGTATTGCACGAACTACCATGTTCTCGAAACGATATCAAAATATGATAACCCAGTTTTAAATGGAAAGACAGGCTTAAGGGACTATAAGAATCAAAAAAGCTCATTTTGTTCCGCAAAAACGGTTTCTTCTACATTTGAAGATCTTATAGCAAATGCAAATTTCAAATATATCTTTTTGAGTTATAACAACGAAGGATTAATGAGTTTTGACACGATAGAAAAAATAATGTCAAAGTATGGTGAATACATTCAGTTTACTCAAGAATATCGTCGTTTTAAAGCTGATAAAGATGAGAACAGAAACATAACGGCTAATTCAACACTTGAGTATCTGCATTGTCTGATTAAAAGATAAGGAGGCAATCTATGGCAAGATATAATGACCTTGATATGGAAAGGTGGCAGGAGTATACCGAAATAAATACGGATACCCTGTGGATTATAGATAAGAGAGATAATTCCGGCGCACATTCCGGAGATTATCATGGCAATTTTGTTCCACAAATCCCATTTCAACTGTTTAGTCGATATACAAAAAAAGGCGATTGGATTCTTGATCCTTTTATGGGCAGTGGAACATCTTTAATTGAGGCACAGAGAATGAGGAGGAATTCTATAGGCATTGATTTACAAGAATCGGTTGCTAATGAAGCAAGCAATCGTATTCGTGCGGAATCAAATCCGGAATGCAAAGCTCAAGTGTTTGTGGGTGATAGTTCATCATTAAACATGGGAGCCTTGTTGGATTCGATCGGCTTAAAAAAATATCAATTTGCAATATTTCATCCCCCTTATTGGGATATTATAAAATTTTCTGACAATCCTAAAGATTTGTCAAATGCAGGAAGCTTGGATTCTTTTTTAGAAGGTTTTGGTAAGGTGATTGACAACACGACACCTTACCTTGAAAAGAACAGATATTGCGCGGTTGTTATTGGAGATAAATACGCAAACAGTCAAGTAGTGCCTCTTGGGTTTTATTGCATGAATTTATTCATGCAGAAGGGGTTTCTGCTGAAAGCAATTCTTGTGAAAAACTTTGGCGATACAAAGGGCAAGGCAAATCAACAAAGTATATGGAGATATAGGGCTCTCGCCAGCGATTTTTACATTTTTAAACACGAATACATCTTTATATTCAAGAAAACTCAATAGATTGAAATGGTAGCAGAGCCTTAATGAACTCCGCTGCCTTTTTTATTTTTATAAATATTGCGTAAATACAATATCCGTTGCGGTTGTTTCGAATCCGAAATATTCAAGATTTGTAACATCAACACCCGGAATCGTATATGTGAAACTTCTATAGGCTGGAGCTATTGCAACTGATATTTGTCCATTTGCTATAATTGTAGGAATGACGTGTACCTGTTTTTGAGTATATTTTGGCAAAACATAATAAGAAAGCCATTCAAGATACCAAGGTATTTGACTTGTAATTATTTCAATGTAAGGTGCTTCATCCTTTAGTTCAATGAGCCTAATATAAATATCTGTGTCAGATTCTTGCTTTATCATCACATCAATTCTCTGCATTCCGACTCCACAAGAAACCTCATTTCCTATCCAAACAGGATAATTATTCAACGGAATCAACGCATTGCTTAAAGCTGAATCAATGTTCTGCATTATATATGCCTGCAGATGTGATTCAAAGGCATTCCCTCGTCCTGCCTTATAAAGGAGTCTCGGAAGAATGTTGAGAGAATCTTGCCTACCCAAATAAGCTTTTGCATCATTAGCGGTAGTTATCTCGAAAACATTGCTGTCAAATGTAAAAGCATTACCGATTAGTGAAGTATTGCTATTTTTCGTTCTTAATTTATTCAAAAGGTCATCGAATTCATAATCCATGATCATTGTACAGCCACGATTTCCCTTAAGCTTTCGGTAAATGAGACTCCAACATAAATCACAAGGGCTGTTTTTTCCGACAAGCGAATCTAAGCACTCATGCTCTGTAACGCCCTTAGCGTACACCTCATCCGCTTCAAGTAACACCCTAAATGATAGTCCCTTATTTGTGTCCCCAATCAAATAATTATTTGTATCGTTCTCATCAAAAAAAGGATTAGAAGCAACCTTAAAAATACCAAAGAACATTCCGGGTTTTCCATCAGCTGATTGAAGATAAAATATAACCTTATCACCAATCCTAATTCTTGAGATATCCGCAATCATTCCGACTAACATCCGCTCTGTTGTCGAAGGATAATTTATTGATGAATTAATCAAAAATGACGATTTCTTGTCTTTGGCTCCTGTACCAGCAAATAAGTACTCGAGATGGTATTTAAAAGTGGTTTTATCCACAACAAATACGTGTGTCATTTCTTTTTCTCCTCTAAATGCTTTTTGAATTCCAATGGATCATACCAATAACAACCCACACAAGCATCTTCCTCGTTATTGTGGTACGGGTCTCCAGAGTAATACGACATGGGATAACCCAGCTGCTTTGCATCGTATCTGACGCCAGAAGCTTTGCATTCCTTACAGAATTGTCTTTTTGCATCATTTGCGGCTTTGCTTAACGGCTGAAAATCAGATAGTTTCTGATTCTCGTTTTGCATTACTCTATCCTCGTTTTTCATTCCGTTCTTATGATCAACTTCCGGATTAGATGTTCCAAGAACCACGCATCTTTTCGCTTGTATTTCCTTTTTTATTGTTGGGTCTATATAGGCAGTATATGTATTATCAGTAAAAAAGCCTACTGTTCGAATGGCGTCAGTTCTATTTCCGGGAGTTCGCGATTTGTCGCGCTCAACAATATATTTTCGACCAAATGGGCCATCATCCCTTGACCATCCAGCTCCATTTAATAATTGCAGACCTTGATATTCTCCAACAAACTCGTCAACGCTGACCCACCTTGTAACTCCGTTTTTGTCCGGCTGGGCAAGTTTCTCCCAGAGTTCAATCTTTGTTAATCCCTTAGCCATATGCTATTCCCTCCGATTCAATCATTGCCACTGTCTATAAAAAGTTTGTATGTATCAATACCGAGCGCATCGGCAATCTTCTGTATGTTATCAAGAGCTATGCTGCGCTGAAAACGTTCGATATCACTGATATATGTCCGATGTAGTCCACACATCTCTGCGAACTTCTCTTGAGATACACCGAGCTCAGTTCGATACTTCCGTAAATTTGTGCCAAAAACCTTTACTATATCCATCTTGACTTTCACCTCCTGGCAGTGTATTATACCCTATTTGTAAGCAAACAAAAAGTCTACAGACAATAAGTGTCGTAGGCTTAATGAAAAAAAAGAAAGACCACACTAAAGGTTTTATCCTTCGGTGTGGTCTTTAGTTTGTGTCTCCGCTTGAAGAGTACTGGTCAAAAACTTTCGTGTTTCAGAAAATCCCCGTCTTGGCACCCACAGCACGGCACGAAAGAAAGAGACACAAGTATTATAAGCATTATAAGCGTTATAATTTTTTTATTCCGAACCGTCTAATCATAATTAAAACCTATGGAATCTTAGTCCATCTTGTGTTGAACCCGAGTTATATCCATACATTGTTGCGTGTATAAAGCGAAAAGAGATGCAGAACCCTTTAAGTAAGATATATTATTTCACCCCTCTATACAATATAACGTTTCAGGCAGCCGAATTTGGACAGCAGTTTTCAAAAAAAACATTTTTTGTACAATCGGTTTTTTGTTATAAATCGATTATCTTTGCCACGGCGACGGCATAAACAAATGGACGGTTATGTATATCCGACTTATCTGAGGTGTTTTTCAAGTAAGTCGATGAAAGTTTCTATGTACTCCTCTTTCGTGAATATAGCTCTGGCGAGCGTATCATTGCCGCCACCCTTACCGTTATATATAGAGGCGTTTTCTCTTACGAGCTTGCCGCAGTCCACGCTGCCCGATGAGGCGATCAGCACCGTAATCGACGGTTCGTGTATCAGAAATATCAATTTACCGTCCGGAATCTGAGGACTTATTTCCCTTGCGAGCTGCGTGAGGTCATCTAATGAAAGTACGGTGTATCGTCTTGAGAAAAAGCCGCTCTCGGGCGGGCTGTCAATTATCGACTTTGCCTCGCGCGCTATGACCTCTTTTTTCAGCATGGCTAATTGATATCCTTTTTCGCGGTTTTTTTCAGCCTGAGAATCGTATTTGGCTATAAGGTCGCCGCTGCCGGCGCTGAGTCTATGACCGAGCTCCGTAAGAGTATCGAAGTCCTCCTGATATCTCCTGAATGCCCTGCCTCCCGCCTCAAAATAAATCCTGAACATTCCTTTGTTCGGCTCTATCTTATAAATCTTAAGCATCCCAACCTGCCCCGTAGTCGAAGGATGAGTCCCGCAGCAGGCTACGCAGCCCCAGTCGTTATCCGCGCTGCCGATTCCTACAAGTGTAATATCGCTCTCGATAGAAAGCTTTTTTCTCATAGGCTGTCTCTCCGCTTCCTCGCGCGTCTCAAAATATCTTACGGTTACAGGCAGATTATCATATATTACCTGATTGGCGAGAGTCTCCGCAAGCCTGCAATCTGCTCTTCCAAGCTCCGAGGCCTTAGCTTCCTCTTCGAGGGATATATCTATCGTCATATAGTCGTCGCCCATATGGAAGCCCCTGTTTATGCCGCCGAATTCCCTGTAGAAGATACCCGAAAGAATATGCTCCCCGCAATGTCTCTGCATATTCTCGAATCTGTGAGACCAGTCAATCTCCAAGGTGCATTCCGTACCGGGTTCAGGCAGTCCGCCGTCCGTAGCCTCGTCCTCGATAATATGATATATTATGCCGTCCCTCTCATATGCCGATGAAATTAAAAATCTACGCTCTTCATTATCGCTTTTGAACGATATGTCCCCCCTGTCGGAGCTCTGCCCGCCGCCCTCGGGGAAAAATATGGTGCGGTCAGTTACCACCGCTCTCTTTCCTCTATATTCACAGCACTCCGTAACTGTCGCCGCGGTCTTCGTCAAATACACATTTTCTCTGAAATCTTTTACTGTTTTCATCGCTGACTCTCCTCGTATCTATGATACTATTTTGCTCCCCGATATTCAACAGTTTTATCTTTTTTGCAAAAAATCCGATTATCTGTTTTGCAAAAAATCCGGTATGTGATTTGTCCGTATTCTCAGCCGCCGTCCGGCTGCTTTCGGTTTTTACCTATAGCTTCAATAATAATTACAAGGTAAAAATAAACCGCGAACATAGACGTTAAAATCTGTGGATAACTTTCTATTGACAAAACTTATTCACAGGCTATAGTATTGCTCTACAAGGGGTTTGTGCATTCGACATTATCCCCAGCTCATTGTTGATAAGATTGTATACAATTTTGGCATATCTTGTTAATAAGTCCCGAATTCCTTGATAATCTTGCGTTCAAAAGCTGTTAACAATTTTATTGATAAAAAGAACAAAGGTTGACATAAATTATAAAGATGATAGAATATACGGAGAATATTTTTTGAGGGGAGAGATTTTTTTATGTATAACGATAACTTCAATATGAATCCCGATGATTTTTTCGGGGGCTACTTCGATTATTTTAACAAGATAGAGCCGATACAAAGGCAGAATCCGTTTACTTCGCTGTATATCGCTCTCGGGCTCGCAGTCTGCGTCGGAGTAATCCTCTCGCTGCTGTTCCTGCGAAAAAAGAACGAGAAAAAAGTAAAGGGGGTTCTAAAAATTGTATATAACTTTCTTAATATGAACAAGTTCTATGCCGAGGATATTCTCAGGCTTCTCAATCTTCTGTCGCTCTTAGCCATATCCACCGGCGGCGTTTGGCTGCTGTTTAACGGCTTCACCGCGCGCGGCCTGATTCTTCTCGTATTAGGAAACGTCGCCTCGAGGATAATCTTCGAGCTTGCGGTGATGTTCGTCATTCTATGCAGGAAGTCGGTTTCGATGGACAAGCGACTTTCGAGGCTTGAGGCGTTTTACTCGGAAGATTTCAGCGATGACCGCTCGGAAGAATGCGATTTTTGCGACTCGGGCTGCGGAGAATGCGACTGCGAGGAATGCGTTCAGTATGGCGACTATGCCGAATGCAATTGCACTGCCGATGATTTTGAAAAAGAGACTTCTGATTTCTGCGGTGATAAGTGCCGCGGCGAGTGCGAAGAGTCTGCCTCCGATATAAAAAGTGAAGATTCTTTAGGCAACGAAAATATAAGCGACGAGAACGGCGAAGCGGAATATGCCGAACCAAAATAATAAAACACCCCGATAAGCACGAGCGGCAAGATATATGTTTAGCTGAAATGCTATATATCTTACCGCTTTTTCTTTTACTTCGATATGTTTTTTTACCGATTTATCTCGCTAATTAAGTCAGGAGTATTACCCGCTGTTTTCTAAAATAGCCTGCACTGATTCCGTTTACTCAGTCGTTTATAGTCTGCTTATATCTCTTTATCTTGCCGGTTGTGGTTTTTTCCATTTCCTCGGTGGTGATATGCTTACTGAATATCTGCTTATATGCAGGGAGCTCGGAGTTGATTCTCTCGATGTCCCTGTCGAGCATTTCTTCGATTCCGTTCGGATATTCCTCAGGGTCGTACACGACTTTTACCGCTATGTTCAGGTCTTTCATATCCCCGTCGGAGCGCTTGATTTCACCGTACACGAGACATTCCTTGACATATTGAAGATTCCCTACTAAGAGCTCCAATTCCTCCGGATAGACGTTTTTGCCGTTCTTCAGAACGATTACGTTTTTCTTTCTTCCTCTCAACACAATCTTGCCGTCCTCGGAGATACAGGCGAGATCGCCCGTATGTAGCCAGCCGTCTACTATCATCTCGTCCGTAGCTTCCTTGTTCTCGTAGTAGCCGAGCATAATGTTCGGCCCCCGCGCGATAAGCTCGCCGATACCCTCTTCGTCTGGGTTCTCTATCATAGCCTCTACGCCCTGAACCGTGCCGCCTATCGAACGGAAATTATAAAACCATGAGTTCTCAGCCGAGATTACGGGCGCGCTCTCAGTGAGTCCATATCCCTGCACTACGGTGATTCCGAAGTCATAGAAGCCCTTAGCTGCGACAGGGTCTATAGGTGAAGCCCCGCTTACCATAAATCTCAGGCTCCCGCCCAGCTTGCTTATTATTTCGGAGAATATTTTTCTCCTCACGTCTATTCCCAGCTTCATCAGACCCCTCGACAGCTTGAGACCCTTATTGAGCTTGGCCAGCTTGCCTTGCTTCGTGATTTCGGATATGATTTTTTTGTATATCGCCTCTATCAAAAGAGGTACGCAGATAAAAATGCTTACCTTATATTCCGTCATATTCTTCTGAACGTACTTGAGTCCGTCGCAAAATACGGTGGTAACTCCCGCGGCTATCATCATTGTCTGCCCTGTGGAGCCGAAAGTGTGATGGAATGGCAGAAATGCCATATTGACGTCGCCTCTTCTTATGTCTTCGACCGTGAGCGTAGCCCAGATATTATGCGTGATATTATACTGCGACAGCATTACAGCCTTCGCAATACCCGAGGTTCCCGAGGTGAAAAGTATTATGGATAATCCCCTGCTGTCGACAGGAAGCTCCCTGTACTCCTCTAAAAGTCCCGTCTCTTTTCGTCCCTCTTCAAGAAGCTCCGCAATTCTCTCGTAGCCTTCGTCGCTGTCCATCGTAATATATGCGAGTCTTTCGAACTTAGGCTCCTCCTTTAGCTTCTCCACCATAGCAAGGTGTTCGTGGTCAAAAACGAGGACATCGACCTCCGCTTTCTCGATGCTGCCGCTCAGCTCGTTAAAAGGCAAATCCTTGTCGAGCGGAACGACTATACCGAGTCCTCCCATCTGCGCATAATACGGAAGCAGCCACTCGTATCTGTTTCTGGATATCACGGCAACCCTTTTGCCCTTATATCCCCTCTTGAGAAAAGCGGCTCCGAGATATTCTACGTCAGCCTTAAGCTCTATAAAGCTCTTTTTAAGGTATTCGGCGGGTGAGCTCGAGGTTTCTCGCTTTGTCTTAATGATAAAAGCAATCTCCTCGCCGTATTCGTCGGCGCAGCCCGAAAGCAGTTCTCTCATATTCTCATAAAGCGGAAGCTCCCTGAAAGGTTTCAGGGCAGGCAGGGCAACCCTAACGGGCGCATTAACATTATTGTCCATACTTAATTCCCTTTCTATTATGTTTGCCGTGAGGTTATTATACCATGTTTACATGGTATAATTCAGCCATGTGCGATTTTGCCGAAGTTTACGCAGGCAAAATGATCGCACGGCGATACAATCTCCGTATAATATTTACGCAGCGGAGCTGTGTAAATATTATACCATAGGAATCTCCCGTGTGCAAAAAATAAAGTTTTCTTTTTAATTTGGATTGACCCCACCCCAACTATTGACATAGAGCCAAAAACTGAGTAATCCATTCAAAAAGCACTCCATGCATATTGCACGAAGCGCTTCCTTTTTCGTCGGCACTCACACGATAGTTTAGAGTTTTTGAAAATCTAAACCGCACGATAATTCAAAGCCCGTTTTCTCTAACCCGCACGATAATTCAGAGTGCCCTTTTTTAATAAGAGATTTTATCCCTTAAAATTTTACCTGCAAATTTTCTGATGATTTCAGCATATATTTTTTCAATTTCCGTGTATTCTCTAACGGGGTTGGGAAGTGAACTTCCCATTGTCAAAAGCCGGTGGGCTTCCTGCTTCATTGACCTCACCCCACCGTCTGACGCCTGTGGGATTGCGGCAACCTTAGTTTAATTAAAACCGGTTAATCGGAAAAAGGAAATGTTATTGTTCCGCGGACTTCATTTCCCAGGTCTGAATTATAACTCGAAACCCTTTTAAGATTACTGTCGAAGATTTCTTTTGTACCACCCGGCCCGCACTTTATAGCTGAAACGAATTTATTGTCTTTAAAGGCGGCTTTAATCGTCGTCATATATGCCTCATCACTTTCTTTATCCCATGACTCGAAACTCTGGTTGACAAAAATATAGCCCTCATACGTTCCTTCTATGATTGGCGTAACATAACCGAAAAACGAGTCTATCGGTTTAGCATCGGGACATATTGAGTTTATTTTCGAAAAATCGGAAATCTCGATAATTTTTTCATTACGTATATCACAGCAAATCAGACACTCGTAGCCGCAAAAATATATCTTATCATCTATGCATGGCGTTCTCATCGGACCTCCGACATAAATCGAACCCGGATCATATTTTTCAGGAATAGATATCTTTTTCCATTCTATTTTGGATAAATCATTTGCCGGATATTTCGCTATAAGAAGATCCAGCAAGAATTTCTCATCGCTCTGAGGTCGAGGCCCCTTATACGCGAAAAACGATACGGTTACCTTGCCCTTATCAACTCTTATAGTTGCAGGTGCTTCGTTTAATGTTTTATCTCCAAGCAATTCCTTCGGGATTTTATCCGGGAAGGGATACCTGACTTCATCTTCGTCCGCCGCGTGAGGCGCAATGAAATAGCCCTTATCGTAATACGGCAGATATCGGTTAACCGCGAACGTATATCCCATATCGTAGTCTATTTTATGTGCAAAGCCCTTTTTACCGTCAGCAAAGCTGAACTTACGCCCACCTCCATCTTCCAAATAGTAAACGGTATCTCCCCCATCCCAGAAGAAATCCAGCCATTTCCAATCTATTGGAGGTTCATTTACGGTTAAAAACGGGCCTTTTTTTTCAAAAGTGCATTTCTCCAAATCCCATATGTATTCAGTTCCTTCATAATTATCTTCGTCCATCTCCTCTACTATAAGTATAGGTACCTTACTTTCTGATTTACCGGCACTTGAAATATCTCCACATCCTGTCATACCGATAATAAGAGTGACCGATAACATTGTTATAAGAACAAATTTTAGTATTTTCATTTTTTCTCCATTCTGCATTTCTAAGATTAGCTTCACCTATAATTCGTTCAGCTTCATCGAGTCCGAAATCAAAATTGCTTTTACCGGTATAGTCATCTATATATTGTTCTAACGGAAACGGCCTGGCCTCATATATATTCCCCGATGCGCAGCAGATTCCTTTTACATATATTACTTTTCCTTCCGCGTTTACTTTAGCCATCAGATCATAGGATAAATCGATGGTAGATTTATATTCGTCTTTTTCGTTCTCAATTGTTCCCGCAACTTCACTAAAAACATCCCTTTCAAATGCGCTTAAATTTTTAGAATCAAGCTTGGCTTTTAAGTCGTAACGGTCTTTAAGCCCCACACCATATAACAACCCTTTTACATAATCTGAATCATATATATCCTTAACATCATTATCAAATTCATATTTTAGCGTAAAGCCATACCTTGTCATATCGTCATCGGATTTCATTAAATATATATCTTCAATTCTTATGTTTTTAGGTGTACTGACTTTAGCATCAGCCTCAATTAAAGGTGAAGCCAATTTAATTACGGCGTTTTTATCAAGTTCAGGAATTTCTTTTGATTTCGCATATGCACAAGACGATGTGCAAATCAACGACAGCATTAATACAAAAAATGCTAATTTCAATTTTTCGGTTCTCATATCACACCTCTTTCTGATTACACAACTATAAACTGATATTTTTTGGCAGCTGAGAGTCCAAAATTGCTTGTCCCTCTATAGAAATAACTAATATTGATGGCAAACACCGAATGTAACAGTCAGGTGTTCGCCGCTTTAATGCATCATCCATCGCCATCACCTTCTTTCCGCCATCGCATTTAAATAAAAATCAGTTACTCATTTATCTTGACATAATCCCGGCGGCGGAACTCAATTAAAAAGCAGACCGCCGCCAGGCAGTCTGCAAAACGCTAAATCCATCTTCTATGTCACCATGCTGAAGAAAGAGAAATATCTCATGAGTTCATCTCGTAGTCCTAAAGCACAACAGGCACGTATTTAGTCGCTCTAACATCATACGCTTTTATCCCGTCTCGCCTTTAGTGATGCAATACCGCCTACGGTTATCCATCAGAGAAGTAGTAACTCGTCTCCCGACTTGTCCTTTAAATATAGGCATTACGGTTGCAAAATGCAGCCAAGGGACTCTCACCCTACTTCCGTTAGTTCTCTTCTCAGACTAAACATCTATTCAGTTACTTAGATTATACTCTCTTTTAAATCAATTTGCAAGTGTTTTTTTATGTATACAAGTGTTTTTTTATGCCACAAGTTTTCTTATGCCACGTTCTTCTTTGCTTTTTTCTTATGCCACGTACTTAAGGTATGAGCATAGCGGGCGGATTATGTCTCGTGCATGTACGCGCTCAACACGGGCTTACCGCCCTGCATACTATATTACCCTGCATATGAAAAATGACACCCGAATGGGACTTCTTTTAGATGGTAACCAAATACCGATAGGCATGAAGCTTTATCCGGGGAATCAGTCTGAAAAGCCTGTCTTAAGAGATATAATCAAAGAGCTTAAAGAAAAAAACAAGATAGAGGGGCGAACCGTGCAGGTTGCGGACAAAGGATTAAACTGTGCGGAGAATATTTTTTCAGCAGTATCCTCGGGCGACGGTTATCTTTTCTCAAAGTCCGTTAAGACGCTATCCGATATGGAAAAAAGCCGGGTTCTTAAGGATAATGAAAAGTGACCTTGATACAAGACCTGTGTATTGTCAAACAATCGAAGCAATACAGGGACATTTTCTCATCTGCTACATATCCGTGCTTCTTGAAAGGATACTTGAGTTTAATATATTTAAGGGTGAGTTCAGTTCTTCGCAGTTAATCAATTTTGCAGTAAAACTTAAAATTGCAAAAGTAGATAAGGGATATTTGAACCTGACATCAATGTCGGAAACAATTAAGAAAATGAAAGAGCTTACCAATCTACCGCTAACAAATTATCATCTTACCGAAACCGAGATAAAAAGGATTCTAAAGTACAAAGTCTGAAGATTTCTGCACCCCGCCCATAAGTTGCTGTTCTTTCTCGACTAACGCCATTTTTAGTTCCTAACT
>JBHAFL010000002.1:0-29342 GCA_041856085.1 Anaerovoracaceae bacterium | reverse complement strand
GCGGGGGAGTCAGGATAATCGATGACACATATAATGCCGCTCCCGAATCGATGAAGAGCGCGATTAACACTCTGACGTCGACGAAAAAGCGGGCAGGCGGCAGGCATATAGCCATATTGGGAGATATGGGCGAGCTCGGGAGCGAGTCGAAAAACGCGCATATAGAAGTAGGCAAATATGCTTACAAAAAAAAAATCGACGTCCTTATCGCTATAGGCGAAAGGTCGGAAGATATAATAAGAGGCTGGCGTGAGGCTTCGTCCGAGGCCGGCGGGAATATGTCGGAGCTCGCGCGTGAGCCGTATATTATCCGAGATGAAAAGACGGGCTCGCAGGCGGAATACTTCGGGTCGAAGGAAGCGGTGATTGAGGGCATAAATTCCCGTCTGAAATCGGGCGACATTGTGCTCCTCAAAGCCTCAAGGTTTATGGAATTTGAAAAAATAGTAAGGACGATAACGGGAGAATGATATGAACGGTTTACCTCAGATATTAACGGTTATATCCGGCTTTTCGCTTGCGGTGTTTTTTACGGGTATGCTTATACCTCGGCTAAAAGAGATGCAGCTAAAGCAGTTTGTAAGGGAAGAGGGGCCTAAGAGTCACCTTTCCAAGACGGGAACCCCGTCGATGGGAGGTCTCGCTATAACGGGCGCGGCGATGATTTCGTCCTTATGCGTAGGGCTCGCACTCGGGCGGTTTTCTGTAGGGCTTGCGGTTTCCTGCCTTATGATGGCGGCTTTCGGAATTATCGGCTTCATAGACGACTATGAAAAAGCAATCAAAAAAAATAACAAGGGAATAAGCCCTAAGCAAAAAATCATTCTTCAATTCTTGTTTTCTCTCGGATTCGCCGTTTTTTGCTGCTATATGAGCGGGGATTATTTGACCGAGGGTGCGGCGGTGGATTCTCCTTACAGCACTTCCGTCCTGATTCCCGTTTGGGATAAATACGTCGACCTCGGAATATTCTATATACCGTGGGTTATGTTCGTGATGACGGCTTTCAGCAATTCTGTGAATCTGACAGACGGTCTCGACGGGCTTGCGAGTTCAGTGACCGCGATAGTCGCATTCGCGATGGCGGTTGCGGGCGTATACTCGGGATATACGGATTATCCGCTAATCTATGCGGGAATAGCGGGCGGCTGTATCGGCTTCCTCGTATATAACCGTTATCCCGCGAAGATATTTATGGGCGACACGGGAAGTATGGCTCTCGGCGGCGGGCTTGCCGCTGCGGCGGTGCTGATGAAATTAGAAATAATACTGGCGATAGCGGGTTTGATATACGTGCTCGAAGCCTTGAGCGTGATTATCCAAGTCGGATATTTTAAGGCGACTCACGGCAAGAGGTTTTTTAGAATGGCGCCTCTTCACCATCATTTCGAGCTCGGGGGAAGACACGAGACGAAAGTGGTAAGGATGTTCGCGAGTCTGACGATGATTTTTTGCGTATCGGCGCTCGCGATTACCTTTGCTTCTTAGGGACGGTACGGGCGAATATGCGCCGTGAAGCGGAGAAAGGGTTACTGTTTTTGTACGATGAACTGGGGGTAAAAAAATGAAAGCGATAATTATAGGTCTGGGGAAGAGCGGCATAGCTTCTATGAGGGCTCTCGTTGAAGCGGGATTCGAGGTTGTCGTGCAGGATATGAAAGCTGCAGAAGACATAGCGGAAGACATCAGAAAATACATTGCCGAGAACGGGGTCGGCGCGTATTTCGGCGAAATGCCCGAATCCTTTAAGACTTTTGACATGATGGTGTTAAGCCCCGGCGTAGACCCCGACACGGGTTTTGTCAGAAAGGCTGCCGAAGAGGGGATTGAGATAGTCGGAGAGCTTGAGCTTGCATTCAGGCTTGCGAAAGGCACTTTCGTAGGAATAACCGGCACAAACGGAAAAACCACGACCACGACGCTTGTCGGCGAGATATTCAAGGCGGCGGGCAGGAAGACAAACGTGGTGGGAAATATCGGACTCCCCGTGATTACGGTTTCGGCGGGTTCGACCGCGGATGACTGTATGATAGCCGAGGTTTCGAGCTTCCAGCTCCAGACGGCGCGATATTTCAGACCTCACGTAAGCGCGATTCTCAACCTCACGCCCGATCATCTCAACCGACATCATACGATGGAGGAATACGGCAGGGCAAAGGCGGGAATATGGAGGAATCAGGGAGAAGACGACTACCTCGTGCTAAACGCCGAGGACAGCCTTATGCTGAAGCTGTGCGTCGAGGATATAAAACCTGAGCCGAGGGCGAAGATAGTTACGTTCTCATCGAAAAAAGAACTGAAATACGGCGCTTTTATCAAAAACGGCAAGCTCGCATTCAGGGACGAGGACGGAAGCGAGACTATATTCGCGGGTACGGACGAGCTCAGGATAATAGGCGGGCATAATATCGAAAACGCGCTTGCGGCTGTCGCGGTCTGCCATGTTTCGGGCATAGACGCCTCCGTAATAGGGGAGAGTCTGAGGAACTTCGCGGGAGTGGAGCACAGGCTTGAGTTCGTGAGGGAAAAGAACGGCGTCAAATATTATAACGACTCTAAAGGCACGAACACCGACGCGACCGTAACGGCTCTTAGAGCGGTGAGAGACAGAATCGTTTTGATAGCCGGAGGCGACGCGAAGTCCCAGTCCTTTGACGGACTTATAGAGGAGTTTAAGGGAAGAGTTAAGACCCTTCTTCTTTACGGCAGAGACGCTTATATGATAAAGGAAGCGTGCGACCGACATGGCTTCACGGACTATGAGCTTCTCGGAAGTCTCGGAGAATGCGTCAAAAAAGCGTCGGATACAGCCGAGGCGGGCGACAAGGTTCTTCTTTCGCCGGCGTGCGCCTCATGGGATATGTATCCTAATTTCGAAGCGAGGGGCGAGGAGTTCAAAAAATTGGTTTCCGGGCTATAGCCGGCCGTCGCCTGCGTTTATCTGCCCGATGTTTATGTTCCTGGTAGCATTATACGAAAAATATGTCAAAGAAAAAGTTAAAGAAAAAAAGAATAATACCGTCTCTCGCCTCGGGGGGCAAGACGGGGGACTTAAGCATAGTTCTCCTCGTTATGCTGCTCTGTATCTTCGGCACGATTATGATATTCTCCGCGAGCTACTACTATGCGCTCGCTGCCGAGGGGAATGCCTATGCCTATCTAAAAAAACAGTTGATATGGCTCGTATTAGGCATAGCGGCTATGTGGATAACCTCGAATATAGACTATCATATATACGACCGATTCTATAAGTGGATATATGGCATAGGCTTAGCTCTTCTAATCGCGGTCAAGCTTCCGGGCGTTGGTACCGAGGTGGGCGGCGCGACGAGATGGATACTTATTGGGGGCTTCACCATAATGCCGGGAGAGATAGCGAAGATATGCATTATATTCGCCATCGCGGGCTTTTACAGGGGACATCCCAATGCTGTCAGACAGCTCGGCGGAGCGGCGATTCCGGTCGTAATAACCTCGCTGTATGCCGGGCTTATACTGTGGCAGCCGAATATGTCGACTGCAAGTACGGTTGTGTTTATATGTGCAGGAATGATGCTCGCGGCAGGCGTGAAATGGAGACACCTCGGACTTTTAGCCGTGCTGGGAAGTGCAGCGGGAATGGCGCTCACCCTCGGTACGGAATATCGAAGAGCGCGCTATCTCAGCTTCCTCGACCCTTTTGAACATTCACTCGATATAGGCTATCAGGTAGTGCAGTCGCTGCTTGCCCTCGGAACGGGGGGATTCAAGGGACTGGGACTCGGCAAGAGCATACAGAAGACTCTCTACCTTTCACAGCCGCATAACGACTTCATACTCGCCATCATAGGGGAGGAGCTCGGTTTCATAGGTATATTGGCGCTGATGATTGTTTATGTGCTGCTGATATGGAGAATAAGCTCGGCGGCGATAAACGCTGCGGATTATTACGGTATGATTCTCGCCGCGGGTATTACGACTATGATAGGAGTGCAGGTAGCGATAAATATAGCGGTTGTAACCTCGTCAATGCCGGCGACAGGTCTGATATTGCCTTTCGTGAGCTACGGCGGCAACGCCCTCGTGCTACTCCTCGGTCTTGTCGGCGTGCTTATCAACATAACCAAAGGCTCAAAATAAATCTGAGAGGTGAGGAGAGATAATATGAAAATAGTTGTTACCGGAGGCGGTTCGGGCGGTCACGTATACCCCGCTATCGCCATAGCCGACAAGTTTATGGAAAAGAACCCCGACAATGAGGTTCTCTATATAGGCTACAGGGACGGCTTCGAGAAGAGGGTCGTACCGGGCGCGGGCTACAGGCTTGCAGAAATCGACACGAGATGGGTTGACCGCTCAAGCCTTAAGGAACTGGCGCTTACCGCATACCACGTTGTCAGAGGAATGTTTCAGGCAAAAAAAGTTCTCAGGGACTTCAAGCCGGACGTCATTATCGGTACGGGAGGCTATGTGTGCTTTCCCGTTATATACTCGGGGCATAAGCTCGGCATTCCTTGCTATCTGCACGAACAAAACGCGTTCCCCGGGCTCGCCAATCTGAAGCTTGAGAAATATGTCGAGAAGATATTTCTGGGCTTCGCCGACGCAAAAAATCATTTTCCGAAAAAAGACAAGCTCGTCATTTCCGGAAACCCTGTCAGGAAGTCATTTTTTGAGGCGGACAAAAAAACCGCGCGCGCGCGGCTCGGCTTATCGGACGACGATTACGTGGTGCTCTCTTTCGGCGGCTCGCTCGGCGCGGAGGCTCTTAACAAGGAGGTTTTCGGGCTTATGAAAGCTATGAACGGGAAAAAAGGCGAGACTCTTGTATTCGGTACGGGCAGATGGTATTATGACGAGGTGAAGAAACGCGTCGAGGACGAGAATATAGAGCTTTCGGATAATATAAGGCTTATGAGCTATATCGATAATATGGAAGATGCTATAGCCGCCTCCGACGTGCTTATCTCGAGGGCAGGAGCGCTCTCGGTCGCCGAAATGCTTGTGGCGGGCAAGCCCGCAATACTTGTACCGTCCCCGAATGTGACGGGAAATCATCAGTATTTTAACGCAAAAGCGGTTTCGGACAGGGGCGGCGCGATACTGATAGAGGAGAGAGAATTGACCTCGGAGAGGCTCATAAAAGAAGTCGAGGCGCTAAAAGATGATAAGGAGTTGAGAGCGGAGATGTCACGAAAGGCTAAGGAAGCCGCGCCGATTGACGCGCTTGAGATAATATACGGGGGGATTGTCGGGGAGAATATTTGATGAAAATGCAGGAGCGCAAGAAAAAACGCAGAATGAGAAAGCTAAGGACATGGGCTGTCGTCTCTGTCCTCGTTTTGCTGGTCGCTTCCGTTATTTTCGCACTGAAAGCTCCGTATTTTAACGTGAGGGGCTTCCTCATTTCAGGCTCGAATTACTATACCGCCGATGAAATTATAATGATGGGAAAATGCAAGGCGGGGGGGAATATCTTCACGGGAATCGACTGCTCCGAAATAAGAAAGAGGCTTATGCAGGATCCGTATATGGCGGACGTGTCGGTCAGAAGAAAGCTCCCCGCCACAATTGAGATAGAGATAAACGAGCGCAGGCAGGTTGCCGCGATAGTCTATGGAGATAAGTTCGTCGTAATAGACAGCGAGGGTATCGTACTGCGTAAGACCTCGGTAGACCCTAAGGTAACTATCTTAAGGGGAATGACGATATCCAAGCTTAAGTTAGGCGAGAAGATAGAGCTTGAAGAGGCGGTTCTTTACAGACAGTGTATGACCCTCATATCGACCGCCGAGGGCAACTCGATGTATTTCAAGGGTCTGACCGTGGAAGACGGAGAGGTTAAGGCGTACATACTTAAAAATCTCCTTGTTGAGGGCACATACGAGAACATATTGTCCTCTCTGAAAAGCGGAGACGTGCAGTTAGTGGTGCAGGAACTTTTTAACAACGGAATAGAGAGGGGAACCATCAAAGTTACGGGTGAAAATTATGTATCGTTCACACCTGAGCTGAACGGATAAAATCAGGCGGAGCCGACGAGGAGCGACCTGATTTTTTAAGCAAAAAAATCAAAAAAATAGTGAAAAAAGATGGAAAAGATACCCGAGGTATGGTATCATTAGTCTATATATGTTTGATGACATTTTTGGAGGTAATTTAATGTTACAGTTTGATACGAATATTGACAAAGGAGCGATAATAAAGGTCGTTGGCATAGGCGGCGGCGGCTGCAATGCGGTTAATCGCATGGTTGAGGCGGAGCTCAAGGGTATAGATTTTATAGCGGTTAATACGGACAGACAGGCGCTTAACAACTGTAATGCCGAAATAAAGGTTCAGATAGGCGAGAAGCTCACCAAAGGACTCGGCGCGGGGGCCAATCCCGAAATCGGTCAGAGAGCCGCCGAAGAAACATTGGACGAGATAACAGCGCTGATTGAGGGCTCCAATATGGTCTTCATTACGGCAGGTATGGGCGGAGGCACGGGTACGGGAGCCGCGCCTATAATCGCTAAAGCCTCCAAGGATATGGGGATACTCACCGTAGGCGTAGTGTCAAAGCCTTTCACCTTTGAGGGCTTTAAGAGAAAGAAACAGGCGGATCTCGGTATCGAGTTCCTAAAAAAATATGTAGACGCGCTTGTAATAGTTCCGAACGATAAGCTCATTGAGAACTGCGAGAAGAAAACCTCGCTCATCGAGGCGTTCAAGATGGCGGACGACGTGCTCCGTCAGGGAGTTCAGGGCATTGCGGATCTTATTCGCGACGAGGCTCAGGTAAACGTGGACTTCGCCGACGTCCGCTCGGTAATGACCGACAGAGGCATAGCGCATATGGGTATAGGTCACGGCTACGGCGAGACAAGAGCCGAGGATGCCGTAAGAGACGCGGTGGAGAGCCCGCTTCTTGAGACAACCATAGACGGCGCCAAGGCGATACTCCTCTATGTAGTCGGCGGATATGACATAGGTATGATGGAGGTAAACGAAATCGCCACCGCCGTACAGGAGAGAGCGGACGAAAACTGCATACTCATCTTCGGAGCCGCAATTCAGGAGGATATGAGCGATGAGGTTAAGGTTACGGTTATAGCGACAGGCTTCGACGAGGGTCTGAAAGAAGATAAAAAACCGTCAAAGGACGCAGCCAAGGCTCCTCAGTCGGATAAGGCCTCGCAGGATATGGGGACGGCTAAGGACGGAGAGGCGGTTCTCGGCAGAGTGGACGGTATGGAGGGAACGGAAGTCACCCTCCAAGAGATACTTCAAAAGGAAGACGACGAGCAGGGAGGTTCCCGCTTCGAGATTCCGAGCTTCCTATAGGATAACCAAGCCGGCGTTGCCGGCTTTTGGCGTTTAATTGTGTTTGCGAATATGAGGGAAATTACATCACAGGATAACAAAATATACAAGCGTGCGCTCAGTCTCAAAAAAAAGAAATATCGTGACGAAGCGGGGGAATACCTGATTGAGGGGCCGAACCTTATAAGAGAGGCCGTCAAGTGCGACGCAGAGCTAAAGACGATATTCATAAGTCAGGATTTCGATATCTCTTCGCCTGAGGCGGGAGATATCGTTTCAAAAAAAGGCGATATTTGTTTCATGCTTCCTGACGGAATGTTCGCCGCGCTGTCGGATACCGAGACTCCGCAGGGAATAATCGGAATTTCTCTGAAACCCGACCGAACGCGAAGCTTAATGAACGAGGGGAAGCAGGGGGGCAATTTCATAGTCGTTGACAGGCTTCAGGACCCCGGCAATATCGGTACTGTAATAAGAACCGCCGACGCGGCGGGATATGAGCTTGCCGTCTTTATGAAAGGCAGCGCCGACCCGTATCAGCCTAAGGTTGTCAGGGCGGCGGCGGGCTCTCTTTTCAGGCTGCCGCTTATGTTTATCGACAGCGTATCCGAGCTTGAGTTTTTTGCGCATAATAGGGGCAAAAGACTCATAGCCGCGACTATGGACGCCGAGCTTGACTATTATGAATGTGACTTGAGAGAAAATGTTGCGATAATAATCGGCAATGAGGGAAACGGCATATCGCCCGAGCTTGCCGAGGCGGCGGACGTGAAAATCCGCATTCCTATGGAGGGCAATATCGAGAGCCTTAACGCTTCGGTTGCCGCCGGAATACTTATGTACGAAAGGATAAGAAAATGAAAGAAAAGATTAAGGCAATACTTGAGGAAACTGCGAAGAGACTCTCGGAGGTCACCGACATAAAAGAGGCGGAAGATATAAGGGTTAAAGTATTAGGAAAAAAGGGAGGTCTCACCGAGATTCTCAAGTCCATGGGCTCGCTATCGCCCGATGAGCGAAAGGAGCTTGGACAGGAGGCGAACAGAGTTAAAAATACAATCGAGAATATGCTGGGAGAGAAGCTGGAGCAGCTTAAGAGCGCCGCACGCGAGCTTAAGCTCAAGGCTGAAGTCATAGACGTGACCGAGCCCGGAAAGCCGGTTAAGCTCGGGACTAAGCACCCGGTTACCATAACCATCGAAGAGATATCAAAGGTCTTCAAGTCCATGGGTTTCACGCTCGTGGAGGGCCCGGAGGTTGAGACAGTATATAACAACTTCGACGCTCTTAACGCGGGACCCGATCATCCCGCACGTGATTTCACGGACACCTTTTATATAACGGAGAAGATACTTCTCAGGACTCAGACTTCTCCCGTGCAGATAAGGACGCTTAAGGATTCCAAACCGCCGATAAGGGTTTTCGCACCCGGCAGATGCTTCAGATGCGATACGCCGGACGCTACGCATTCACCGATGTTTCATCAGATAGAGGGACTGGTTGTAGACGAGGGGATAACTATGTCTGACCTTAAGGGGGTTTTAGACAGTTTCGCTAAGCAGCTCTTCGGAGAGGGGACTGAGACTAAGTTCAGACCTCATCACTTCCCGTTCACGGAGCCGTCCGCCGAGATGGACGTTTCCTGCTTCAAATGCGGCGGCAGGGGCTGTAAAGTATGCAAGGGCTCGGGCTGGATTGAAATTTTAGGCTGCGGTATGGTACACCCCGAGGTATTAAAGGTAGGCGATATAGATACCGAAAAATACACGGGCTTCGCATTCGGAATGGGAGTGGAGCGCGTGGCAATGCTTAAGTACGGTATAGATGATATCCGTCTTCTCTATGAGAACGATATGAGATTCATTGAACAATTCAAATAATAGGAGATTACAGATGATAGTATCATTGGAATGGTTAAAAGAATATACGGATATCAAGGTCAGCCCGGAGGAGTTCTGCGAGAGAATGATAATGTCCGGCTCCAACCTCGAAACCATAGAAAAAACGGGCGATAACATAAAAAACGTCGTGCTCGCCAGAATTGACAAGATAGAGAAGCACCCCGACGCAGATAAGCTGGCGGTTTGTCGGATTAATATCGGAGCTAAGGAAGCGGCCGGCAAAGATGAAGAGACGGGACTTGTGCAGATTGTGACGGGGGCGTCGAATGTATTCGAGGGAGCTTACGTACCGGCGGCTCTCCACAATTCGAGAGTTTCGGGGCCTCTGCACGGGAAGCCTAAGGAAGAGGGCGGCTCCAGGATAACAAAGGGCAAGCTTAGGGGTGTGGAATCCTACGGCATGCTCTGCTCGTTCTCGGAGCTCGGCTTCGGCGAAAAGGTCGTGCCGGTGAATCAAAAAGACGGGATATGGATATTAAACCTCGACCGCTCGAAAAGAGAAGACCTCGACGCGAAGCTTGGCGAGGAGTTCACCGAAGTTATGGCGCTCGCGGATTCGGTGATTGACTTCGAGATAACGCCGAACAGACCGGACTGTCTCTCTATGATAGGAATGGCGAGGGAAGCCGCGGCTACTTTCGGTACTGAGCTGCGATATCCGAAGAGCGAGCCGGGCGGCGATGGAGCCGCTTCCGACTATATCTCCGTGGAACTGAAATCTTCTCTCTGCAAGCGATATGTGGCGAGAGCGGTTAAGGACGTTAAGGTCGCCGATTCGCCGTGGTGGCTTCAGAGAAGGCTGATAAGCGCGGGAATGAGACCTATAAACAATATAGTCGACATCACCAACTATGTAATGCTCGAATACGGTCAGCCGCTTCACGCTTTTGACATCGAGTCAATCGCAGGCGGTAAAATAATTGTCGACACGGCGAATGAGGGGGAGACCTTCGTCACTCTCGACGAATCCGAGAGAAAATTGGACGAAAAAATGCTTATGATAAAGGACGCCGAGAAGAACATCGCCGTTGCGGGCGTTATGGGAGGGCTGAACTCGGAAATAACGGCCTCCACCTCCACCGTAATAATAGAATCCGCCAACTTCGCCGCGAACTCGGTAAGAACCGCCGCGAAGAGGCTCGGCCTCAGAACCGAGGCGTCGAGCAGATATGAAAAAGGCATCGACCCTAATCTTTGCAGCGAGGCCGCCGACAGGGTTTGTTACCTCATAGAGCTTATCGGAGCAGGTAAACCTGTGGGGGGAAGCATCGATATCTACCCCGCTCACGAAACGGCTAAGCCTGTTTATGCGAGGGTTTCCAGAATAAACAGGGTGCTCGGAATTGAACTGAGCAGAGCCGATATTGAAGCCTATCTGAGTGCCCTCGAGATGAGGGTAGAGGGAGAGGGCGACGATATGTATGTCACGGCGCCTACCGTTAGACAGGACATATCAATAGAAGAGGACATAGTCGAAGAAGTCGCGAGGCTTTACGGCTATGACGAGCTGCCGGTAACCATACCTAAGGGCAATAACGAGGCGGCACAGTCATATTCGAGGGACGCGCGCGATAAAATAAGAAACTCGCTCTGCGCGATGGGACTAAACGAAATACAGACCTATTCTTTCGTCAGCCCGAAGAGCGTGGACAATGTGAGAATAGATGAGGACTCGTGGGAGAGAGGCTTCGTCAGGATATTGAATCCTCTCGGCGAAGACACCTCTGTGATGAGGACGATACTCACGCCTCAAATGCTCGAGGTTATGGGAAGAAACTACTCGAGAAACCTCGAGTGCTTCAAGGCTTTTGAGATTGGAAACACCTTTATGGAGAACTGGCTTGACTCTAAGGCTCTTCCTTTCGAAAGCTATAACCTGAGCATAGGCGCCTACGGCGGCGGAGCGGACTTTTTCGAGCTGAAAGGCATAGTTACGGAGCTTCTGTATGTGCTCGGGATAAGGGATATCAGCTTTGTTGCCGAAGCCGAATACGGGGTATATCACCCCGGAAGATGCGCGAGGATAATGGCGACTCATATTGCAGAGCTTGAAAACGGTCCTGCCGAAGAGACTGTCGAGATAGGAATAATCGGCGAGGTTCACCCCGAGGTGTCTGAAAAGTACGGAATAGGCACGAGAGCCTACGCCGCAGAGCTTATGCTTGACAATATAATCGAAATATCCGATATGGTAAGATTCTTCGAACCGCTTCCGAAATATCCGTCGATAACAAGGGACATAGCTCTTGTGGTCGAGGAGGAGCAGACCGTGGGCAGAATCGTAGACGCCGTGAAAGGCGCGGACTCGGCGCTTCTCAAAGGAATCAGGCTTTTCGACATATACAGGGGAGAGCCTGTGCCCGAGGGCAAGAAAAGTATGGCATTCACACTTACATATAGGGATAACGACAAAACGCTTACAGATGAAGAGGTTACGGCTGCGCACGATAAGGTGCTCGCCGAGATTAGAGAAAAAACCGGAGCTGTGCTCAGAGATATGTGATAATTGTGAACGGAGGAGAAACACAATGGAAGATAACAAGGTAAAAGTAAGAATTTATGGTCAGGAATACACCATAAGCGGAGAAAGAGACGCCGAAGTAATCATAGAAATCGCAGAGTATGTGGACGGCAAAATGCGTGAAATCGGCAAGTTCGCCACAGGCACCACACCCGGTTCCCTTGCGACTCTCGCCTGCGTAAACGTCGCAGACGAGCTTTTCGCGATGAGGGAGGAGGTCTCGAGGCACAGAGCCGAAAAAGAGCAGCTTGAAAAAGATGCTCAGCACTATATGAAGCTGTGGGACGAGGCTAAACAGAACTTTATCCAGTACAAAGAGGGAGCCTCAAAAGCCGATGAGGACAGAAAAGAGATAAAAGAGTATTGCGCTACGCTCGAGGCTAAGGTTAAGGAGTATGAGTCGGCATACTTTGATTTGCAGATGGAAAACATTCAGTTAAAAGATAAAATCGAAAAGCTCGAAAAATAATAACGGGCGAATAATAAAGCTATGAACAAAAAAGCCCTGACGGTGCTGGAATACAACAGAATAATAGACATGCTCGCGGACCTTTCCGGCTCCGTTATGGCTAAAGAGAGGATAAGGAGGTTTTCACCGAGGAGCGATATTTCATATATCAGAGATCTTCTCGCCGAGACAAGCGAGGCGCTTGAAGTCATTGTCAAAAAAGGCAGCCTTCCGATAGGCGAGATATACGATATCGAAAGCTCTCTTCATTTAGCGAAAAAGGGCGGTTCGCTTTCAATGAAGCAGCTTCTTATGATTCTCTACAATATGAAAGTTACGGAGAATTGTATTCGCTTCCTAAAAACCGACCTGCCGAGGTTGGATATAATTCACGGCAGAGCCGAAATGCTCGTGACCTTTCCGAAGCTGACGGAGAGGATAGACAGAAGCATATTGTCCGAGGACGAGATGGCGGATTCGGCTTCGCCGGAGCTTGCAAGAATCCGAAGAGACATACTTAGAGAAAACGAAGCCATTAGAGCCAAGCTGAACAGTATAGTTAACTCTCAGACAAACAGACCATATCTTCAGGACGCTATAATAACCATAAGGGACGGCAGATATGTCGTGCCCGTTAAGGCCGAACACAGACAGAAGCTGAGCGGTATAGTCCACGACCAGTCGGGAAGCGGGTCGACCCTTTTCATAGAGCCTCAGGCTGTAGTAGAGGCTAATAACAGGCTCAGGGAATTGGAGCTTGCGGAGCACGCGGAGATAGTGAAGATATTGCAGGAGCTAACCGACAACGTTGCGGAGTATTTTTATGACCTGATGAATAATCAGAAGCTCTTGATTGAGCTCGACGTCATCTTCGCTAAGGGGAAGCTTTCCGCTTCGATGAAAGCCGAAGCGCCTAACGTTTCGGAGGGCTGCTTCCTCCATCTTAAAGAAGCGAGACACCCTCTAATCGACAGGGAAAAAGTCGTGCCGGTCAATGTGTATATCGGAGATGAGTTCAGGACTCTCGTAATTACAGGGCCTAACACGGGCGGCAAGACGGTCAGCCTTAAGACCGTAGGTCTGCTCTCTATGATGGCGCAGACGGGGCTGCATATCCCGGCTTCCTCTCAGTCGATAGTGCCGGTGTTCGAAGATATTTTTGCAGATATAGGCGATGAGCAGTCTATAGAGCAGAGCCTTTCGACTTTCAGCTCCCATATGAAAAACACCGTCGAGTATATAGGAAAAGCAAGGACGGGAACTCTGGTTCTCCTTGACGAGCTCGGGGCGGGCACCGACCCTACCGAGGGAGCAGCGCTCGCAATTGCGATACTCGAAACTCTGTACGAAAACGGGGCGACGACTGTCGCGACCACTCATTATAACGAGATAAAAAAATACGCGCTTTCGACGCCGGGGGTTGAGAACGCCTCGATGGAGTTCGATATCGAAACTCTGAGCCCTACCTACAGACTGTCAATCGGAGTGCCCGGCAAGTCAAACGCTTTCGAAATATCCCGAAAGCTCGGACTTCCGCCTAAGGTCATAGAGAGAGCCAATCTTCTCATAGAGCGGGGGGATATGCAGTTCGAGGATGTCATTTCGAGGATTGAAGAGGATAGGAAAAAAGCCGAGGAGGAGAGAATGGCAGCCGCAGCCGCAGCCGCAGAAATCGCTAAAAAAGAAGCGGCGCTCGACAGGAGACTCATGCTTCTCGAAAAGCACGAAAAAGAGGTGCTGGCAGAGGCGAAAGAGCAGGCGAGGGGTATAATCAGGGAAGCCAGGGAAACCGCAAGCGAGGTTCAAAAAGAGCTTAAGAGCCTGAGCAAGACAGACAGCCTCGGAGAGAGAAACAAAAAATTAGAAGAAAGCAAGCGAAGGCTCGGCGAGTCGCTCGGCAGATATTCCGAGGGAATAATCAAGGAAGTGAACGACAAGCCTGTCTCGATAGCGGACATTAAAATCGGAGACAAGGTCAGGGTGCTGACCTTGGAACAGACCGGAGAAATAATCGGGCCGCCTGACGAGGACGGTAGATTACAGGTCAAGGTAGGGGCGATGAAGATATATATCAGCGCAAGCGACCTTATGCTCGTGCAGGGCGGACCTGAGGGCGTGAACCTGCCGAAACGCAGCAAGTACGCCAAAAGAGCCGCAGGGTCGGGCTCGAATATCTACAGGACAAAGGCTATGAGCGTTTCTTCCTCTATAAACGTAGTCGGTAAAAATCTCGACGATGCGACGGAAGCCGTGTCCAAGTACCTCGATGATTGCTATGTCGGGGGGCTGAAAGAGGTTACCGTGATACACGGCAGAGGCGCCGGAATACTCCGATCCGGTCTTAGACAGATGTTTACGAAGATGAGCATAGTCGACTCTTTCAGAAAAGGGAGGTTCGACGAGGGTGGCGACGGCGCGACGATAGTTAAATTCAAAGAATATTAGCTGAATTATATTAAGTGTGCGCTTTGCCTCAGGGCAGGGTGAAAGTTTTTTGTCAGATAATTATGAGATAAGGAGCAAGTTATGATAAGCTATAGCAGTGAAATCGCGAAAATAATCAAGGAGAATATCGCGGAATTGGAGCTTTCGGAAATCGAGGCGATGATAGAAGTTCCGCAGGACAGCAAGCTGGGAGACTATGCATTCCCGTGCTTTAAGCTCGCAAAGGTTATGAGAAAAGCTCCGCCCCTTATCGCAAAGGGAATCGCGGAGTCAATCTCGGGAAACGCTGTATTTGACAGAGTTGAACAGGTAAACGCCTATGTGAATATGTTCATAAATAGAGAGGATTTTTCGAAAGAAGTTCTAAAAGAAGTTCTTGAAAAAGGCGACGAATACGGCAGAAGCAATGTAGGAGAGGGAAGACCCGTAATCGTCGAGTTTTCTTCGCCAAATATCGCGAAGCCGTTTCATATAGGGCACATCAGATCCACGGTTATCGGTAACTCGATAAATCTTCTTTGGCAGGCTATGGGCTATAGGGTTACGAGAATTAACCATCTCGGCGATTACGGCACCCAATTCGGCAAAATGATTGTCGCTTACCGGCACTGGGGAAACGAAGAGGACGTTAAAAACGAGCCGATTAAGACTCTGCTCGGCTATTATACCAAGTTTCACGATGAAGTCGAAAACGACCCGTCTCTCGACGACGAGGCTCGCGAGACTTTCGCCAAGCTCGAGCGCGGCGAAGAGGAAGAGGTCAGACTCTGGCAGTGGTTCAGGGACGAGTCTCTTAAGGAATTCGAGCGCGTATACAAAATGCTCGGAATCAGCTACGATTCCTATGCGGGAGAATCTTTCTATTCCGACAAGATGCCGGCTATAGTAAGCGAGTTAAAAGAAAAAGGGCTCCTCATCGAGTCAAAGGGCGCCGAAATCGTGGATCTCGAGCCTTACGGATTGACGCCTGCGCCGATACTCAAGTCTGACGGCTCGACTCTGTATATCACCAGAGATCTCGCTTGCGCTAAATATCGTAAGCAGACATATGATTTCTATAAGAATATATACGTAGTAGCCTCGCAGCAGAATCTTCATTTCCAACAGCTCAAAAAAATTATGGAGCTGATGGGATATGAATGGGCTGATGATATTATCCACGTACCTTTCGGGCTTGTGAGCCTCGAGGATGGCACTATGTCGACGCGAGCGGGCAGGGTAGTGTTCCTTGAGGATGTGCTTAACCGTGCGATAGAGGAGACCGAAGCGATAATAAAAGAAAAAGGCGTCGCTACGGACAATATCGAGGAGACGGCAAGACAGGTAGGCGTAGGAGCCGTGGTGTTTAACGAGCTTTCGAATAACAGAATCAAGGACTATGTTTTCAGCTGGAAGCATGTTCTCGACTTTAACGGCGAGACCGGCCCATATGTGCAGTACACCCATGCGAGATGCTCTTCAATCTTAAGAAACGCAGGGGAAGACATAATAAAAAATGCTTCGGAAGCGGAGCTTTGCGCGGAGTATGTGACAGGAGACGCGGCATACGAGCTTATGAAGAGAATATATGAGCTGCCTGAGGTAATAATCGAAGCGGGTCACAAATACGAGCCGTCGATACTCACTCGCCACATAGTCGATATAGCGCAGTCATTTAACAAGTTCTACCACGACGAGCATATACTTGTAGACGACGAAAAAGAAAAGCTGTCCAAGCTTAAGCTCGTAACGGCGGCAAAGACGGCTATAAAGAACGGACTCGGGCTCCTGGGAATGGAAGCTCCTGAGAGAATGTAGAGGAAGCACAGAATGAGATATATCGGAGATATATACAGGCCGCCGAGCGAGGCGTACAGCCTCCTCGTGCAGGTAACTGTCGGCTGTTCACATAACAAATGCACCTTTTGCAGTATGTATAAGGCTAAGACTTTCAGACTGAGACCTGAAAACGAGGTTATGGAAGACTTGCGCTGGGCGAGAGAACACTACAGAAGCGTAGAAAAAATTTTTCTTTGTGACGGCGACGCGCTCTGCCTGTCCAACCCGAAGCTTCTCAGAATACTGGATAGAATCAGGGAACTTTTTCCGGAATGCGAGAGGGTGAGCTCGTACGGCAGAGCTTCCGACGCTCTCAGGAAGACGGAGGAGGAACTGAGGGAGCTGAGGGAACACGGGCTTGAGATGATTTATCTCGGAGCGGAATCGGGCTCCGAAGAGGTGCTTTCTATGGTTAATAAGGGAGAGACGAGAGAGCAGCTCATCGAGGGAGTTAAAAAATTGGAAGCCGCCGGGATATTGACATCGGTGACATTCATAGCGGGACTCGGCGGCAGGAAGCTTATGGAGAAGCACGCCGCGGAGACGGGTAAGATGATAAGCGAGATGAACGCGAGCTATGTGAGCGTTTTGACGCTTATGCTTGAGGAGCCCGCGCCGATACTTAAGGATTACAGAGAGGGGCTGTTCGAGCTCCTCACGCCTGATGAGGTTATCAGGGAATCCATATTGATGCTCGAAAACGCTAAACCCGAGAAGACGTGCATATTCAGGTCTAACCACGCCTCTAACTACGTTTCGCTCAGGGGCAACCTGCCTGCGGACGGAGACAGAATGATAGAGTCGCTTAAGAGATGTATTGGGGACCGAACGCTTATAAAAGACGAGCGCTTCAGAATGCTCTAAAAAGGAAAAAAATGAAGATATTGCTGACAACTCTGAATTCACAATATGTACATTCAAACTTGGCGCTCCGCTATCTGTATACGGTGGTCGCTAACGAAAAATCAGACGTAAGCCTCAGAGAGTTTACCATAAACAACGATTTGAACTACATCTATACGGAAGTGATAAGGGCAAACTATGATTTAGTTTGCTTTTCTTGCTACTTATGGAATATCGAGAAGATAAAGGAACTGTGCTGCGACCTCAAAAAAGCCAAACCGAATATTTTAATTATGCTCGGCGGCCCTGAGGTAAGCTTCGGAATTCCTGAGTTTATGAAAAAGTACGACTGGTGCGACTATATAGTTTCGGGCGAGGGCGAATATCCGTTTTACCGCTTCGTAAGAGCGATTGACGGAGTAAGGAGCGAGGGGTGTCTGACCCTATCCGATGAGCTTAGCACCATACCGGGTCTGAGCTATAGGGACGGGGGCAGGATATTCATAAACAGGGAGTCAGAGCCTATGAATTTTAACGCTCTTCCTTTTCCATATTCGATTTTAGAGCCGGCTGAGGACAAGGTGGTCTACTATGAATCCTCGAGGGGCTGCCCGTTTAACTGCACCTACTGTATGTCCTCCGTCGACAAGGAGGTCAGAACTCTCGACACTACGAGGGTACAGAGAGAGCTCTCATATTTTTTGTTTAAGCGAGTTATGCAGGTCAAGTTCATAGACAGGACTTTCAACCTGAGTTCGCGGCGGGCAAACAGGATATTAAGCCACATAATCGAGAATGACAACGGTGTGACCGTCTTCCAGTTCGAGCTGTGCGGTGAGCTTATCGACGACGAAATGGTGCGGATACTGAAAAAAGCCCGAAAAGGGCTGTTCAGATTTGAGATAGGCTTGCAATCCTTTAATTCGAGAACGCTTCAAGCCGTAAACCGTATGTCCGACGAAGCGAAGCTTATCGATAACATCGGGAAACTCGCTGCTCTCGGCAACTGCCATATCCATATTGATTTGATAGCGGGTCTTCCTTATGAGGGAATCGAATCGTTCGGGCTGAGCTTTGATAAGGCCTACGCTCTCAATGCAGACATGCTGCAGCTCGGCTTTCTCAAGGTTCTGAGGGGAACGCCGATTTTCGACTCCTGCGAAAGATACGGTATCGTGTATAGGGACAAGGCTCCTTATGAGGTTATCTCCACGGACTATCTGAGCGCGGAGGAAGTCTGCCGTCTCAGAATGATTGAAAATATGCTGGACATCTACTATAACAGGGGCGGCTTTGAGAACACTCTGAAATATATGATTGAGAATCTTTCAGGAGAGAAGCCGAGCTCAGCATTCGATTTTTATTCGCGCCTTGCGGAGTTCTACTATGAAGAGGGCTATCAGCACAGGGAACGCCGCAAGGAAGACCAATACAGGATAATGCTTATGTTTGCGAAGAAACTTGAGGCGACGGGAGCGGTTAAAGATATGGATAATCGGGCGGAATACATGCTGACAAAAGACCTTGAAGCCAATCTTGACGAGCTTAATTATAAGCGTTTTATTGCAAAGGGCTGGGAAATACGGAAAGGTGTAAGATGAATATAGAAAAAACCGACAGGATAGGAGAATTACTCGCCGAATACATAAAAGAAATGCTTTTCGACGAGCTCTCGGACAGCTATCTCGAAAAAGCGGGAGTTAAAGATATATTGAGCGGCGTGCCGGTTCCGATAAGGCGAACCGAATTAGACGGGATAACGGTTTTGAAAATTGCCCTCAATATGGCTTTTATCATAGGCTGCGAGCCGAAATTCAAATATAAAGACAGTTACATTTCATATATACTGAGAAACTTCGACAAAAAATTCGCCGAGGGACTCATCGCTCAGGGTGTGGAATATGCTCAAGAGGGCGAGCTTGACAGAGCTATAATCAGCTTCAGAGCGGCATTTCAAATTGATTTTGACAATGCGGACGCCTATTATTGCTACGGCAGGGCGCTGAAAGACAAATACGAGAAGATTTCGCACGATACTGCGGTTGAAGACCTTTCGCCGTCCGCGATTTCAGCCGCAAGCGAGGTGATAGGCAGATTCAAGGCGGAGTCCATAGAGGCGTTCGAGGTTGCCTGCTCGAAGAATCCGCGCCATGCGGAGAGCCATTATTTCTTAGGATATGCATATCTCAATATGGGTCTGTATGTCAAGACAAAGCTTGTTTGGGATAAGTATCTCGAGCTTATGGACGAGCGCGGGGTTTCGTCTTTGACCGGCAAAGAGAGCGATGAGCTCGTAAAAACGGTCGAAGAGATAAGGGAGAGACTTTTGCAGCTTGAGGAGCCTGTCAGGATAGAAGAGGGGTATAATCTCGTGCTTTCAGGAAAATTTGATGAGGGAATCAAGGTTCTCAAGCCATATACCGAGAGTCGATTCAGGGATTGGTGGCCGCTTTGGTACTATCTTGCGGCGGCATATCGTGAGCTTGGAAGAATTGCGGAGCGCGAGCTCGCGGAGTCGCGCTCCGACATAAGCGCGGGCGAGGACGAAGTGGTAAGAGCGGCGTATGAAGAGGCGATTGCGTACTATAAAGAAGCGTTAAGACTCAGCCCGTCCAACAGGGACGCGATGAAAGAGCTCGCGGAGCTTTATGAAAAATTAGGCGATGAGTCGATGACGGAGAAATATAAGAATAAGATAAATATCGTACTTGCTAACGAGGCGATGGACAGAGAGCTTATAAGAGGAAAGGGCGAGCCTAAGCTCAACTGATTTCGGACAATTGAGATAAAACTGCAGATTGAGTATTTTGCGAATGTTTTTTATGATATTAAATAATATAACTTACGGTTTTTTGAAGAGATATCAGGAGATAGGAATATGGGAAACATAAAAGAACAGAAGTGTCCGTCCTGTTCCTCCGCGATGAGGTTTGACCCGGACAAGGGGATGCTCGTATGCGATTACTGCGGCACGACATCGGAAGTTGAATCGGGAAGCACGGAGAAAACTGCAAAACCCGAAACTGACATAGAGGGCTTCGACTTCGCGTCCCTTAATGAAATTGCAATGCAGGAAAAACCGGAGGAGCTCCCGATTTATGTCTGCGTTTCCTGCGGCTCGGAGGTAATAGCGAATCCGGAGCAGTTCGCACTTACCTGCCCGTACTGCGGCAACAATATTGTCCTTACGGATAAGGTATCGGGCAATATGAGACCGAATAAGGTAATTCCCTTTAAGATTAACTCAAAGGAGCTTCCGAAGGCGGTGCGTGAATACTATAAGGGAAAGCGCCTGCTTCCGAGAAACTTCTTTTCGGAGAGCAGAATTGGAAAAATTACGGGTCTTTATGTTCCTTTCTGGGTGTTTAACGGCAGACTGAGCGGCGATGTGAGCTTCGAGTGCGAAAAGAGTTCATCGTACAGAAAAGGGGATTATATAATTACAGAAACGAAATATTACGACGTTAGTCGGGAAATTTCGGTTGATTTTGACGATTTGCCGATAGACGCGAGCAACAAGGTCGGCGATGACCTTATGGACTCGCTTGAGCCGTTTAATATGGACGAGGCGGCAGATTTTAATACCGGATATCTTGCGGGCTTTGCCGCCGACAGGTTCGACGTGGAGTCGGATATAATATCCGAGAGAGCGATGAGACGTATGGCAACCTCGGCTATGTCACTGGTAATGGGAGAGGTGGAATCGGAATATAGCTCATGTAGTGTGACGGGAAAGAAGCTGAGCGCGGAGGTTGACGTCAGCTATACTCTTCTTCCGGTTTATCTCTTCGACGTGGAGCATAATAAAAATAAATACAGCTTCGCCGTGAACGGACAGACGGGAAAAGTAGTAGGAAGGCTTCCTATCGATAAGGGGGTCGTAATAAGCCGTTTTGCGAAGAGGACGGGGCTTGTATCAGCAATTTTATTCGCCGGTTTTACCTTGATGTATTTTATGGGGTGGTAGAAGATGAAAAGAATAATCAGCTTTCTTATCATTTGCCTGATAGTTGCCGCAGCATATCTGAATGCGGGCGGTATAGTATCTGACGGCAATACAGCTTTTGCGGACGGGAAATATTCTACCGACTATTACCGCGCAAGCAGCAGCACCGGTAATCTTTCAGAGGCGCAAAGAAACGAGCTTGATAAAGACTGCATATCTTTTATAGATAAATACAAGATAGACATGGTGCTTGTCGCGGTCGACGCTAAAGAGAAAGGTATAAGCGACATTGAACATTCCGCTGACGGTTACTATGAGGACTGCGGCTTCGGCTACGGTAAGAATAAGAGCGGCATAATGATAACCTATGATGTTTCAGAGAACAAGGTACACTATACATTCTACGGCAATACGGCAGAACTGATACCTCAGAAGTATGTCAAATTTGCTGCGAAAAGTTCAGTAGAGATGTTCGATGAATATGGTGAGTTCGGAGTTCTCTATTCAGCTTTGGCCTATATGAGAGATTATTTTGAAGAGCATGGAACGGAGCCTCAGGGAAAGAAAGACGGCGGCGGCATCGGCGGAGATTCCGGTAAAAGCAAGGGGGACAGTTCGGGCAACAGTGCCAAAAGCCCGGGAAACAACAAAATGCCGGACTGGTATCCTGAGGATGTTTCAAAGTTTGAATTCTTTCACGACGCGGACGCGCCCAGGGTGGTTGACGTAGCCGATATCTTCACGGATAGTGAAGAAAAGGAGATTGCCGGGCTGATCAGCAGGTCAAGCGCTGAAAGCGGCAAGGATATAGTCGTGTTTACCGATGTATCGACCTACGGACTTGAAAGAAAGATCTATGCCGCGGATTTTTATGACTTTAACGGCTACGGCTTCGGAGAGGAGCGCGAGGGAGTCTGCCTCATGATATGCATGGATCCCGACGACAGAGGGTGGTGGACATGCTGCACCGGATCTGACACGATGGGATTATATACTCAAGACATTGCGAACAGCATTGATGACGAGCTATATAACTATATGGTTGACGGTGACTATGCTGCCGGAGTTTCCGACTGGATAAAAAATATGAAAACATTGTTCGTTAAGGGAATACCGTTTATTCCGGAGTGGTACCCTGACCGTGGAAGCGATTTCGTCAGAACGCACGACAGCTCGGCGCCGAGGGTAAATGACGCTTCCGGCAAGCTTACTGAAACTCAGCTTGAGGAGCTTGAGTCGAGAATAGGAGAGATGTCGAAGCGTTTCGGATATGATATAGTCATTCATATTTCGAATTCGAGTTACAATATGCTCAGCGACGAATATGCCGACAGCTTCTATGTGTATAACGGCTACGGCTTTGGTGAAAATTACGACGGGATTATAGCGGTACTTTTCACCTCTTCGGATACCTCGAGAGTGATGTCATACGGGAGTATCGCTGATAAAACTACGGAGGTTAACCTTTCGAGGCTCGAAAGTCAATCCGAAAGAGATGATAAGTACGAAGCTGCAGTAAAGTTTCTCGATAATCTCGAGCATATGGAAAAAACAGGCAGAGTTCCGAGAAGCATGGGGAATTGGATTTTCGGCTTGACAGCAGCTCTTATTATCGGCTTGATTGTAGCGCTTATAGATATGGCTGCGGCAAAGGCGGGAATGAAGACGCCGCGCATAGCTTTCGACGCGAATAACTATATTGTAAAGGGCAGCCTGTTTATCAGGGCGATAAGCGACAGATTTTTAAGGTCGGATATTACGAGAACCTATGACCCTATTGAAGATGACGATGATGACGGCGGCGGAGACTCGCCGTTCTCGAGCTCATATTCAGGCTCGTCCGGAGCTTCGCACTCAGGCTCGGGACGGAGCTTCTGAGAAATATGTTTTTTAGCTGTCACAAAAGTCGGAGGCTTATAGGGGGAAAGGGCTGACCGGCATATTGGTCACAAAGAGCCGGTAAAAACATTCTTACAGAAGAAAACGTTGATTAAACCGCTGTAACCGTTGTGTATCAATGGATACGGCGGTTTTAAGTTGTTTGAAAGAAGATTGAGGGTGGACAAAAAGAGTTGGTGAAAGTGGCAAAAAACCGTTGAAATATCAAGCTAAATTGAGGTTATATCTTCTTTAGAAACAAGATTTCTGGAGGAAGATAAAATGAGGAATGTAATTTGCCCTGTTTGCGGCGGTATTTGTATTAAGTATGGTAAGAATAAATCCGGTTCTCAAAGATGGTTATGCAAGGAGTGCTCGTCTGTAACAACTCCTAAAATAGCTAGTGATGCAAAGCAATTAAAGATATTCTTAAAGTGGCTATTTAGCCGTGATACTCAGAACGGTATGCCTGGCGAGGGAAGAACCTTTAGAAGAAAGACATCAAAGTTCTGGGAGATATGGCCATTACCTCCTCTAATTGAATCTAAAGAAGACATTTTGTACATAGATGGAATATATCTTGGTAGAAAGGCTTGCATCTTAATTTGTTGTGATGATAATTATGTTCTTGGCTGGTATCTTTGCAGATATGAACATTCAAGAGCCTGGAGTTCTCTTATGTCACGAATATCAGAACCGAAGGTTGTTGTATCCGATGGAGGAACAGGATTCACGAAAGCTTTAAAGAAAACATGGTCAAATACTAATCATCAAAGATGCCTTTTTCATGTTTTTTGTCAGGTAAAACGCTACACAACAAGTAGACCTAAAACAGCAGCCGGAGCAGATCTTTACATGCTTTCAAAAGACTTGCTCCATCTAGATAATGTCAAAGAAGCAAGGGATTGGACAGATAGATTTATTGAATGGATAAAGAAATACAATAGGTTTCTGAGACAAATGACCTATGATGAATATGGAAACTGCAGGCCTACTCATGAGAGACTTCTAAAAGCAGAGCGTTCAATTCTAAGGCTAATCAAAGAAGGTACCATGTTTACATACTTGGATGATGACTTAAAGGAACAGCTTGAGACAATACCCTCAACTAACAACAGGATTGAAGGAGGAGTAAATTCAAGGCTTAGAGCGATGTTAAGGGATCATAGAGGACTTTCTATTGAAAGAAGAATAAAAGCGGTCTTCTGGTGGTGCTACATGCATTCGCCAGAGCCGCTTTCTGCTTCCGAGATATTAGAATTGATGCCAACAGACAAAAGTATTTCTGATATATACAACAAAATGAGCCACAAGGAAAGAATTGATAGGAGTATTCCTCAATGGGGTGATGCAGTCGTTTGGGGCGAGCTGCATAGATCATCAAATTATCCTATATATTGGGATTAGTCACCAACTCTTTTTGTCCTATATCCCTCAAAATACCCACATTTCACTATGTGGGCATTATTTGTTTTTGAGATTATTTACCAAGTGATATATCAGCTGAATATCTTTTTCAGATAGACTGGAGATATCAATTGTTGACGATGTTTCTCTGCACAGTAAAAAGTCGGTAGATACTCCAAAATTATCAGCTAATTCAACTAAGTATTTCGTTGAAGGGATAGAAATCCCCATTTCCCAAGCATTAACACTTGATCGGGTTATGCTTAATTTCTTTGCAAGCTGCGTTTGAGTGAGTGAGTTTTGCTCTCTTAAAAATTTGATTCTTTCTGCGATCATTTAAATACCTCATTATTCATATCTTGGAATAAAGTAATGGAACGCAGATTGCATTATCAAAAAGATGTTTTAAATTGACATGAAGCGATTTGTGAGTTAAAATTGTAGCAATAACTTCAATAAAATATATAGTTTGGAGTTAAATTTATTCAGTCTTTTGCAAGGAGGCAGTTATGAACAAAAAAATATTAAATTTCAGGCATTTATTTATGGTGTTGGCAACAGTTATTTTCATGGTACTTTGTCTGTCAACTAAAGTTGCGAGTGCAGCTCCAATGTTTAATTTATCTGATGAGACAATCAGAAAAAATGTGGTTGGCAATTCACTTGGTATAATGATTTCGGGTTCAGAGCAGAGATTTTCAATTAAAGACAGTGAGCTTACTGAATTTGAAGTGCTTTCAAAAAAAGTATCTAAGAGCGGTAAAACTGCTAACGTTAGAGTGAAAATGGTAGTTGATAGAGGTATCGCAGATGTTGCAGGAAGTGCGAAGGCACAATATGTGAGAAGCGGAAATAAGTGGAAATTTAAGAAACTGACTTTCTCAAAAACTAAATTAAACAAGCTCAAATTAGATGATGCCATATGGACAGGAAGATTGTCAGATTGGGCGAAGTGCACGGTGGAATTTAGCGATGTTACTTCCGACGGATATATCAACGCACTGCTGTCATACACAGCGCTTCCAAATTATCCGGATAGAAAAGCCGGATCACATTGGTTAAAGGGCGGTGTAGATATGGAAACGGGATATATGTCGCTTGAATTTGATAGAGTCGAGGTTGAAGGATCTGCTTATGTATATGCCGCTAGCTATGAAAACGGAGATATATACATAGATTTGAATAGGAAAAATATTATTGGCGAGGGTAGTGGTTATCCTTATTATAGTTTATCAATTTCCAAACTCAACTCTGAACAGGCAGGTGAATAAAATATAAAGCATCACTTATAGTTATGATTATAGGTGATGTTTTATTGTATTTTGAAAGAAAGGATAGAGAATAAAAGTGAAATGAAATGGAAGATAAAAATCTTGAATCGATAGGAAATAAAAACGACGAGAATGAGAAAAACCAATCTCATGCTATAAATAATTCACTGGAAACTGAAAGCCATAAAAGCACAAATAACTCAAATACAGAAAATGAAAACGAATATAGTTATAGCGATCTGTTTGGGACTATAAAAGGCGTGGTCACACTTTTATACATAGGAGGATCACTCGCCACACTAATGACAATTTTTTATGGATATACGGCGATAAAAAATATTAGTCTATTGAATTCGTTAGCAGATGCATATGATGGGGCACATATAGGGCTTGGAACTATGCTTGTTATGTGGATGCCCGCTGCTGCATGTGTATTTTCTATTTATGTGTGTTTTACGCTCGGTGATAAAATTATAAAAAAAGATGTTAATTTTCTAAGTTTTTTCAATAGTATTGGCATATTAACATTAATTGTTGAAGCAATAATTATATTTATAGGTCATAGGAGCTATCAAGTTGCAATAAGTCAAAGTATAGGTTCTATTTTATCAACCCTTATTTATTTTTTCTTATGGAATTTGTATTTCACTAAATCATTAGATCTTAGGAATTATATGGGGACAAACGAGTACCTAAAAAGGAGTTCATTTACGGAAGATGTAAAGGACCCCCTCACAAAAAATTACGAATCTGCAAACAACATAAAGTTTAATTCCGAAAAAAATAATGAGAGTGAACACAAGCCTGACTACTATTGTATGAAATGTGGAAATGGCTTAAGAAATTCGGATAATTACTGCGATATGTGTGGAGAGCATCTGTCTAAATATAAAAAAGCTGAACCTGAAGACTAAAAAGATGCAATTTTAGCTTAACGTTAGATTAATAATTTAAGTATTTATTTTTATGTTACATTGAAAGGAGATTCGATGTATTGCAAAAAATGTGGCACAGAAAACAGGAAAATAGCTAAGTTCTGTAAAAACTGTGGAATTGGCTTTGAATCTTATGAATATAGTATAGAAAAGACCGACAAAGATGAGGTTGAGGCAAAAAAAAATGAGCAATTAAATCAAATTGAGCCAATTAGTACGGAAAATAATTTTTCACCTGTTTCAGCAAATAAAAAAAGTAATGTTGGTGAGAATGAAAAAAAAGAGACTAAATCGAAAGGTATTTTAATTTTTTCAACTTTACTTATTTGTACTATTATTTCATTGCTGTTATTTGCACTGGATAATGGAACAAATAAACATGAAGTGCCGGATAATAATGCTTTTTATAATGAAGTATATTCCAGTGAAGATGAGGCGGACGATGATTTTTATAGTTCGAGCGATGAAGTAGAAACAGAAGTTATTTCACTATCACAGAATGATATAAACTTAGGTAAAAATGAATACATTGACATAACTGTGAAAGTCGACCAAGACTTTTTTTATGAAGACTGGAACCTTAATATTGAAAGTGATGAAGCAAAATATAATGGAAAGGTACTTCCTCCAGAGGGAATAAACATAAGAGATGGCGCGGGAACAAAATATGATATAGTTGGTACAGCGGCGCGTAAGTCAAAGGTGAACATATTAGGACAAGAAACGGATGAGTATGGCTACACTTGGTACTATATTGAAACAAAATATGGAGATATAGGATATACAAGGCCTGATTTATTAGAGGTTAAGTCAACTTTTCCTATTGAGTATGAGATACTTGACACATACGGGTTTGAAAGGAGAATAAGAATAGAGTCGAGTGATAATACAGGTGAGGCGGAATTAGTCTTAACTGCTTTTGACGAAAGCAGCTCCGAAACAACAACATTAAAGGTAAAGGTTTACTAATAGTTTAGTTCTAAAGGTGAAACGGATGCTAAAGAAAAAACTAAAATATTTTAAAATAATATCGTTTATAATTTTTGTAACTTTAACTCTTTTAATTATTTCCGGTTGCGGTTTAAGTTCGGATAAAGAAAATGAATGGAAACTCTATGAGCTTAGGGTAAGTGATACTTTAGAAAACGAGAATTTTTCAACGGATATTGCTAACATTAATGGGAGAGTTTTTTGGGCAAACATATATCAATCGCCCGAGTACGTTGGTAAGCTTTTAGTATTTAATGCTGATTCGGATGTGAAGCTATTATGTGACGACTTTTCTTTTCGAAATGGGTGCAGGTTATATTCTAATGGCGATAAGGTATATTATGTTGAATCGAATAATAAAATTTGTGAATATGACATTGCTACCGGAGACAGTAAAATTTTGACCGAGTGTAAAATAAAAAATGATTCAAATACAGAAGATTGGATATTTTTAATCGGTATAGACAACGATAAGATTTTTTATCTTACAGATATGTCGGGATTATATTATTATGACCTCAAAACAGATGAAAGTTTTATTGTCGATAAAGATATATGTCTAATGTCTGAGCCTATTTATTCTTTTGCTAAAGACAAGCTTGTTCTCGGACATTATACAGGATATACAGCAATTGATACTAAAACAGGTGAGGAAATTGCTAAGGAGAGAAAAGAAAGTGATGCAAACTTTGGTGCAACAGAGATCATTGAAATTAACAAAGATTGTTGCTATTTTGCATATGACATTAATGGAAAAACAGCATATATATATAAGGCGACTTTTGAAACAGAAAAAAGTGAACTTATTGATTCTTTTGAAGTTCAAAACTGGACTGATACCGGAAATAATGGATTCACCTCAGCAAATATTTCGAACGGCAAATATTATTATCTTAAGGGAAAAAAAGGAAATAAGCCGAATAGCTTAAACCATGCTACATTATATGAATATGATTACAAGAAAAAAGAACACAGAAAGATAGAAAAGTTTGAATATCTATATAACAAAATTTTGGCACCGAAAGGGATTGTTAATAGAAAAGGAGACTTCTTTTACAAAATCAAAGGAGAAAATGAGGAAACCCAAAAAATAAAGGTAAATGAAAATATTAAATTTGATAAGTGGGAATCAGCCTACAAGAATTTTATTTTTAATCGAGAGTTTTTAAATACAGGAAAAATCTATACCAGTGACGACGCATATTTTAAATATTATTCAAACGAGGAAAATGACCGGAAACCCAAATATCTAAAGTCCTACAATGTTGATTTCTCGGACTATGTAGCAACCCTTTATGATTTTGAAAGTGATGGCGTACCGGAGCTTATGATTAGCAATGGATTTTCACATAAGACTTTATCTGCAACCAATATTTATGAGTTTATTGATGGAAAAGTAAAGTATAAGAATATGGGACCGGCGCTTATGGGAGCATATTGTGTACCATCCAAGGATTACCAAGGGATTTTCACTTATTTTCCGGAATACGATAGATATTGGAGCTATTTTAATATTAATAAAAGCGAAGAAGTAGATGAACTAATTTACATTCAAAGGGATCCTGATACAGGATATGAAAGAATTGAACAGGTTACAGATAACGATAGCCTGTTTGATGCGTCACAAAATAAAAAGATTGAGATTAGCTATAACG
>JBHAFL010000001.1:0-6113 GCA_041856085.1 Anaerovoracaceae bacterium | reverse complement strand
TGGGGTTGATGCTTACGTCCCCCATTTTTTATTCCTATGGCTACGGAGAAACAGACCTATCAAAACTGAACATCGAAGACGACAGATATTACTATGTTAAGCACTATAAGTCAAGCGACTGCGTGCTTTCAGCCAATGCATATATGATAATGAGGGCGCTGTATTTTGACGGCTCGGCACATTTTAACAGGGTTACGAACAACACCCTGCGAAAAACCGCCTGCACCTCTGCAAACGGGAGCTCGCTAAAATACGAATACTCCTATGAGGCGGACGGACTCAGCTATCATATAGTTCACGGTTACTTAGACGGCAGCGCCTACGATAAAAAAACCAAGCTGAAGAAGCTGCTGAAACGGCACCCTGAGGGTATAGTTGTCTACGGAAGCTCGTCGTCGGGACTGCACGGCGCGCTTATTACCGACTATGAAGACGGAAGGTTCTACGCGGTCGATTCCGCTCAGAACAAGGGCGGCAGGAATCTCGGAATTCTTAGATTCGAGAACACCACGATGAACTCCATAGCCTCTCTGAATCATATATGGTACATCGATAACTCGGAGGGATTCAGCAAGTCTAATCTGGCGAAAATCAAGCTTGACGGTATGAGTCTCACTGCGGGATATCAGGGCTGGAGCTTGACGTGGGATACGGACGACAGCGACGTTAAGCTCGGGGGCTATAACATAAGCTATATTTCCGAGGACGGAAAAGATGAGGGAGAGGAATACACCTTGCTTGCGACGACCTCCGAGAGAAAGGTGTTTTTGAGCGACTATAAGGACGGCAAAACATATTTTTTCCGCGTGAGAGGGTATAAGAGAGCTGACGACGGTAAAAAGGTGCAGACGAGATACTCCGCCATAGCCGTTAAAATGTCCGACCCTAAGAATCCCGACGCGTACAGCGGCATAGTCGCGGACTGAGAGTCGGCGGATAAGGAGCCTCGATATGTGAGGCTTAAGCAGAGAAAATTAAAAGAGAGGCAATCGATAAATAATGAAGTATATTGAATCCGGGAGTACAGACCCATATTTCAACCTTGCGCTTGAAGAATATGTTTTTGAGAAACTGCCTAAGGACGACGGATATTTTATGCTTTGGCAGAACGAAAACACCATAGTAATCGGGAAGTACCAGAATGCGGCGGAGGAAGTCAATCAGCAGGTGGTGGACGAGAAACGGATTAGAGTGGCGAGACGCCTTTCGGGAGGCGGGGCGGTTTATCACGATATGGGTAATCTTAATTTCACCTTTATAGTGGATAAAAAAGATATGGAGGGGCTGAACTTCAAGATGTTTATCGTCCCTATTATCGACGTGCTCAAGAGCTTCGGCATTTCGGCGGAGTTTAACGGCAGAAACGATATAACCATCGACGGCAAAAAATTTTCAGGCAACTCGCAATATATCAAACAGGGAAGAGTTATGCACCACGGCTGCATAATGCTCGATTCCGATATGGCGAACGTAGCCGGCGCCCTTAATGTCAAGGCGGCGAAATTCCAATCAAAAAACGTTAAATCCGTCAAATCAAGGGTAACCACGATAAATGCCAATGCCGAAAAAAAGATAACTATGGACGAGTTCAAGTCCGCGCTAAAAGCACATATCCTCGGCGACAGCTCGGTAGAAGCTTATGAGCTCAGCGAACGGGACATCAGGGAAATCGAAAAGCTCAGAGACGAAAAATACGCCACTTGGGAGTGGAGATACGGTAAATGCTCTAAATATGAGATGATTAGAGAGGAGAAGTTCGACGCAGGACTTGTCACCGTCAATCTGACGGCAGACTCCGGTAAAATTAAGGATATCAGCATAAGCGGAGACTTCTTCGGGAACGGCGATATCGCAGAGCTCGAAGCGGGACTTGTAGGAGCCGTGCTCGACGAAACTCTGCCGGATAAGCTGAGAGAGCTCAATCTCGGCGAATATATGGCGGGAATCAGCGCAGAAGAGCTCGGCAGACTTATAAGAGGATAGAATACTCTCGATCTTATTCAGAGATTCTGTCGTCATACGATTATTTACATTCATAAGCGTCGGCAAATTGATTCTGTCCTCTCGGCAGGGCAGAATATTGTTTGTTTTTTGTCAAAGATGTGTTATACTTGAGCATATGAGAATTGGCAATACTTATTAAATATTTATGAGGAGTTGAAATAATGTTTGAAACAATCAAGTATGAAGTAAGAGAAAAAATCGGCTATGTCACAATTAACAGACCTGAGGCGCTTAACGCGCTTAACAGAAAGGTTCTGAGCGAGCTCTATGACGTGTTTAATCTGATCAGCGACGATGATGAAGTTCGCTGCGTTATACTTACCGGTGAGGGCAGGTCGTTCGTAGCGGGAGCCGACATTGCCGAGATGAGTACGCTCAGCCCTATAGAGGGTAAGAAGTTCGGCGCATTTGGCAACAAGGTTATGAACTACATCGAAAAAATGGAGAAGCCGGTTATCGCAGCAGTAAACGGATTTGCCCTCGGCGGCGGCTGTGAAATCGCTATGGCTTGCGACTTCAGAATCGCGTCCGCTAAGGCTCTTTTCGGACAACCGGAGGTTGGACTCGGAATTACACCGGGCTTCGGCGGGACTCAGAGACTCTCTAAGCTTATAGGCCCGGGAATGGCGTCGTACCTCATTCTTTCAGCCACCAATATTAAGGCTGATGAGGCACTCAGAATCGGACTTGTGCAGCAGGTCACAGAGCCGGAAGAGCTTATGAATACCGTAGAGGCGATAGCTAAAAAAATCGTCTCCAACGCTCCAATCGCAGTGGGACAGTCGAAGACTCTCATCAACAAGGGATATCACCTTGATATGTTCAGCGGCGCGGCGCTTGAGGCAGAGGGCTTCGGAGTATGTTTCGGCACTGAAGACCAAAAAGAGGGAATGAAAGCATTCCTCGAAAAAAGACCTGCCGAGTTCAAAAACAGATAAAAATCGGCAATTCGGAGGAAAAAATGGAACTAATCAAAGCAATCAAAGAAAGAAGAAGTGTCAGAAAATACAAAGAAAAGCCCGTTGAGCATGAGATTATAGAGGAAATAATCGAATCCGCGAGATATTCACCGTCATGGAAAAACAGTCAGATTGTAAGGTATTTTGTTATTGAGGATAAGTCAACTCTAAAAAAGCTTGCGAGCGGAGAATATTGCGGGGGCTTCGAGTATAACGCTAAGGCTCTTTCGAGAGCTTCGGCGGTGATGATTATCTGCTACATAAAAAACAGGTCGGGTTTCGAGAGAGACGGCGCGTTCTCCACAGACAAGGGAAACTTCTGGGAAGCATTCGACTGCGGTATCGCAGCTCAGACGTTCTGCCTGCTCGCGCACGAAAAGGGTATCGGCACTGTAATTCAGGGCTATTTCGACGAGAAAAAATTAGCGGAGCTCATCAATCTTCCTGAAAATATGGGTATAGGCGCGGTAATCCCTATGGGTTACAGAGACGAAGAAAACGACGCGCCGCCTCGAAAAGATGTATCCGCATTGATAGAGTACAGATAGATGCCCGTATAATATTGAAAAAACCATCCCCGCGTCAAACGCGGGGTTTTCCTTATAAAACACGTGATGCCCGGTTCAAAAACCGAGCATCATTTTTATTGAACATAACCGCTTTTTTTCCCTTAATGGATGTGCTATACTTGTACGGGACGGCGAATGGCCGCAATAAACGAGTACGGCATACCTGTTGCAAAAAAAATGTAGCTTCTATTCTGTTTGCATATATTTTAATTAAGAGAAAAAAATGGACTTTATCTTTAAAATATTCATAAAAGATTACGAAAACGTGAGAGAAAAAGAGGTGCGCGACAGCTACGGGAAGCTCGCGGGGATAGTGGGAATAATATCCAACCTCGCTCTTTGCGTGATGAAATACATAGTCGGAGCCTTATCGGGAAGCATAGCTATAATGGCGGACGCGGTAAACAACCTTTCCGACGCGTCCTCGTCGGTAGTTACTCTGATAGGCTTCAAACTGGCGGGTCTTCCCGAAGATAAGGAGCACCCGTACGGCCACGCGAGAATAGAGTATATAGCCGGAATGATAGTATCGGCTGTAATAATTGCGGTGGGCTTCGTTTTAGCGAAAGAATCCGCGGTCAAGATACTGAAGCCCGAGCCGATAAGTTTCAGCTGGACGATAGTTACAATTCTCGCTGTCGCGATAGCGGTTAAAATATGGCAGGCACTTTTTTACGTGACGGCGGGGAAGAGAATAAACTCCATAGCTCTTATTGCCGCGGGTACGGATTCGAGAAACGATGTCATAGCTACGTCGGCGGTGCTCGTCGCTACGATTGTCGGAGGCCTGACCGAGCTCAGAATCGACGGCTATCTCGGATTTCTGGTCGCTCTCTTCATAATTCGCTCCGGAATCCTGCTTACGAAAGAGACCATAAGTCCGCTTCTTGGTGAAGCGCCCGATATTGAGCTTGTAAGAGAAATAGAGGACATTTGCCTATCCTACGAGGGCGTGATGGGGATACACGATTTTACGGTGCATAACTACGGCCCGGGGAAAGTTTTTTGCTCGGTACATGTGGAGGTTGACGCGGCGGTAGATATTATGCAGAGCCATGATGTAGTCGATCAAATCGAGTACAGACTCAGAAATGAGCTTGGGATATTCGCGACTACTCACATGGACCCGATTGACATGAAGAACCCGCACAGGGAGCCCGTACAGGATATTCTCGTTCAGACTATAGCCGGACTTGACGGAGTATGCGATTTTCACGACTTGAGATTTGTCGCGGGGCCTACGCATACGAATGTCATTTTCGATATCGGACTTGAGCCGGAATGCAAGCTGACTGCGGAAGAGATAACCGAAACGATTTCCTCGAAAATTAAAGAGTATAATCCTGATTTTTTCGCGGTTATAAATTTTGACTCGAATTATGTAATATAGCGAAAAATTTTTTGTTAAGATTGATAAAACAGAGCAAAGAAATGGCTGAAAAAAAAGAACGCTGCTACATCTGCATAGACCTTAAGTCGTTCTACGCCTCCGTCGAGTGTGTGGAGCGCGGGCTCGACCCTATGACCGCCAATCTTGTGGTGGCGGACCCGACGAGAACGGATAAGACTATATGCCTTGCGATTTCACCGGCGATGAAAGCCTTAGGAGTGAAGAATCGCTGTAGGGTTTTTGAGATTCCGAGGGGGATTTCCTACATAACGGCGCCTCCGAGACTCCAAAAATACATCGACTATTCCGCTGAGATTTACGGCGTCTACCTGAGCTACATATCCAAGGACGATATATATGTTTATTCAATAGACGAGTGTTTTATGGAAGTGACGAATTACCTTAAGCTTTATGACAAAAGCCCTAAAGAGATGGCGGTTATGATTATGGACGCCGTGTATGAAAAAACCGGAGTTAGGGCGACGGCAGGCATTGGAAGCAATCTTTTTCTCGCCAAGGTCGCTCTCGATATTACGGCTAAGCATTCGCCGGATTTCATAGGGATTCTGGACGAAAGGAGCTATAGAGAGACATTATGGGAGCACAGACCCATAACGGACTTCTGGAGAATAGGTTCAGGCACTGCTAAACGCCTCGCCAAATACGGGATATATACTATGAGGCAGATAACGGAAGCTGACGAAGACCTTATGCACAAGGTATTCGGGATTGACGCCGAGCTTCTGATAGACCACGCATGGGGCGAAGAACCGACGACCATAGACCTTATCAAAAAACATAAGCCGAGGACAAACTCGATATCGCGCGGGCAGGTGCTTATGCGCGATTACACTCATGAAGAGGGCCGCCTTATAGTCAAGGAGATGTCGGAGCTGATTTCCCTCGAAATGGTAGAGAGAAACGTTGTCACCGAATCGTTCACGCTGTATGTGGTGTACACGAGGCGCTCGGAGGAGGAACCGGCGCGCGGAAGTATGTCGCTCGACTTCCCGACAAACGCTTCAAGCATAATCGTACCGAAAATGGCGCAGCTATATGACCGTATAGCCGATGAAGACATAATGGTAAGAAAAATATACGTTAACTGCAACAATATCAGGGAAGACGTCGGTGCAAGGCAGCTGAATCTCTTCGAGCTCATGGAAGAAAAAAACCTCTCGAAAGAGAATA